>CAUJIY010000156.1 GCA_963205295.1 Pseudomonadota bacterium
CGTCGTCGTCACCGCCGTGGGCGACGGGCCGGCCGACGAAGCCGGCATCCGCCGTGGCGACGTCCTGCTGCGCTTCGGTCAGTCCGAGATCCAGAGCGCCCGGCAGCTGCAGGAACTGGTCGCCTCAGCGCCGGCGAACAAGCCCATCCCCATCCTGGTCCGGCGCGGCGAGAACACGCTCTACCTCGCGCTGGAACCGTTGTCGCGCAAGGGGTAAGCCCCCGCACCGGCAGCGAGGCGCCTGTCGGTGTTCCCCCCGGGCCAGGCAGCAATGCCTGGCCCGCTTTTTTGGCAAACGGGGTATCCGCACCTCATCCGCCCGCACTTGCGCCCTCGAGTCAGCGTTGCGCCCGTCATTGCGGCGAGGCCTCGCTGTCGGCGTGGTGCCCGCCCTTGCGGCCGGTACCCTCGCCGTCGCTCCCCGATACTCGCTTTGGGCGAGGGTACCGGCCTCCGGGCGGCTCGGCGTGTGGCGCGTGAGTTCTCGCCTGGCATTGCGACGCCTGCTGGTCACCGGCGCCCCATCGCCCACGCCCGGCACCGCCCGGTGGCGGGGCCTCCAAACCAAGCGAGTTTCGGGGAGCGACTTTGGAGGCCCCGCCGCACGGGCGGTCGCCAGCGCTGACTCAACAGGGCGTACCCGCCGCAATGGCGGTCGCCCTTGACAGCGCAGCCATCGAACCACCATGATCATAGCAATCAATATGGTTGATAAGATCATGCGACGTGAAGCCACAGCGATGACCGTGCGGCAGAACCTGGGCGACATCCTCAACCAGGTGCAATACCGGGGAGATTCGGTGGTCGTCACCAAGGACGGCAAGCCCGTTGCGGCGCTGGTCGATTACCCGCTCTACGAGCGCATTCGCCGCTTGCGCGAAGCCTTCGATGCGTTGACCGCCAGGCTGGGCGATGTCTATGCCGGAGTGCCCGAAGCGACGGCCGAGCGCGAAATCGCCGAAGCCGTCCGTCACGTCCGCCGCCGCGCACCGCGCAAACGGTAGCCCGCCGTGCGAGTCGTGCTGGATACCAATGTCCTGGTGTCCGCCCTTCTCAGGCGCGAGAGCACTCCCGGCAGGATCCTGTCGGCGGTCTGGGGAGGCGACCTCGATCTCGTCATGAGCGAGCCGCTGGTCGGGGAACTGAGGCGGGTTCTCGCCTATCCGAAAATCCGCGCACGGCTCGACGCACGGGCCATAGACACGGGATTGTTCCTCGACCTGTTGCCGTTTTTCATCACGTCCGTCGATGTGACCGGTGTGGATGTGCCCCTGCCCCGGGATGCGGACGACCACGCGGTGCTGGCGACGCTCGTTGCCGCGAAAGCGGACTGGCTGATCAGCGGCGACGAAGACCTGCTGGTGCTGGCAGACCGGCTGCCGATACTCGCACCTGCCGCCTTTGTCGACCGGTTTCTGCCGAAGTGAACCGCAGGGACCGGCGCATCGATCGCGGACCCCGTTGACTTTGGTTCAGCCGATTCGAGCGAAGTGCCCGCCCTTGCGGCCGGTACCCTCGTTGAGTCAGCGCTGGCGACCGCCCCTGCGGCGGGGCCTCCAAAGTCGCTCCCCGATACTCGCTTGGTTTGGAGGCCCCGCCTCCGGGCGGTGTCTGGCATACCTGAAGGCAGTGGTCGCACCTCACGCCGAGCCGCCCGGAGGCCGGTACCCTCGCCCAAAGCGAGTATCGGGGAGCGACGGCGAGGGTACCGGCCGCAAGGGCGGGCACCCACGCCGAGAGCGGGACCCCGCCGCAGGATCAGTGGTCAGCGCCCGCGGCGCGATCAGACGTTGAGCAGCAGGAACTCCCGCTCCCAGGGGCTGATCACTTCGAAGAAGCGCTCCTGCTCCTCGCGCTTGATCGCCGCGTACACCTGCACGAAGCGCTCACCGAGCAGGCTGCGCACCTTCTCGTTGCCCTCCAGCAGCTCGAGCGACTCGTTCAGCGTCCGCGGCAGCGCGAACGGCAGCCGGTAGGCGTTGCCAAGCTCCGGCGCCGAGGGTTCGAGCCCGTCGCGGATGCCGAGGTAGCCGCAGGCGAGCGCCGCGGCGATGGCGAGGTAGGGGTTCACGTCGGAGCCAGCCACCCGGTTCTCCACGCGCCGGTCCTGCGGCGCCGTCTCGGGCACTCGCAGCCCGACGGTGCGGTTGTCGTAGCCCCACTGCAGGTTGATCGGTGCGGCGGTGTAGCGCGTGAAGCGACGGTAGGAGTTGACGTAGGGTGCGAGCAGCAGTGCCACGTGCGGCAGGTAGGCCTGCAGCCCGCCGATGAAGTGATGGAACGTGGGACTTTCGCGGCCGTCCGGCCGTGAGAACACGTTCATGCCGCCGGCGGCATCGACCAGGCTCAGGTGCCAGTGCATCGAGCTGCCGGGCTCGTTCTGCATGGGCTTGGCCATGAACGTGGCGTAAACCTCGTGGCGCATCGCGGTCTCGCGCACGATGCGCTTGAAAAGGAACATCTGATCGGAGAGCGCCATGGCGTCGCCGTGCAGGAAGTTCACCTCGAGCTGGGCGGTGCCCTCCTCGTGCACGAGGTTGTCGACCTGCATCTCCATGGCTCCGCAGTAGTCGTAGATGTCCTCGACCAGCGGCTCGAATTCGTCGATGGCGTCGAGGCTGTAGGGCTGGCGCACGGTTTCGGCGCGGCCCGAGCGGCCGGTTGGCGGCACCAGCGGATAATCCGGGTCGGTGTTGCGCTTGACGAGGTAGAACTCGATTTCCGGTGCCACCACGGGACGCAGGCCCTCGGCCCGGTAGAGGTCGAGCACCTTGCGCAGCACCTGGCGCGGGGCGATGTCGACCGGGCTGTCATCCATCAGCAGGCAGTCGTGGATTACCACGGCCGTCGGTTCGTTGGCCCAGGGTACGGCGCGGATGGTGGACAGATCGGGCACGGCGACCATGTCGCGATCGGTGGGCGACAGCACCGTTTCCTCGGGGTGCTCGCCGGTCACGGTCTGGATGAACACCGACTCGGGCAGGCGCATGCCGCCCTGCGCGGCGAAGGTCTTCGCGGGCATGAACTTGCCGCGGGCGATGCCGGCCTGGTCGGGGACGATCGCCTCGACCTCTGAGATCTTGTGCTCCGTCAGCCAGTCGATCAGTTGCTGCTTGTCACTCACGGTTGCGGCTTTCACGGGCCGTGCGCGGCCCGGGGTTGTGGTCAGCGCGCGCGATAGCGGCGCGCTGCGTCACCGAAGGCCTGGAAGATCGCCATCGACAACTCGTTGTCACGTACTTTCCACTCCGGGTGCCACTGCAGTGCGAGCGTAAAGCCGGGTGCGTCGCGCACCGCGAAGGCCTCGATCAGCCCATCCGGTGCCACCGCTTCGACTTCGAGCGGCTCGGCGAGCCGGTCCACGCCCTGCGAGTGCACGGAGTTCACCAGCGCACCCGGCTTGCCGTACAGCCGCTCGAGCAGTCCGCCCGGCGTGAAGCGCACCGCGTGACTCGGACCGTACTGTTCGTCGAGCGAGGCGCTCGCGTCTTCCTTGTGGTTGCCGAATCCGGGCAGCTCATGCACCGCCTGGTGCAGGCTGCCGCCGAAGGCGACGTTCATCTCCTGGAAGCCGCGGCAGATGGCGATGAGCGGCAGGCCGGCCTTGACCGCCGCCGGGACGAGCGCGAGCGCCGCCTGGTCGCGCTCCGCGTCGTGCAGCGTGCCGGGCCGGCTCGCCTCGCCCTGGTAGTGGCGCGGCTCGACGTTGGAGGGGCTGCCGGTGAGCATCAGTCCATCGAGCCGGGCCAGGTTCTCGAGCACGTCGAGGTCGCCGCCGAGGACGGGCACGGCCACTGGCAGGCAACCGGCACCGTGCACGAGGGCGGTGAAGTACTTCTCGCCGACGACGTGGAACGGGTGATGGCCGAGCATGCGCCGGTCGCAGATCACGCCGACGAGGGGTCGCTGGCTACTCATGCAAATACGTTGCCAGAGGCCCCGATGGGCCGCCACCCCCCCGTGGCGGCACAACGGGTTGCGACACGATTACGGTGCCCTGCCGTCGCGTCCAGCGCTGCCGGCGGGATTCTGTCAGGTGGGTGGATGCGGGTTGTGGCGGTCGCGGCTCGCGGCGGTTGTGGGTTGCGGCGGTCGCGGCTCGCGCCGCTCCTACAGATCAAGAAAGCCCGTCTGGAGCTGTGGGAGCGGCGCGAGCCGCGACTCCCTGCCCCTCAGAACAACGCCGCGTTGACCGCCAGGTGCGTCCAGATGCCGAGCACGTAGCCGAGCGCGATCGCCCAGCTCCAGCGCAGGTGGCCGAAGAACGTGTAGACGCCACGCGCCTGCCCCATGAGCGCCACACCGGCCGCCGAGCCGATCGACAGCAGCGACCCGCCGACGCCGGCCGTGAACGTCACCAGCAGCCAGTGTCCGTGGCTCATCACCGGATCCATGCTCAGCACCGCGAACATGATCGGGATGTTGTCGACCACCGCCGAGGCGACACCGACCAGGACGTTGGCCACCAGCGGACCGAGGTCGGTGTAGGTT
Source organism: Pseudomonadota bacterium (assembly GCA_963205295.1). Lineage (GTDB taxonomy): Bacteria > Pseudomonadota > Gammaproteobacteria > Steroidobacterales > QUBU01. The sequence goes on from CAUJIY010000156.1 coordinate 4,492, forward strand.
GCGGCGGCGAGGAGATGCAGGTAGCCGAGCGCCCCCAGGCCGCCGACCGAGAGCACCACACCGTAGAAGAACATGAGCGTGTCCCACTCGACCCGCTTCATGCTGATGAAGATGTCGAACGGCCTGGTCGCCGGCTTGAAGCCAGCCGGTGCGGCGGGCGGCACGATCTCGCCAGCCCCCGTCAGCCGCAGTTCCCGGCGGCGGATGACATAGCCGAACAGGCTGAGCAGCCCGAGTCCCGTCATCATGCCCAGCGCCGGCGGCAGGTGCAGGAAGTTGTGTCCCGCCACCGTCATCGCGATGGTCACCGCGAACAGCTCGAGCACGACGAAGCCGCCCGGCTTGACGGCCGAGCGCAACCCGCTCGCCAGCGGCGCCACGCGCGGTACGGCGAACGTCATGGCGATGGCCGGCACCAGCCAGTTCACCGCTGCCGGCAGGAACAGGCGGAAGAACTCCTCGAAGCGCACCACTCCCGCCTGCCACACCATCAGCGTGGTGATGTCGCCGAAGGGGCTGTAGGCGCCGCCGGCGTTGGCCGCCACCACGATGTTGGCGCAGGCGAGCATGACGAAGCCGGGATGTCCGGCGCCCACCGCCAGGACCACCGCACCCATCACCAGCGCCGTGGTCAGGTTGTCGAGCACCGGGGATATGAAGAACGCCAGTCCGCCGGTGATCCAGAACAGGGCGCGCAGGGAAAAGCCCCGAGCGATGAGCCAGTCGCGCAGGGCCCCGAAAATATTGCGTTCCTGCAGGGTATTCACGTAGGTCATGGCCGCGAACAGGAACAGCAGCAGTTCGCTGTAACCCTCGAGCTCGTGCCGGAACAGCAGATCGACACCGGGCACGTCCGCACGCAGGCAGGCCAGCCCGACGAGCATCCAGATCACCCCGGCCGCGACCAGCAAGGCCTTGGACTTCCGCAGGTGCGTGAACTCCTCGGCGATGACGCAGCCGTAGGCGACGATGAAGACGGCGAGCGCCACCACGCCGTAACCCGACGTGGTGAAGTCGGCCAGTTGTCCCGGGCCCACGTCGCCGGCAGCGAAGACCTGCACCGGTACGGCCCAGGTCAACAGCGCGGCCAACGACGGCCAGGGCATCCGGCGCACGATCATCCTCGACTCCAGCCTACGCGGGGGCACCCAGCCTAGCGCAGGCGTCCACCCGCTGCACCCGGTGATACCATGGACGCCGCCCGAAACTGCCGCGGGCGCAGCGCCGCCCTGCGCAGGATTCACCGACCAGCATGCTCTGCTATCCGATGCGCCACTGGCGTGGCGAACTGCCGCTCGCCGTCGCGTGGTGGGGCAATGGCGTGCTGCTCACGCTCGCGCTGCTCGCGCTCGAGTTCAATGCGGGCCGGCTCGGCATCGAGCCGTTCCTCGCCAGCCGCGCCGGCTTCACGACCTGGCTCGTTGCCGGCCTGCTGCTGTGGCTGCTGCTGCCGGCCTGGCAGGTCATCGGCATCTTCCGCAGCGCGCAGCGCCATGCAGACGAGGTCGGTACGCTGCTCGCCGCCCGGCTGGTCCAGGTGGGGGCGACGCTGCTGACCCTGCTGCTCGCGACCAACTTCCTCGTCTTCGCCGGTGAGAGCGTGCCGGGCCTGCGGCTCGCCTGGGGTCTCGGCGGCAACAGCTACACGCTGCAGGTGAGCCACGGCGGGCGCCTGCTCGAGATCGATGGCAGTTTCGCTTTCGGCCTGGCCGCCGACGCGCGCCGCATGCTCGCCGCCCATCCGCAGGTGCGCCGGGTGCGGCTGAACAGCGGCGGCGGCTCGCTCACCGAGGCCCAGCAGCTGCGCGCCCTGATCATCGAGCACGGCCTCGACACCGACAGTACCTCGCTCTGCGCCAGCGCCTGCGTCTCGGCCTACCTTGGCGGCGCCCACCGCCTGCTGCACGCTGCGGCGCGCCTCGGGTTCCACCTGCCACGCAATCCGGGCTTCGGCCTGCGCGGACGCCTCACGCCACAGTACGCCGCCGAGCTGCGCGAATTCGCGCGCCGCGGTGTGCCGCGCTGGTTCCTCGACCGCTGGGTCGCCGGCGGGCGGCAGTTCTGGTATCCGAATCCGCGCGAGCTGCAGATGGCCGGGCTGGTGCACGGCTATTTCGGCCGGCCGCGGCCGGGCGAGGAGTTCTGGTTCCGCTGACCCGCCCGGCTGGTGCCGGCCGGGTGATCACCGTAGTCTGCCTGCGAGCATTGCCATCCGGGAGGGCTGCGCGCATGCCGAGCGCCGACACCTGTGTACCGCTGGAACGGGTCGATTTCGAGACGGCTGCCGAGCATGCCACCCTCGACGTGCCCGTGGTCGAGGGCGACACCACCGCCGCCGCTATCCGCCGCTTGCTCGGCGCGCGCCGCTATCGCTGCGCCTCGCATGTGGTCGTGGTCCGCAGCCGGCAGTTCGCCGGCATCGTGCGCGTCGAGGAGGCGCTCGCCGCGCCCGACCATGAAACTGCCGCGCAGCTGATGGACGCGCAGGCACCGGTGGTCGCGCCCGGCATCGACCAGGAAGTCGCCGCCTGGCAGGCCGTGCGCCGTGGCGAATCGGCGCTCGCGGTGGTCGATGCCCGCGGCGACTTCGCCGGGCTCATTCCGCCGGACCGGCTGCTCGCCGTGCTGCTCGCCGAACACGAAGAGGACCTCTCGCGCCTCGGTGGCTTCATGAGCAGCACCGCCTCGGTACGCCGGAGCACGGTCGAGCCGGTGCGCCGGCGTTTTCGCCACCGCCTGCCGTGGCTGCTGGTCGGGCTGGCCGGTGCCCTCGCCTCCGCCGATCTCGTCGGCGCCTGGCAGGCACGGCTCGAGGGCATGGTGATGATCGCCTTCTTCATCCCGGCGATCGTCTACCTCGCCGACGCCGTCGGCACGCAGACCGAGACGGTGGTGGTACGCGGGCTGTCGATCGGCGTGCGGTTGCGGCAGATGCTCGCACGCGAAACGCTGACCGGGCTCGCCATCGGCGTAGCACTCGCCTGCGTCGCCGGTCCGCTGCTGCTCTGGCGCTGGGGCAATCCGCAGCTCGCCCTGGCGGTCGCGCTGGCGCTGTTCGCCGCCTGCTCGACCGCCACCGTCGTTGCCATGTTCCTGCCGTGGGGGCTCGACCGCGCCGGCATCGATCCGGCATTCGGCAGCGGACCGCTCGCCACCGTGATCCAGGACCTGCTGTCGATCCTGATCTATTTCGTGATCGTCGATGCCGTCGTTACCTGAACGGCGCGCAGCGGCAGCCAGTGCCGCGACCGGTCGTTTCGTCGCTTTTTACACGCTCGCCTGCGCGCTGAGCTGGGCCTGCTGGATCCCGGCCGCCCTGCACCCGGGCAGCAGCCGCGCGCTGCTGCTTGCCGGCGGTCTGGGACCGCTGGCGGCCACCGCGATCGTGCTCAGCCCGCGCAGCCAGCGTGCCGAGCGCGACCGCTGGTGGCGCCGGCTGGCCGGCGTGCGCGCCATGGTCTCGCCAGCCGGTGCGATGAGCATCCTCGGCCCTCTGCTGCTGGCGAGCCTTGCGCTCGCGAGCTGGCAGCTCGGCGACGGCATCGACCTGCCCGGCGCTGGTGCGGGCGAGTTCGCGCGGCTGCTGGTTCCGGTGGTGCTGCTCGGCGCACTGCCGCAGGAACTCGCCTGGCGCGGCTACGCACTGCCGCTGCTGATCCGCGGCCGCGACCCGGTCGCGCCGACCCTGCTCCTCGGCCTCGGCTGGGCGCTGTGGCAGCTGCCGCTGTTTTTCGTGGCCGGCACCTGGCAGGCCACGATCCCGGCCGTCTCCGTGCCCGGCCTGCTGTTTCTGGTCGACGTGCTCGCGCAGTCGCTGCTGCTGACCGCGCTGTACCTGGCGACGCGCTGCACCTGGGCAGCGGTCGCCTTCCAGGGCGGTACGCTGCTCGCCGGCGAGTACTGGCAGCTGCCGCTGGCAGCCGAACTGCACCGCTGGCTGTGGACCGTGGTGCTCGCGGGCCTGGTGCTGCTGCTGCGCCCACCTTTCGGCGCCTGTTCCGGTGCCGGCGGCGAGGGCACGCGACGCTGACGCGGATGGCGCCCGCCCGTCGGTCGCGACTGGCGTCGCTCCCACAGGAGTACAGGGAGTGTCCTGCCGTAGGAGGGGCGCAAGCCCCGACAGGACGAATCGCGACTGGCGTCGCTCCCACCGGGATACCGGGAGCGTTCTGCTGTAGGAGGGGCGCAAGCCCCGACGGGACGAATCGCGACTGGCGTCGCTCCCACCGGGATGCGTCGCTCCCACAGAGTTGGGGGTCAGCTGGCCTGGTCGATGCGCACCACCCGCAGGTCACGGATCATGCGCACGGCATCCTCGATGCGCTCGTAATAGCCCGGCAGCACTTCGGCCTCGCGATAGCCAAGCTGGCGGTAGAAGCGCCGGCCCGCAGCGTTGCTGGCGCGGACCTCGAGGCTCACCTCGAAAGTACCGGCCACCATGGCCGTCGCCTCGAGCCAGCGCACGAGACGGGTGCCGAGCCCCACGCGCCGGCAGCGCGATTCGACCGCCAGCAGGTTGAGGTGGGCCGATTCCTCGCCGAAACCCATGATGGCGAAACCGGTCAGCTCGTCGCCGCGGCGGGCGGCGAGGACCACGGATTCCGGGTCGTGGATCTGGCGGGCGACGCGACGCGCCGTCCACGCCCAGGACGGCAGCCCGGCCTCCACCAGCCGGCGTGACATGAGCGCGATCGGCACCGCATCGATGGCCCGGGCCAGGACCAGGGTGTCGAGGTGTGATGTTTCGCGCACTGAAGTCTGCCCCCCTGCAGGCTGTCGGCGTGACTGTTTGCGGTCGTAGCGGCTGTCGGTGGATGTCGCGGCTGGCGCCACTCCCACCGATGCAGATCGCTGCCCTGCGTGGCTTCCTGGCCTGTGGCTGCGACTGTACACCCGGCGCGGCCAGACATGCAGCGGGATGGACATAACGGCCGGGGCCAGTGCGGGCGCGCTAGAATGGCAGGCACACCGGGGCGGCGGCCCGACGCGTCGAACTGCAGCGCCGGTCACCGGCGGAGAAAAAGCCATGCGCACCGTGTCGACGACCCTGCGATTCGCCCTGCTCGCGGTGCTCTGCATCGGCGCGGCCGGCGTGCGCGCCGACGACGACCCGTTCCACCGCATCCGCCGCCTCGAGGGGACCTGGCTGGCCGTCGATGCGCAGGGGCACGCCACCGACCAGGTCGCGAGCGTATTCCGCGTCACCGCCAACGGCCACGCCGTGCAGGAGATCATGTTCCCGGGCACGGCCAACGAGATGGTGAACATGTACTACCGCGACGTCGATCGCGTGCTGCTCACACATTACTGCGCCGGCGGCAACCAGCCGACCATGCGCCTGCAGCCCGCGGCCGACCCGAATGTCGTCGAACTCGCCTTCGAGGACATCACCAACATGGCCACGATCGACGACGAGCACATGCACGAGGGCCGCCTGCAGTGGCTCGGCGAGGACCGGCTGAAGACCGAGTGGCGTTCCTTCAGCAACGGGAAACTCCTCGAGACCGCACGCTTCGAGATGGTGCGCCGGCGATGAGCCCCGAGTCCGGCGCCCACGCGGCGGCATCGCACCCGCACAGCGCCATCAACCTGCGCCGGCTGGTGTGGCTGCGCACCATCGTCATTCCCGGGGCGGCCGTGGCGCTGCTGCTGGCCGGGCGCTTCTACCACCTGCCGATCCGGATCGCACCGCTGCTCACCATCGTGCTGGTGCTGACCCTGGTGAACGTCTGGACCTGGTGGCGGCTGCGTGCGGCGGGCGCCATCCCCGACATCGAGTTCTTCATCCAGATGCTCGTCGACGTCATCGCCCTCACCGGCATCCTCTACTACAGCGGTGGCGCCACCAACCCGTTCGCCTATCTTTTCCTGCTGCCACTCGCCATCTGCGCCACGGTGCTGCCGCGCCGCTATACCTGGCCGATGGCCCTGATCACGGCAGCGGCCTACTCGGCGCTGCTGTTCTACCGCGTGCCGCTGCCGCCGTTCGAACAGCCCGGTGCCGGCCCGGGCTTCCTCGTGCACATCATCGGCATGTGGCTCGGCTTCGTGCTGAGCGCGGTCCTGATCGCCCAGTTCGTGCTGAGCATGGGCGAGACCCTGCGCGAACAGGAACGCACGCTCGGCGAGGCGCGCGAGCGGGCGCTGCGCGACGAGCGCGTGGTGGCAGTGGCGACGCTCGCCGCCGGTGCCGCGCACGAACTGTCGACGCCGCTCGGCACCATGGCACTGGTCACCACCGAGCTCGCCGAGGAATACCCGCGCGAGCAGTACCCGCAGCTGCACGACAACCTGCAGATCCTCAAGAGCCAGATCCGCAAGTGCAAGGACTCGCTCTCCGTGATCTCGGCGGCCGCCGGCGCCGATCGCGCGGATGCCGCACGACCGGTGCGCGTCGATGCCTTCATCCGCCACGCCGTGGCCGAGGTGCGCCGCCTGCGGCCCGGCGCCGCGATCGACATGCGCATCGCGCCCGGGCGACCGGTACCCGAGATCGTCGTCGAGCGCACGCTGACCCAGGCCCTGCTCAACGTGCTGCACAACGCGGTCGATGCCTCGCCCCGCGACGTGCACGTCAGCTGCGACTGGGACGGGGAGCGCGTGCGCATCGAAGTGCAGGACCATGGTCCCGGCATCAGCCTGAAGTCGCTCAAGCCGGGCAGCGCACCGGCCCGCTCGACCAAGGATGCCGGACTCGGACTCGGGCTGTTCCTCACCCACACCGCGCTCAGCCACCTCGGCGGCGACATCAGTTTCGGCAATGCGCCCGGTGGTGGCGCCCGGGTCACGGTGGACCTGCCGCTCGCACGCATGCAGACAGGAGGCTGACGACGGTCATGGCAGAATCAGGCTCGACCTTCCTCGTGGTGGATGACGACGACGTTTTCTGCGGGGTGCTCACGCGCGCCCTGGAGCGGCGTGGCTGCACGGTGACGGCAGCGCGCTCGGTCCCCGAGGCACGCCAGGCGCTCGAGCGCCAGGTGCCGGACTTTGCGGTGATCGACCTGCGCATCGGCAGCGACTCGGGACTGACCCTGGTACACGAGATCGCGCAGCGTTCGCCGCGCACCAGTACCGTGGTGCTGACCGGCTACGGCAGCATCGCCACTGCCGTGGAAGCCATCAAGCTCGGCGCCGTGCACTACCTCACCAAGCCGGTGGAAGTCGACGAGATCCTCGCCGCCCTGAAGAAGGGCGTCCCGGCGGAAAGCGCCCCGCCCCCGCCACCGGCGGCGCAACCGCAGCCGCTGTCCGTGCGCCGGGCCGAGTGGGAGCACATCCAGCGCGTGCTCTCCGACCACGCCGGCAACATCTCCGCTGCCGCCCGCGCCCTCGGCATCCACCGGCGCACCCTGCAACGGAAGCTGCGCAAACGGCCGGTGCGCCGCTGACCTGCGGCAGTCCGGAGCGATCCGGCGCCCCGCAGGCCCGCTGCAGGAATTCCTGTTCACAGGGTGATGTCCGTATCATCGCGGACGTCACACCGGAAAACCTTCATGACGCGACAGGATTCCACGACGACGCACGTCGTGCTGGTAGGCGGCCAGCTCTGCACACCGCGCTTCTGGGACGAACAGCGCGCGGGCCTCGCGCCTCGGGCCGAGTTGCACGACTTCTGCCCGGGCGAGGCTCCCGGCGAACGCAGCGTGGCCGATGCGGCACGCCGGCTGCTCGCAACGGTCCCCGGGCGCTTCGCGATCGCCGGGCACGCGCTCGGCGGCTTCGTCGCCCTGGAGGTCGTGCGGCAGGCGCCCGACCGCGTATCGCACCTGGCCCTGCTCGGCACCAATGCCGAACCCGACGCGCCGGCGGCGTACGCGCGGCGCATGGCATACAAGCGCATGGCCGAAGCCGGCCAGCTCGAAGAGCTCATCGCCGAACGCTACGCGGCGGTGCTGCATCCGGCACTCGTCGGGGAACCGCGTTACCGCGCCATCGTCGCAACGATGGTGCGGGCGACCGGCGCGGAGCGCTTCCTGCGCCAGCAGGACATCGTGCTCGGCCGCCCTGACAGCCGCCCGGGACTTGGCGCGATCCGCTGCCCCTGCACGCTGATCGTCGGCCGTGAAGACCGCCTGGGCACCGTGGCGCAGCACGAAGAGATGGCGCGCGGCATCCCGCAGGCGCAGCTGCATGTCATCGAGGGCTGCGGGCATTTTTCACCGGTCGAGAAACCTGCCGAAGTGACTGCCTTGCTGCGCGAGTGGGTGACGGGGGGCGATCCGGCGTAGCGGTACCTGTCCGGCGTTGGCGGACGGGCGGCGGTCGCGGCTTGCGCCGCTCCCACAGGGTCGGGACGGCCGATTGCCGTGGGAGGGGCGCAAGCCCCGACAGTCGAAGAGTCGCGGCTCGCGCCGCTCCCACATAGGGCTGCTCTTGCGGAGCACGCGCCAGGCACGGATGGCCGCAATCGCGATGGCGGTGACTTGCGGTAGGATGACGGTCCCGCCAGCAGGAACACACCGTGAGCAGTCCCAACCGATTCTGGCGCATCGCGAGCCGGCCGACCGGTGAAGTCTCGGCGGCAAATTTCGCGTGGAGCGAAGCGCCGGTCCCCGCACCCGGCGCCGGCGAGCTGCTGGTGCGCGTCATTTACCTGTCGATCGATCCGGTGCAGCGCTACTGGCTGTCGCCGGATGCCACCTTCGGCCCGCCGGCGGCACCCGGCATGCCAATGCCCGGGCGGGTCTGGGGTGTCGTGGAGAAGTCTCCGGACAGCCGGTTTCGCGCCGGCGACCTGGTGGCCGGTCCCGGCACCTGGTCGCAGTGGTGCACGCTGCCGGTCGCCATGGCGGAACCCGTGCCGGACTGGCCGGGCATTCCCCTGCTCGCACACACCTCACTCTTCAGCATGCAGGCGCTCACCGCCTACTTCGGCACGCTGGAGATCGCGCAGCTGCGCAAGACCGATACCGTCGTGGTGTCGGCGGCCGCGGGCGCGGTCGGCTCGCTGGTGGTGCAGATCGCGCGCAATCACGGCTGCGCGCGCCTGGTCGCGATCGCCGGTGGCGCCGACAAGTGCCGCTGGCTGCGCGAGAAACTCGGCGCGGACCACGCGATCGACTACAAGGCCGGCGACATCGGTGCGGCGCTCGACGCCGCCTGCCCGGACGGGATCGACGTCTACTACGACAACGTGGGCGGCGCAATCCTCGACGCCGTCCTCGCCCGCATCAGGCCGCATGCGCGGATCGCCTGCGGCGGCTTCATCTCGCACTACAACGAAGCCGGCCACGCCCAGGGGATCCATAACTTCTCCATGCTGGCGCTGAAGCAGGCCCGCGCCGAAGGCTTCAGCTGCTTCGAGTACGTGCACCGCGCCGATGAAGCCTTCGCGACACTGCGGCGCTGGTTCGAAGAAGGCCGGATCGGCTATCACACGCACCTGGTCGACGGGCTGGAGCGTGCGCCCGACGCGCTGGCGGGTATTTTCCGCGGCAGCAATCTCGGCAAGACCGTGGTTCAGGTGTCGGCACCGGACCGGAGGACTGCACCATGACCGGAACCGGCACGGACGGCGAGGCGGTCAAGGCGCTCTTCGCGCGCTACATCGACGCCTGGAATGCCCGGGATTTCGCCTGCATCGCCAACGACGTCTACCGCACGCCGGTCTACGTCTTCGATTCGGCCGCAACCAGCATTCTCGCGACACCCGACGAGATCGTCGGCCTGCTCGCCGGCCTGAGGACCGACCTCGACGCCACGGGCTTCAGCCACTCGCTGCTCGACCACGTCAGCACCTGCGACCTCGGCGACGGCCTGATGTTCGCCACCTTCCACTACCGGCGAATCTTCCGCACCGAAGGCGGCGGCGAAACGGACGATCTGCTCGCCTCGGCGTACATCGTGCGCCGCTATCCCGACGGCTGGCACATGGTCGCACACGTGTTCCAGGCCATACCGTCGGGGTTCTCGTGCACGCCGCGCAAGCTCTGACCCGCTACGGGCACCGCGCCCACACCTCGACTGCCTGGAAGGGATCGCCGGAATGACCGCGACGACTCTCGATCTTGGAACGAAATTCCTGCAGGCCACCCGGCAGGACGGCGTATTGCGCGTCGTGATCAACCGCCCCGAGCGCAAGAACGCCTTTACCGCGGACATCTATCGCGGCATCAAGCGTGCGGCCGTGCTGGCCGACGCCGATCCCGACATCGATGTCCTGCTGCTCACCGGTGCCGGCGACGTGTTCTGTTCCGGCGGTGACATGGGCAGCAAAGCCGAGTCGGACGACTTCGAGCGCGAGCCCGATCCGATCGACTGGCTGCCGTA
>CAUJIY010000157.1 GCA_963205295.1 Pseudomonadota bacterium
GAGAAGAACACCCGGCCCAAGGTCTACTACATCGACTGAGCCTGAACCGAGCGGGGGAACTGCCGTGGCAACCAGAGACCTACCGATCGTCGGCGACAGCTTCGCCGTCGGCTTCCGTTTCCAGCGCTACTGGGACACGCCGATGGCCAATGCGTTTTTCTTCGGCGAACTGGGCGCCGGCCTGTTCTTCGTCTCCCTGCTGTGCGGCTACGCCGGCGGCATGGTCGCGGGGCTGCTGATCACCGGGCTGCTCAAGACCTGGTTCCACCTCTCGCACATGGGTGTGCCCGCCAAGTCCTGGCGCGCCATCCTGCGGCCCGACCGCTCCTGGGTGAGCCGGGGCCTCCTCGGCATCGTCTGCCTGATGGGCTTCGGCGGCCTGCACGCCTTCGTCACCTGGACGGGGGCGCTCGAGCCCGGCTCGATCGTCGCCCTGCTGCTGCAGCTTGCCGCCGCCGCCGCGGCGCTGGTGGTGATGACCTACCAGGGCTTCGCCATGTCGCACTCGACCGCGATCTCGCTGTGGAACACCGGCCTGATGCCGGTATCGAGCCTGCTCTACGCGGCAACCGGCGGTGTGATGCTGGTGCTGGTCGGTGGCAGCTGGAACGGTTTCTTCGTCCAGGCGCACGAGACCCGCGCCACCCTGGTCACCGCCGCGCTGGTCCTGATGCTCGGGCTCGCCGTGCTGCTCCTCAGCCTGCTGCATGCCGCCCACCACGGTTCGCCCGGGGGGCGCAAGTCGGTCGAGCTGCTTACGCGCAGCTATTTCGCGAAGTGGTTCTACGGCTTCGTGTGCATCGTGGGCCTGGCCCTGCCCGCAGCGCTCCTCGCCGGGGGCAGCGGGAGCTTCGCCGTCGTGGTGCTGGCGGCCGCGGGCATGCTCGCCGGGTATTACGCGTTTCGCGTGCTGATCTTCAAGGCCGGCGTGTTCGAGCCGATCCTGAATTTCCGGCCCTGAGGGCCTGGCTCCATCCCCTGTGGGAGCGACGCCAGTCGCGACCTGACAGGGTCGGGGCTTGCGCCCCTCCCACAGGCACAGGCAGCGCGCGCGGGAGCTTGCGCCCCTCCTGCAGAGGAGGCCCGCTCCCCGCTTTCTGTGGGAGCGACGCCAGTCGCGACTCCGGCCGGTCGGGGCTTGCGCCCCTCCCACAGCGGTTTTGTCCGGACCCAAAAAAAGACTGCCGGCCAATGGCCGGCAGTCCTGCCTCGCGACTGTCGTCGCAGGCGTGTGCGCTCAGCGTCCCGTCTTGCGCAGGTTCTGCACGTTGAACTGTGTCGACGGATTCTGCTCGGGGTTGATGTAGGACTTGAACTGCAGCGTCGTGCAGTGCATCGCCTGCTCGTCGAAGAACAGCGCGCAGTCGTCGATTGCCACGCCCACGCCCTTGTTCTTGGCGAGGTGGTGGTCGGAGTGCGACTTGCAGATCGGGAAGTACTTCCACGGCGTGCCCTTCTTGTCGTAAAGGAGCACGACCGGCAGCGTGGCACTCTCCGAATCCATGAAGATCAGGCGCTTGCTGAGCGGGTGGTTCGGGTCCTTCGGGTTGCCCTCGATGATGTAGGACTTGCGCAGCTGCCAGGTGACCTGCGGGAAGCAGTTGCCCTGGCCGCCGAACTTGACGAACTTGAAGCCATCCTTGTCGCCGGCCGGCTCGGTGTCGAGCACCGGCTGCTCGTCGTGCTTCTCGTAGGGCATGAGGATGTTCTGCGTGCCCTTGTAGGTCCACTTGTAGTCCGAGAGGCGGCCGTTGTAGCCCTCGAAGTCCTCGATCATGGCGTCGGTGCCGAGGAAGGCGTCGGTGATCTGCCCGACCGCGAGCCGGCGCACGCGGCGCTGGAAGCCGAGATAGAGCCAGCCGTCATCGCGCTGCAGGTCGTTCTCGTACCGGTGGATCAGCAGCTGCGTGTTCGACAGGTCGAACGGCTCGAGCACGATGCTGTAGATCGAACGGAAGATGTTCGCCGGGTTCGGCTGGATGTCGGGCATGGGCTCGAACATCACGCGGTGCTTCCAGTTCAGGAAGTGCCACTCGAAGCGCAGCTGCCGCTCGGTCTGGCCGGTCTTGGTGTTGCGGAACGTCCACCAGAACGGGTGGATCGTCTCGCTGTCGCCGGCGTTGATCGAACGCTGGAAGTTCCACATCAGCTTCAGGCCGGCCTGCGGGTCGCTTGCGTTCGGCTCCTGCGGGAAGGGCCGCCCGGCGGTGAAGTTGGCGAGCATGCCGTCCGGCGTCAGCGACACCTTGTCGGCGTTCTGTTTCGTCTGCTTGATGTAGTTGGCATTCTGCGGCAGCGAGAAGCTCGGCGTCGTCTGGATCTCGAACCAGCCCTGCTTGACGTAGCGGGCCGTGAACGGGTCCATGATGTCCTTGAACTTGTCGGCGTTCTCCTTGTTGATCTTTACGCCGGGCTCGAAGCCGGCCGCCTTCAGCGTGCCGCCGTCGTACAGGCCGAAAGCGTTCTTGATGACCTGGTCGGAGACCTCGGCGCTGGCGGCGAAGCTGGCCAGGCTGGCTGCTGCCATGCCTGCGATGAGCAATGTCTTCATGTTGATTATCCTTCCCTGACCCGGGCTAGAACTGGTAACGCAGGCTGAACTGGACTTCGTCCTCGTTGTACGCCGTACCGATCGGACCCGAACGGAAGCGGCCGAGGGGCTCGAAGCCGTACGGACCACCGAAGCTGCTGTAGGGGGCTCCGCAGAGCGGTGAGCCACCCATGGCCAGCGGCGGCGCACAGGTGGCCGGCGGGAACGCATTGGCGGTGCGATCGTCGTCGGCCGGAATCGCGCCGTGGTTGCTGCCCCACTTGAGGTTCAGCGCGAGCTTGAATACCCAGTTGTTGTTCGGCTTGTACTCGAGCGACGGACCGATGACACCGGCCTCCGCCTTGGTATCGAAGGCGGTGATGATCTGCGGCGTCAGCCGGTCGTTCATGTAGTTGGCCTGGATGAGCAGCGTCAGCAGCACGTTGCTCTCCCAGTCCATGAAGCCGATCTTGTCGAAGGTGGGCAGGCCTACGGAGTTGACGTTGTAGGTCTCGTGGTCCAGCAGGCGCTGGTAGAAGATCTGTCCGGAGATCAGGAAGGCGCGGTCGTTGTTCAGGAAGCGGATGAAGGTCGGCCGGTCGAAGCCGAAGACCGCGCGGAACACGTCGGACTCGGAGTACAGCTTCGGCTTGCTCGTGTCCGCGAACTCCTCGTCCTGCGTGTACGAGGTCTCTATCCGGAACGAGGCCTTGGCCGCTTCCGAGTACCAGTCGGCCGAGCCACCCATCATGAAGAGGCGCGGGAATTCGACGTCGAAGGCGATGTCGTAGGGGTGGAACACGGCCTCCACGCCCGGCGTGAACGGATCGTCCGTTGGAATGCCGCCGCGGAGCGAGGGGAACTGCGAGTAGAAGTACAGGGCGTTCAGGGAGAAGCCCACGCCCTTCCACACGCCCTCGATGCGCCCGCCGATCTCGGTGTGATTCGGCAGGTCGACCTCGCGGATGCCGATCGAGTGCGCGGGGAAGTCCACCGCGACGCCGGGGCCGGGGAAGTTGCCGACCGTGCAGCCGTTGTCCCAGCAGTTGGCCATGGCGCGGAACAGGTTGCCGGCGCCGAGGATCGCGTACGGCTCGCCGCCCTGGCCGAGATCGTGCGGGCGGAAGTCCTCGATCTTGTAGATCAGCTGGAAGTTCAGGTCCTCGAGCCACTTCGTCGGGCCGACGCGGTACTCGGCGTTGATCATCCACTGCGGGATGCGTGAGTCCTCGAACTCGGCGTAGAGGTTCTCGCGCGAGAAGTCCATCGGGTTGACCACGTCGAGCACGCGGAACAGATCGGTGCGGCCCCACACCACCTGCTGGCGGCCGATGCGCAGCGACAGCTCCTGGCCGCTGTCGGTGGTGGGGATCGAGGTGTCGATGTAGAACTCGCGCAGCCAGTCCCAGTCGCTGTTGAACTCCTTGTAGCGCAGATCGTTGAGATCCTTGTCCATGTAGTTTTCGAGACAGCCGCGCGCATCCTTGTCGCAGGGACGTACCGGGGTGGCGAGCATGACGCCACCATCGCTGTAGTTGTAGATGTCACCGGCGGCGAAGCGCAGGCCCTGGTTGGGGTTGCCCGGTGAATTGATCGTGCCGAGCGTGCCGGGCAGCGGAATGGCGCCGTTGGCTCCGGAGCCGTCGGGGCCGAAGGTGCCGGCGTAGACGATGTTCGTCGGTGGCGTGAACGGCGGGCTGCCACCGGTGATATAGCTGAAGAACGGCGGGTTGCCCGGCATGAAGTAGCTCAGCGAGCCGCCGGCCTTGTTGCCGAACTCGTCGTCGTTCAGATCGAACGCGGCGTCGTAGCTGGCGCGCACGATGCCACCGATGGCGAACGAGGAGAACATGCCGCTGGCAGGCAGCGTCTTGTAGAACTCGAGCTGGCCCTGCACGCGCTGCTTGGTCAGGCCGATTTCGTCGCGCACGATCATGGTGTCGTCGACGAAGCCACGCACCTCCAGGGTGCCGTCGTCGGATTTCCACTCGGCCAGTGCCGGCGTGGCCAGCCCGAGCGAGATGGCCGAGGCGAGCAGCCAGTGACTGCGGCGCACAAACCGGCCTGCGAGCGTGAGTGTCATGATGATCCTCCCCTGCTTCCCTAAAATATGTCGTTCAGAATTTGGTGCCGAAACAGGTCCCGCGCCGGTATCCCGGCCGCTGCCCCCCTTCCGGCCGTTCGCCGGGCAGCACCACCCCCCGTGGCGGCCCTGCCTCAGCTCCAGCGGCGCCTGGTCGCGCCCTGTGGATCTTGTGCCACGGCCCGGAGCCCCGGTCAATGCTTGCCATCATCCGTTGTCCGATTGGCATGATGACGTGCCGAAATTGAACGATGGGCCTCTGGCAGAATGCCCTGTAATCGACAACCATGCGGTGCACCATGGAACGAAGCCTGTCACCGATCGGTGGGGACCAGAGGGATCTCGCGCACAGCGGCCTGCGATGTGTCATCGCGCTGGCCGCTATGTCCATGCTCGGTGCCTGTGAAGCCCCGCTCAAGATGCAGGGCGTAGAAGCGCAGCAGACCGCGCCGATCCGCCGCAGCGACATGTACCAGCAGGCCGCCGGCACCGCGCAGGCCCTGGTGGTGGTCGGCAACCATGGCCTGGTGTTGCGCTCCACGGACAGCGGGCAGAGCTGGGCACGGCAGGAACTGCCGGGCTGGCCCTCGCTGATCGACGTTGCGGCCTGCCCCGACGGGCGCTTCGCCGCCCTCGCCGCGGAAAGCCAGGTCGTCGTATCGACGGATGCCGGTCAGACCTGGGCCGCTCACGAGCTGCAGACCGAGGAGTCCCCGCAGGGCATTACCTGCGATCCCGCCAATCGCCTGTGGGTGGTTGGCAGCTTCTCGACCATCATGGTCAGCACCGACGGCGGCGCGAACTGGGAAGACCGTTCGATCGGCGAAGACACGATCTTTACCACCATCCAGTTCATCGACGCCGACAACGCCGTGATCTTCGGCGAGTTCGGTACCAACGTGCGCAGCAGCGACGGCGGCACGACCTGGACGCCGGGGGCGCCGCTGCCGGACGCCTTCTACGCGCAGGACGCCTTCTTCATCGATCCGCAGACGGGGTGGGTGGGCGGTCTCGCCGGCCAGATCCTCGCCACGACCGATGGCGGCACGACCTGGACACTGCAGAAAGCGCCGACCCCGGTGCCGATCTACGACTTTGCTCAGCTCGGTGGCGAGGTCTACGCGGTCGGCGGCGAGGGCGTGCTGCTGCACCGGCAGGGCGAGCAGTGGCTGCGCGTCGTGCACGACGCACCGGTACGGCTGCTGCTGCGGGTGCTGTACCCGGTCGGCAGCGACCGGCTGCTGATCGGCGGGGAGGCCGGGGCCCTGTACATCGTTGCCGCGGCCGGCAACGCAGCCTGAGTCAGGAGGGGGATCCGATGAACGAGGTCACGGGCTTCTTCCCGCGCTTCGGCAACCTGCTGTTCGATCACCGCAAGGTGGTGCTGGCGGTGGTGGCGCTGGTGACGGCGTGGTTCGCCTGGCACATCCCGGCGGTGCGCATGCTGTCGGACTTCGCCGACCTGCTGCCGCAGGAGCATCCCTACATCCAGCTGCACAACCGCATCCGCGATACCTTCGGCGGCGCGAACATCATCACCATGGCGGTGGAGGTCGAGGACGGCACGATCTTCACCAACGACACGCTGGCGCGCATTCACCGCATTACCGAGGCGGTCGACCAGATCACCAGCATCAACCACAACCTGGTCACCAGCCTCACGCATCGCAATAGCCGCAAGATCACGCTGACACCCGACGGCACCATCCGCTCGTACACCTACTACGACCCGCAGCACGGCGACTACAGCGCGGCCGAACTCGAGCAGATACAGCGCGACGTGGTGGCGAGCGCGCGGGTCTACGGATTGCTGGTTTCACCCGACATGAAGGCGGCCATCGTCAAGGGCACGCTCAACGAAGGCGCGCTCGACTACGGCACGATCTTCGCCGAACTGCAGGCAATCCGCGCGAAAGAAGCCGCCCCGGGCATCCGCATCCACGCCACCGGGCATCCGGTGCTGGTCGGCTGGGTCGATTCCTACAGCGCACAGATCCTGCAGATCTTCCTCTACACCATCGTCATCGTGCTGGCGATCCTCATCGTCTATACCCGCCGGTTCTACGGCATCCTGCTGCCGATGATCGGTATGGCGCTCACCAGCATCTGGGGCGTGGGCTTCATGGGGGTGGCCGGCTACAACCTCGACCCGCTGATGCTGGTGGTGCCGTTCCTGATCTCGGCGCGGGCCCTGTCGCATGGGATCCAGAAGGTCGAGCGCTACTTCCTGGAACTGTCGCACACCAACGACAAGGAACTCGCCGCACGCAATACCTTCAACGCGCTGTTCCGGCCCGGTGCGCTCGCCATCGTCGCCGACGCGGCAGCGCTGTTCCTGATCGGACTCGGTTCGGTGCCGATCAACGACAAGATGGCGATCTACGCCTCGTTCTGGGCAGTGTGCATGGTGCTGACCGTGCTGGTGACGCTGCCCATGCTGCTGGCCATCCTGCCGAAGCCGCGCGATGTCGCCATCAAGCACACCGTCGTGCGCACGGTGTTCCCGAAACTCGCCGGCGTGGTCGGCACGCACGGCCGCTCGCTCGGCGTGCTGTGGGTGGCGCTTGTCATCGTGCTCGGCGCAACCTGGCTCAGCTTCAAAGTCCAGGTTGGCGAACCCGAGCCGGGCTCGCCGCTGCTGTATTACAACCACGACCTCAACGTTTCCTCGAAGGCCATCAACCAGCGCTTCCCGGGGTCCGAGGAACTGTTCATCATCGCCCGCACCGAGGAGAAGGGCGGCATGAAGCGTCCGGAAGTGATCCGGGCGCTGCAGGACTTCCAGAACTACATGCTGCTCGACGAGACGCTCGGCGGCGCCAAGGGACTCAACAACCTGGTGACCCAGGTCAACCAGATGACCCGCAACGACGATCCGCGCTGGGCCGTCGTCCCGGGCCGCGACAGCGAGATCGGCGGCCTCATGTTCATGTACATGATGTCGGCGCCCGTGCCCGGCGCGCTGCTCGAGTTCGTCGACACCGACGAGCAGGCGGCCAACATGGTCTTCTACTACAAGGACCACACGGGTGAGACCATCCGCCGTGCCATCCACATGGTCAAGCAGTGGCGTGACGAGGTGGGCTCGAAGGTACCGGGGTTCACCCTCGAGCTCGCCGGCGGGCCGGTCGGCGTCACCGCGGCCATCGACGAGGAAGCGTACGCCACCAACCTGATCGTGGTTCCGGCCGTGCTGGCGCTGATCTTCGGTTTCACGCTCTGGTTCTACCGCTCCGTGCATGCCGGCTTCATGATGCTCGTGTCGATGGGTTTCGCCACCACGCTCACCTACGCCTGCATGGCGCTGCTGGAAATGGGGCTGAACGTCAACACGGTGCCGATGATCGCGGTCGGTATCGGCCTCGGCGTCGACTATGCCATCTACATGATGGATCGCATCAAGGAAGAGATGCACGCCGCGAGCGACCTGCAGCAGGCCGTCACCCGCGCGGTGGCGACTACCGGGGTGGCCATTGCCTTCACGGCGACGACGCTGGTCGGCGGCATCATCATGTGGGTGTTCATGTCCGACCTGCGATTCCAGGCCGACGCCGCGCGCCTGCTGATCATCATGCTGGTGCTCAACGCCTGCTCGGCCATGTTCCTCGTCCCCGCCTGGGTCGACATCTTCCGCCCGAAGTTCATCATGAAGGCCGCCGAGGAGCGCTGGGACAAGGACGACCCCCGTCTCGCCGACGCCTGACCCGCGTCCGGCTCGCCCCACCTGTCTGTGGGAGCGACGCCAGTCGCGACTCTTCGCCGTCGGGGCTAGCGCCCCTCCCACAGCGACCTCATCGCGCCAGAACGCGCGCGACCCGTGCCAGGCTCGCGACGCTGTGCGCCGCCAGGAAGTGATCCAGATACGGCAGTGCCGTGCGCATGCCGCGCGTCAGCGGTTCGTAGCCCGGGTTGCCGAGCAGGGGGTTCAGCCAGACGAGGCGGTAAGCCCGGCGGCGAAGCCGCGCGATCTCGGCGGCCATCACCGCGGCATCGCCGCGATCCCAGCCATCGCTGAGCAGCACCACCGTGGTGCGCAGGCGTACCAGGTCGGCGGCGTAGCGATCGTTGAAATCACGCAGGCAGCCGCCGATGTCCGTGCCGCCGCCCCAGTCGCCGGC
>CAUJIY010000158.1 GCA_963205295.1 Pseudomonadota bacterium
TTGGTGCTGACACCCACACCACATGAGGCCAGCTGGCACGATGATGCCGAATTCAAATCGGGGGGAGTCCATCCCATCAATGCAGCGGACGCCAACCAGCTGCGCTGGTCTGCGCCGCTGATTTCGGGCTTAGAAGTCTCAAATGCCCGCATCCGAACTATTTGATCTACTGAAGGCAGCACAGAGAATCGCGCTAGAAAAGCACGGCGTTCCCAACATTCTGCAACCGGGAGTTATCAAAGAATTAATGATGGCTGAAATCCTTGGGCACGACTTAGTGCCCCAAAAAGACTCGGCTGATGCCACGGATAAAAATGGAAACTCCTATGAATACTTGGCAAGCATAAGGCGAGTAAACGTCACGACAAACAAGGGCTGTAGCTTCCAAATGGATCGGGTAACGCCAAGCAATTTGCACCGTGTAACAAGAAACAAGGCGTTTTATTTCGGTATATTCAAAGATCACCTTGAAGTTAATGAAATTTGGCGAGTTGAAATTCCCGTTGTCCTTGCTGAGGTAAAACGGCAATTAGAAAAATGCAAAAATGATATTGCGCATGTGAATTTCTTGCTTAAGTGGCTTGAAGAAAACGGCACCAAGGTATTCCCATGAATACTTCTAACCCTCATGGCTGCCTGCGGCACCGCGCTTGCCAATGGCAGTGCACAGGATGTTCGCGGCTTGCGCCGCTCTCACCTTGGCGACGCCGCAGCGGTACGGACGAAGAAGCGACAACAGGAGAAGGGACATGATCTTGCTGACAGGCGCCACCGGCAAGACCGGCGGCGAAACGGCAAAGGCACTGGCGGCACGCGGTGTGAAGGCCCGTGCCCTGGTACGCGACCCGGCGAAGGCCGGCGCTCTGCAGGCCGCGGGCATCGAGATCGTCGTCGGCGACGTCACCGATGCCGCCAGCGTGCGGCGTGCACTCGCGGGCGTGGAGCGGCTGCTGGTTCTGCTGCCGAACAGCCAGCGCCAGGTCGAGCTCGAGAAACAGCTCGTGGACCTGGCCCGGGAGAGCGGTGTGCGCCACGTCGTGAAGATGTCGTCCATGGAAGCGGTGGCCGATGCCCGCACGCCGATCCCGCAGGGGCACTGGGCCGTCGAGGAGTACATCCGCGCGTCGGGTCTTGCCTGGACCATGGTCAAGCCGAACTTCTTCATGCAGAACTTCCTCGCCAGCGCGAAGTCGATTCGCGAGAACGGTTCCTTCGCGCTGCCGATGGGCAACGGCACGACGGCGATGGCCGATGCACGTGACATCGGTGCCGCCACGGCCGAGGTGCTCGCCGGCCGTGGCCACGAAGGCCGGAGCTACGAGATCACCGGGCCGGAACTCCTCACCTTCCACCAGGTGGCGGAGCGTTTCACCGAGGTTCTGGGGCGACCGGTCCGTTACATCCCGGCCGACCCGGCCGCCTACCTCGAGATCCTCAAGCGCGTGCTGAACGAGTGGCACGCCACGGCGGTTTCCGGGCTGTTCCGCGAGATCGCCGACGGCGTGACGCCGCACCTCACGGACACCTTGCGTCGACTGGTCGGCCGCGAACCGATCGCACTCGCGCAGTTCATCCGCGACCACGCCGCCGTATTCCGCTGAGCCACAGCGCTATCGACGTCACGGGCGGCGTGGATCAGCGGGGGCCGGCGAGCGCGCGCAACTCCCGCTCGAGCACGGGCCAGGCGTTGTCGAGCAGCTTCGGCTGAGCGGCTGCGGTCGGGTGGATGCCATCGGCCTGCATCAGCCTGCGGTCGAGTGCCACGCCGTCGAGCATGAAGCCGATGAGCGGCACCTTCTGCTCGCGGGCAAGCTCGGCAAAAAGGGCGGTGAACTCGCTGGTGTAGCGTTGTCCGTAGTTCGGCGGCAGCTGCATGCCGGCCAGGACTACGCGGGCACCGGCTGCGCGCGTCAGGCGGATCATCTCGACGAGGTTGCGCCGGATGACTGCGATCGGTGTGGCGCGCAGGCCGTCGTTGCCGCCGAGTTCGATCAGGACGATGGCGGGCTGGTGCAGCGTAAGCGCGCGCGGCAGCCGCCCGAGGCCGCTCGAGGTGGTGTCGCCGGTGATGCTGGCATTCACCACCCGATACCCGTAACCTTTGGCCGCCAGCCGCTCCTGGAGCAGATCGACCCAGCCCTCGCCGGGCTCGAGGTTGAAACCGGCGCTCAGGCTGTCGCCGATCACCAGCAAGGTCCGTGCCGGATCCGCGGCGTACGCCGGCTGAGAAACGGCCACGACGATCAGGACGAACAGCTTGGTGATGCAGGACCGCAAGTTGGATGGAATCGTGCTGCGCACTCAGGGGCTCGGCAAGCAGGTTAGCAGCCCGGAAGGGCAGCTGACCATCCTCGACGACGTCGACCTGGAGATCCGCGCGGGCGAGAGCGTGGCACTGGTCGGGCCCTCCGGCGCGGGCAAGACGACGCTGCTCGCGCTGCTTGCCGGGCTCGACCAGCCCAGCCGTGGCCAGGTGTGGCTGTGCGGCGAGGATCTCACGACGCTCGACGAGGATGGTCGCGCGCGATTGCGTGGCAGGCGGGTCGGCTTCGTCTTCCAGTCGTTTCACCTCGTGCCGTCCCTCACGGCGCTCGAGAACGTGATGCTGCCACTCGAACTCGCCGGGCGCGCGGATGCCGCGGTGCGTGCGCGCGAGGTGCTCGACGCCGTCGGCCTGACATCGCGCCTGTCGCACTATCCGAAGCAGCTCTCCGGCGGCGAAAAGCAGCGTGTCGCCATCGCGCGTGCCTTCGTCACGCGCCCCGAGGTCCTGTTCGCCGACGAACCGACCGGCAACCTCGACACGGCGAGCGGCGAGCGCGTGGCCGACCTGCTGTTCGGGCTCAACCGCCAGGCCCGCACGACGCTCGTACTGGTCACGCACGAGCGTGACCTCGCCCGTCGCTGCGACCGCGTGATCGAGATCGTCGCCGGCCGGCTGGTGACGTGAAGACCCTCGCCTGGGCGCTGCGCTCGCTGGCGCGCGACCTGCGTGCCGGGGAACTCACCGTGCTGGTCGCGGCCGTGGTGGTGGCGGTAACCGCCATCACCGCAGTCGGCTTCTTCACCGACCGCGTGGCCCGTGCCATCCGCCAGCAGGCGAGCGCGGTGCTCGCGGCAGACCTGGTGATACGGTCCCCGGAGCCGGTAGCCCGGGTCTTTCTCGACGAAGCCCATGCACTCGGCCTGCGCACAGCCGAGGCGATCGCGTTTCCGAGCGTCGTGCTCGCCGGCGACGAGGCGAGTTCACTCGCCACGATCGAGGGCGTCGGTGCCGGTTACCCGCTGCGCGGGGAGATCAGGGTATCCACGCAGATGTTTGGCACCACGACGGTCGCCGATGGCGTGCCGGCGCGGGGCGAGGCCTGGGCCGAACCGGGGCTGCTCGGCCAGCTCGGGGTGGATGTCGGTGCGGCGGTGCAGGTCGGCACGCGCACGCTCGTGATCACGCGTGTGCTCGAGTACCAGCCGGACCAGAATCCGGGCTTCGCCAATCTCGCCCCATCGCTCCTGGTGAACATCGACGATGTCGCCGAAATGGACGTGATCCGTCCCGGCAGCCGCGTCACGTTTCGCCAGCTCTACGCCGGCGAGGAAGCCGCCCTCGCCGGGTTCCGCGCCCGCGTCGGTCCGCGGCTCGGGTCCGAGGCAGCGTTCCGCGACCAGAAGGACGCCGGCGAGCAGATCAATGCCGCGATCGACAGGGCGCAGGGCTTCCTCACGCTGGCCTCGCTGGTGACCGTCGTGCTCGCGGCCGTCGCCACCGCCATGGCCGCCCGCCTCTATGCCCTGCGCCATCTCGATACCGTGGCGCTGATGAAGAGCATGGGTGCGACGCAGGTCTTCATCGAGCGTAGTTCGCTCGCGCAGCTGATCGCGATCGTGCTCGGCACCTCGCTCGCCGGATCGGTGCTCGGCTACGCTGCACAGGGTGTGCTGGCGCGACTCTCGGTAGGCCTGTTGCAGATCGAACTGCCACCGTCCACCGTCACACCCGCGTGGCTCGGGGTGCTGACATCGACCACGGTGGTCATCGGGTTCGCCCTGCCGCACCTCTGGGCGCTGAAGCGGACACCACCGCTGCGGGTGCTGCGCCACGACCTGCCACCACCGGCACTGGCCACCGGCGTCACTTACGCCATCGCGCTCGGCGCGCTGTTCGGCATGATCTACGCCATCGTCCGCGACCTGAAGCTGGTCGGCGTGGTCGTCGGTGGTCTGCTCGCGCTCGCGTGCCTCGCCGGCCTGGCCGGCTTTGGCCTGGTACGGCTGGCCGCCCGGTTTCGCGGCGTCGCTGGCGTCGCCTGGCGCTACGGCATCGCCAACATCTCACGGCGCGGCGGTGAAAGCGTGATCCAGATCGTCGGTTTCGGCCTCGGCCTGATGGTGCTGCTGCTGCTCACGGTCGTGCGTACGGACCTGCTGGCCGCCTGGCAGCGCACCATCCCGCCGGACGCGCCGAACTATTTCCTGATCAATATCGATCCGCCGAGCTGGCCGGCGCTGCGCAAATTCATCGAGGGCGAGCTCGGCGGCCGGCCGTCGGCGCTGCCGTTCATCCGCGGGCGGCTCATCGCCATCGGTGGCATCCCGGTGCAGGATCTCGCCATCACCGACCCGCAGGGCCTGAGTTTCATCCGTCGCGAGCAGAACATCACCTGGACGGCTGAGCTGCCCGCGAGCAACGCGGTCCGCGCGGGTACCTGGTGGGGAGCCGGCCATCGCGGCGAGCCGCAGGTCTCGCTGGAGGAGGGCGTGGCGCGCGGGCTCGGCGTCTCGGTCGGCGACACCCTGACCTTCAACGTCGGTGGCGAAGAGTTCACTGCACCGGTGACCAGCATCCGCCACGTCCAGTGGGATTCGTTCGCGCCGAACTTCTACCTGATGCTCTCGCCCGGCCTTGCCGAAGAGTTGCCGCAGACGTACATCGCCAGCTTCTACGTTGCGCCCGAGAAGCGCCGCCTGCTGAACAGCCTGGTGCGTCAGTTTCCCGGCGTCACGGTGTTCGACCTGGAGGCGATCCTCGCGCAGGTGCGCATGATCGTCGACCGGGCCTCGGCGGCCGTCCAGTACGTGTTCCTGTTCACGTTGCTCGCGGGCGTGATGGTGCTGCTCGCCGCCGTACAGGTCACGCGCGACGAACGCCGCTTCGAAAGCGCGATCCTGCGCGCCCTCGGCGCCGATCGGCGCACGATCCTGCAGGGTGTCGCCGCTGAGTTCACCACGCTCGGGGCTCTGGCCGGCGCGCTGGCCGCATTCGGCGCCACGGCGATCGGGCTGGTGCTGGCCGAGCGCGTTTTCGATCTCGAGTTTCGCATCAGCCCCTGGCTTTGGCCGGCCGGGCTGTTGTTCGGCAGCGCCCTTGTCGGCCTGACCGGTACGCTGGCGACCCGCAAGGCTGTGAACGAGTCCCCGGTGGTGACGTTGCGCGAGGCCTGACGGTCGTCAGGGAAAATTTTCCCAAGCTGATGATTTATTGAGCAAAACCTTTCATTCCCTGTGACGTCTTCCCTATACTCCGGGCGGATGGGGCGGAGGAGTCATCGCAAGGTCTTGTCCTGCGGCGCGGTCGTCGTGCGCGACACCGCGTCCGGTCCCCGCTTCCTCCTGCTGCGCGCCTTCCGCCACTGGGATTTCCCGAAGGGCCTGGTCGAGAATGGCGAGGACCCGCACCAGGCTGCATTGCGGGAGGTCAGGGAAGAAACGACACTCGACGACCTGACCTTCCCCTGGGGGGAGGATTTCTTCGAGAGCGGCCCGTACAGCCGGGGCAAGATCGCCCGGTATTACCTGGCCCGCACCGGGCGCAGCGATGTCGCCATCCTGCCCAATCCGGAGACGGGCCAGCCCGAGCACGCGGAGTTCCGCTGGCTGACGCCCACCGAGGCACGGCGGCTGGCGGCACCGAGGGTGCGGCTCGTGATCGAGTGGGCGGTCACGAAGATGGGCTGAGGGCTTGTTTCACCAGGGCCCAAGCCAGTCGATCCGCGTGTAGCAGTCCTGCGCACCGGCGGCATGTCGCCAGCCGGTGACAGCGCGGGTGCTGCGATCGACAGCGTAGACCCAGCGGCACGCACCCATGCCGGGTGGCGCGATCTCCTGCTCCTCGGTGCGTTCGTCGACTTCCCGCCGTG
>CAUJIY010000159.1 GCA_963205295.1 Pseudomonadota bacterium
GCTCAGCTGACCGTCTTCACGTAGCTGCCCGGGGCATCCTCGAGCGCAGGCAGCGGGCCCTCGCCCGGGACCCGGGGCGGTACGCGCTCGCCCGAGCGCGGCGCGAGCCAGGCGTCCCAGTCGGGCCACCAGGATCCGGGGTGCTCGGTGGCGCCGGCGAGCCAGTCGTCGAGTTCGCCCACGTGTCCGTCCTGCGCCTTGTTGTCCCAGTACTGGTACTTGGCGCCGCCCGGCGGATTGATGACGCCGGCGATGTGGCCGGATCCGGCCAGCACGAAGCGCACCGGCCCGGAGATGTGATGGCACATCTTGAAGACCGACGAGTACGGGGCGATGTGGTCTTCGCGCGAGCCGAGCAGGTACACCGGGTTCGATACCAGGCTGAGGTCGATCGGCACACCAGCGAGTTCGATGCTGCCCGGCTTCACGAGATTGTTCTTCAGGTACATCTCGCGCAGGTAGTACATGTGGGTCTTGCGCGGCATGCGGGTGGGGTCGGCATTCCAGAAGAGCAGGTCAAACGGCACGGGGTCGCGGCCGAGCAGGTAGTTGTGCACGTAGAACGACCAGATCAGGTCGTTGGCCCGCAGCATGTTGAAGGCCGTGAACATCGCCTCACCCTCGAGGTAACCCTTGTCCTCCATCATCTTGTCGAGGTTGGAGAGCTGGCGCTCGTCGATGAACGCCTGCAGGTCGCCGGGCTCGGAAAAATCGACCTGGGTGGCGAAGAACGTCACCGCATTGATGCGCTTGTCGTCCTTCGTGGCCATGTAGGCGAGGGTGGCGGCGAGCAGCGTGCCGCCGATGCAATAGCCGATCATGTTCACGTCCGGCGAGCCGGTGACGCGGATAGCGGCGTCCACCGCAGCGAGGATGCCCTCGGTCATGTAGTCCTCGAAGCTCTTCTCGGCGTGCCGCTCGTCCGGATTCACCCAGGACACCAGGAACACCGTGTAGCCGCGGCTGACGGCCCAGCGGACGAAGGACTTCTCGGCCGTGAGATCGAGGATGTAGTACTTGTTGATCCACGGCGGCACGATCACCAGCGGGCGGGCGTACACATCCGGCGTCGACGGTGCGTACTGGATGAGCTGGATGATGTCGTTCTGGAACACGACCTTGCCCGGCGTCAGCACGATGTTGCGGCCGATCTCGAAGGCCGTCAGGTCGGATTGCGTCATCTGCAGGCTGCCCTGCCCGCGCTCGACGTCACGGCGGAAATTTTCCATGCCACGCCGCAGGTTATCCCCCTGGGTCGTCATGGTCGCGCGCAGCACCTCGGGATTGGTCCAGATGAAGTTGCTGGGCGAAAAGGCATCGGCGAACTGGCGGGTGTAGAAGTCGAGCTTGCGGGCCGTGCGGTCGTCGAGACCCTGCACCGTGGCCATCGTGCTCACCAGCCAGCGCGAGGTGATCAGGTACGACTGCTTGATGAAGTCGAACAGCGGATTGGTATCCCACTCCGGGTCGAGGAAGCGGCGATCCCCGCGCTCCGGACGCGCCACGGGCTGGGATGCCTGGCCCGCCATCTTCTGCGCCACGCTCTGCCACAGCGCCATGTGCTTCTGCCAGAGCTCGAGATTGGCCTGCACCATGCGTGCCGGGTCGAAGCGCATGTGCTGCGCGGCCTCGGTCATGGTGCCGCCGATGTTCAGCGGGTCGAGCTTGCGCATGGCGTCCATCGGATTGGCCAGCGCTTCGATGAACGTCTCCTGGTTGCGGCGGGTCATCTCCAGGATCTCCTGGGAGATCTGCGCCATGTCCGGGAAGGCGGGGCGATTCGACGACTGTTCGGTATTCATGTGTGACTCGGTACGCGATTGCTGGGCGAAACGTGCCTCAGGGCTTCTTGCCCTGGCCGGTGGTCATGGACTCCAGGAACGACTTCTGCATGTCGGCCCACAGGCCGAGGTTGCGGGCAGCCATGTTCTGCATGGTTGCCATCGGGCTCTGCGCCAGCAGGCCGCGCATCTGGTCCTGCATGCCCTTCTGCTGGCTCAGGAAGGTCTCGACGCTGCTCTCCAGGTACTGGGCCATGAACTCCTGGAGCGGGTTGCCGTAGAACCGGATGATGTGCCGGAGCATCCCGGCACTGAGGATCGGCCGGCCGCCCTGCTCCTGCTCGGCGATGACCTGCAGCAGGATGGCCCGGGTGATGTCCTGGCCGGTGGTGTCGTCGATGACGACGAGTTCCTCGCCCTCGACCACCAGCTGCCGGATACCGTCGAGGGTCACGTGCTTGCTGGCATGCGTGTCGTAGAGCCGACGGTTGGCGTACTTCTTGATGGTTCTTGGCATCACCGGGTCCTCGCGGAAAAGCCTGTGCCTGGAGCGATTGTAGCGCGTCTTTTTGCGGGTGCAGAAAGGCCTGGGTCCCTTTTGTTGCGTTCGCAAGATAAATTTTGTTGCAGGCTGCCAGACACTGTCTTAGCCTCTGGCGGAAGTTCCTGGACGAATAATAATATCCAGTAATATCAATGTTATAGCCAACCCTGTGGGGGACAGATACCTGCGGCCCCGTTTTTCACGTGCAAAAAAAAATGAGGGCGGTGCCGGGGGAACAGCAACCGCCCTCGGGGAGGGAGGGCCGGCCGACCTGGGGGGGAGGTCGGCGGCCGGGCTATTTAGGCAGCCTTCTTGTGGACCCGCTTCTCGGCGACCGTGTTCGCAGCGGCCTCCTGGGCCGAGCGGGCGATCTCCGCGTACTCCTGGGTGCGCCGGGCGAGCTTCTCGCCGAACGCGCGGGTGGACGCGATCTGCTTGCCGACATAGTCGTTCAGGTCGGCCACCTGGGTCGGCAGCTTGGCCTGGTCGACAACGAACTCGACGTAGTCGCCGAGGACGGCATAGTTCTGGCGCGCCACGCGCTCGAAGGCCTGGGCGGCGACGTCGGAGAAGGCGCGGAACGGCTCGAAGGCCTCACGCTGGAACTCGACGTACTTCTGAAACTGTTCGGTCTGGACGGTCATATCGATCTCCTGTAGGGGTATTCGGTCTGGGTTGATGGCGCTCATAGTAGTCGCAAGTCTCTTGCATTGCAAGAGATCGATTAAATATTTTTAAGTCATTGTTATTACGAAATTAAATAGCGCATTAAGTTAAACATCGTCATAGTTTAAATGCGCTGCATTCAATCAGGTGTCCGGAAACCGGGGATATTCCGCCGGCGGCCTCGGGGATCCAGCCATCGCGCGAGTCGACCGCCTCACGATGGCAGCACCGTCGCGGCAGACCCGCCGGTTCCCGGAGTCACCCGTCCAGCGCGAACAGGATCAAGGCTGGCAGGCTGAGGAAGGAAAGCGCCGTCGAGACGACGATCGCACCGGCAGCGTCGTCCGGGTGACGCTGGTAGCGCGCCGCGAACAGGTAGCTGAATACCGCGACCGGCATCGAACTCTGGATCAGCAGCACGCCGCGCATCGTCCCCTGGAGTCCGAGTGCTGCGCACAGGCCGAGCGCGAGCAGGAAGCCGAGCGCCATGCGCGCCAGCGCGAGCGCAACCGCGGTCACCGTACGCCTGGCGCCGATCGTCGCCAGGGCCTGACCGAGGGCCAGCAGCATCAGGGGGATCGCCAGCCCGGCGAGCAACCCCACGGTGTTGCCGGCCCAGCGCGGCAGGGCCTGGCCGAGGAGCAGCAGCGCGAGACCTGCGGCGGCGGCGTAGATGACCGGCGTCTGCACCAGCGTCCGCCACGGTGAGCTGCGCCCCTGCACGAGGGGTCCCAGTACGAACTGGCCGACCGAGCCGACCAGGACATAGCCGACGCCGAGCCCGAGACCTTCCTGACCGAAGGCAAACAGACACAGCGGCAAGCCCAGGTTGGTCGAGTTGCCGAAGATCAGCACCGGCAGGTAGCTGCGTACCGGCTGACCGAGTGCGCGCAGTGCCACGAAGCCGATCCCGGCGCTGCCCCCGTGCACCGCGATCGCCAGCGCCACCATGCCCAGGAATCCGGGATCACCCGTCGGCAGCCCGGAGATTCCCTGCAGGATCAGGCAAGGCGTACCGACGTTCATGATCAGGCGGGTCATCGTCTCCCGGTCCATCGGCAGGCCGAGCCGCGACCAGGCGAAGCCGGCCGCCGTGCAGATCAGCACCGGCAGGATGATCGGTATCAACTCGCCATACATGAGACTGTTTCCGTCGCGACCTCGCGCCGACTACTATCGCTGCCCGGCACTCACACCGCCACCACGACGACGAGGACGACGACATGGGCGAAACGATCGGCCTGCGCGCTGCTGACGGCCATACGCTCGACGGTTACCTGGCACGCCCCGCCGGCACGCCGCGTGGCGGGCTGGTGGTCCTGCAGGAAATCTTCGGCGTCAACGACCACATCCGCCGCGTGACCGAGGGTTTCGCCGCCGCGGGTTACCTCGCCATCGCACCGGCGCTGTTCGACCGGGTCCGCCGCGGTGTCGCCCTCGGCTACGACGAGATCCCGGCCGGCCGCGACATCATGGGCGCACTCGGCCGCGACGCCATCGTGCGAGACATCGCCGCGGCCGTCGCCGCGGTGCGCAGCGCGGGCAGCGTCGGCGCCGTCGGCTACTGCTGGGGCGGCGCACTCGCCGACCTCGCCGCCTGCCAGTGCGACATCGCAGCCGCCGTGTCCTACTACGGCCGGCATACCGCCACCTGGCTCGACCTGCAGCCGAAATGCCCCGTGATGTACCACTTCGGCAGACTCGACCCGCTGATCCCCCCGGAGGTGGTCGCCGCCATCCGGGCGGGGCGGCCGGCCGGCCTCTTCCACGTCTACGACGAAGCCGGCCATGGCTTCAACTGCGACGCGCGCCCCGAGTACCACGCGGCGAGCGCGGCGCTGGCACTGGAACGCACGCTCGCGTTCCTGCAGCAGGAACTGGGCTGAGCGCGGCTGACCCGCTCCGGCCGGGTGGTTACAGCGGCGGCAGCGGGCAGTGGAGTACGGCGCAGATGGCGCGCAGCAGCTCGGCTTCCGCCTTGGTGACCTGGCCGTCGTGCACGATGGTCGCACCGAGGGCCTCGACGACACGGGCCTTGTCTGCCGGTGACAGACCGTCGAGGCAACGCAGGGCGCGGTCGAGGGCCGCCGACCAGCCGGGCTGCGCACGGTAGGGTGGCGGCTGCGACAGGCCGAGGCGGGCAATCCCCTGCCCGTACGCAGACTGCGCAGCGTGCTCGTCGCCATGGCCGTGCGCCGCCAGGGTCGCGAACAGGACCTGCACCTCGACCGTGGCGGCCGCGAGCCTGGTGCGGCGCGCTGCCTGGTGCGGCGCCAGCGATTCGCCGAGATAGACCCGCGCGAGCGTACCGAGCGTGTACTCGAACACGCTGACCGCGCCATCGGTGCGCGCGAGCGCGGTAAGGGTGCCGAGAATACGCTGGCGGGTCCCCGGCGGCAGGCGGCGCAGGACTGGCACGATGCGCCCGAGCAGTGCCAGGCGCCGGTCGACGGCGACCGACTGCAGGCGCTCCACCTGTGCGGCGAGCGCAGCATCGAGGGTGATGCCAAAGTCAGCGCGGACCTTCTGCATCTGCACCGCACGGGCGGCCGGATCGGCATCGAGCACCAGCGCCAGCAGCAGCGCGGTCGCCTGCGCTGCCGGATCGTCGCCTGCGAGCACGTCCCCCGGCAAGGCTGCACGCAGCCCGCGGGCACGCGCCATTTCGGCCGCGCCCGGATTGGCGACGCGCGCGGGCAGCACCGCCGGGTCCAGCGCCACGGTCTGCCGGGCCAGGACCGCCGGGTCGGAGAACGATGCCGGCAGTCTGTCATCGGCGACGACCTGCACCACCCCGAGCGGCTGTGGCCGGACCTCGAGACGCAGGTTGGCGGCCTCGGCCGCGTCGAACGAGCTGTCCAGCGCGCGGATGCGCGCGGCGAGTGGCGGATGGGTGGCGAACCAGCGCGTCAGGCCCGGGGCGAACAGCATGTGCGCCACCTCCTCGGCCTGCGGGTGCACGAGGCGCGAGCCCTGCACGCTGCCGATCTTCACCAGCGCATCGCGCAACCCGCCCGGGTCGCGTGTGAACTGCACCGACGAGGCGTCGGCCAGGAACTCCCGCTGCCGCGATACCGCCGCCTGGATGAGGCGCCCGAAAAACACGCCGATGTAGCCGACGGTCATCACGGCCAGTCCGGCCAGGATCAGCACGCCGCCACCGCGGCGCGCATCACCGCGGCGCGGTGCGTACTGGTACACGGTCCGGCCGGCGAGCGCGATCACCAGCAGGCCGAACAGCAGGCCCATCAGCCGGATGTTGAGCCGCATGTCCCCATTGAGGAGATGACTGAACTCGTGGCCGATGACGCCCTGCAGTTCGGCGCGATCGAGGTGACGCAGGGCCCCGCGTGTGACGGCGACCGCCGCATTCGCTGCCGTGTGCCCGGCGGCGAAGGCGTTGATGCCGTCCTCCTGCTCGAGCACGTAGACCGCAGGCACCGGCACGCCAGAGGCGATCGCCATCTCCTCGACGACGTTGAGCAGCCGGCGCTGCAACGGATCGGTGGTGTCGGCCGGCACACGCATGCCGCCCAGGGAGCGAGCGACCACGCCGCCACCGGCGGCGAGCGTCACGGTCCGGTAGAGATTGGCGATGGTGATGACACCGAGCACCGCCATCGTCGTGGTGACCACGGCGCGCGGGTGGCGGGCGAACCCGGCAGCGCCGCCCGCCACCGGCGTGCCGGCATCGAGCATCGCCAGGACGGCGAGCACCACGATGTTGACGGCAATCACCACCGCCAGCACGGCCACGCCGAACAGGACGACGAGCCAACGGCTGCGCCGGCGCGCCTCGACCTGGCGGGCCCAGAAGTCCATGCGCGCTCGTGGCGCGGCCAGCGCGGACGTCAGCCGAAGCTGACCTTCGGCGCCTCGCGCTGGGCGGGATCGGCGAGCTCCAGCAGCTGCATCGGCGTGAAGTCGAAGTTCGCGGCGACGAAATTATTCGGGAACACCTCGCGCGTGTTGTTGTATCCCATGACGGCGTCGTTGAACGCCTGGCGGGCGAAGGCGACCTTGTTCTCCGTGGACGTCAGCTCCTCGGCGAGCTGCATCATGGTCTGGTTGGCTTTCAGGTCGGGATAGGCCTCGGCGAGTGCAAACAGCCGCCCGAGCGCACCGGTCAGCTGGTTCTCGGCTCCCGCCAGCGTCGCCATCGCCCCCGGGCCCGCGGGGTTCGCCGCGGCCGCCTTCAGCCCCGAGACCGCCTGGTTGCGGGCCTGGATGACCGCCTCGAGCGTGGCACGCTCATGCTGCAGGTACCCCTTGGCGACCTCGACCAGGTTCGGTACGAGGTCATGGCGCCGGGTGAGCTGCACGTCGATCTGCGCGAAGGCGTTCTTCGCGCCGTTGCGCGCCGTGACCAGCCGGTTGTAGATCGCGATCAGGTACAGCACCACGACCACGAGCACCACGATGATGACCAGTCCCATGCGCGCCTCCCGGGCTGACGGATGTCTGCCGGTCAGTATCGCACGGCGCACAGGCCGCCCACTGTCGACCAGGTCCGCCCCGGATTGACCCGTCAACCGCCGGCCGGTGGCCGTGGCCACCGTGCCTCAGGCTTCGTCCATCACCGTATTGCACAGTACGCCGACCGGGCCGAGGTCGACCTCGAGCCTGTCGCCCGGCTGCAGCCACACCGGCGGGCGGCGCGCGAAGCCGACCCCGCTCGGGGTGCCGGTGGTGATGATGTCACCGGGCTCGAGCTGCATGCAGCTGGAGAGATAGGCAACGAGATCGGCCACGCCAAAACACATGTCGGCGATCGGCGCCGACTGCATCACGGTGCCGTTCAGCCGAGTCTGCAGGGTGAGCGCGGCGGGGTCCGGCAGTTCGTCACCCGTCACCAGGTACGGTCCACAGGCACCGCTGGCCGGGAAGTTCTTGCCAGCGGTGAACTGGGTGGTGTGCATCTGCCAGTCGCGCACGGAGCCGTCCATGAAACAGGTGTAGCCGGCCACGTGCGCGAGCGCGTCCTCGCGGGCCACGTAGCGCGCAGGCCGGCCGATGACGCAGGCCAGCTCGCCTTCGTAGTCGAATTTCGCCGATATGCGCGGCCGCACGACGGCGCAGCCCGCGCCGACCAGGGTGTCGGGATAGCGCGTGAAGATCACCGGGTGCTCCGGTACCTCGCGACCCATCTCCTTCATGTGCGCGCGGAAGTTGACGCCGACACAGAGGATCTTGCCGGGATTCGGCACCGGTGGTGCCAGGCGCAGAGCTGCCGGGTCCGGCCGGCGCGGATTGCCCTGCGCGACCTCGGCGGCCGCCGCGAGCGCGCCGGCCGCCAGCACGGAGCGCAGGTCCGGGAAACGGGCTGCAAATACCGGCGGTACCGGCTGCACACCCCCGGGCGTCACCAGGCCGTAGCCGGCTACACCATGCACACTGAAACTGGCCCACTTCACGCGGCGATTCCCCCGACGACCGCAACACCCGGCGGTCCGCGGCCGGGCTCGCACCGGGTCCGCACCCGGTCCACGCTATTATAGGTGCCATGAACCTGTCGGATCCGAGCCTGCTGCGCCAGCAATGCCTTGTCGACGGACGCTGGATCGGCGCCGCCTCCGGCCGTACGGCTGCGGTGACGAACCCGGCAAGCGGGGCGACGCTCGGCAACGTACCGGACATGGACGCCGCCGACGCACGCCGCGCGATCGAGGCCGCACATGCGGCCCTGCCCGCGTGGCGCAACTGCACGGCCCGTGAGCGCGCGGCAGTACTCAAGCGCCTGCACGCACTGATGCTCCAGCACCAGGAGGATCTCGCCGTCCTCATGACGGCCGAGCAGGGCAAGCCGCTGGTGGAGTCGCGCGGCGAGATCGCCTACGCCGCCGGCTTCATCGAGTGGTTCGCCGAGGAAGCACGGCGCATCTACGGCGACGTCATCCCGGGCTACCAGAAGGACCGGCGCATCCTCGTCCTCAAGCAGCCGGTCGGCGTGGTGGCCGCCATCACGCCGTGGAATTTCCCGTCGGCGATGATCGCCCGCAAGATCGGCCCGGCGCTCGCCGCCGGTTGCACGGTGGTGGTCAAGCCGGCACTCGAGACGCCCTATTCGGCGCTCGCGCTCGCCGAGCTCGGTACGCGCGCCGGGCTGCCGGCCGGGGTCCTGAACGTGGTCACCGGGCACGGCTCCGTGATCGGCGCCGAGCTGACCGCCAACCCGCTGGTGCGCAAGCTCACCTTCACCGGCTCCACAGCCACCGGCAAGCTGCTCATCGCGCAGTGTGCGGCCACCGTCAAGAAGGTTTCGATGGAGCTCGGCGGCAACGCCCCGTTCATCGTCTTCGACGACGCCGACCTGACCGCCGCCGTGGCCGGTGCCATGGCTAGCAAGTTCCGCAACAGCGGCCAGACCTGCGTCTGCGCCAACCGCCTGCTGGTACAGGCCGGTGTCTACGACGAGTTCGCGGGCCGGCTCGCAGCAGCCGTGGCACAGCTGCGGGTCGGCGATGGCCTGCAGGAGGGGACCGACCAGGGGCCGCTGATCGACCAGCGTGCCGTCGAGAAGGTCGAAGCGCATATCGCCGATGCGCTCGCCCGCGGTGCGCGCGTGGCCACCGGCGGACACCGGCACGCGCTCGGCGGAACCTTCTTCGAACCGACGGTGCTCACCGGGGTGATGCCCGCCATGCGGGTCGCCCGCGAGGAGACTTTCGGCCCCGTGGCGCCCTTGTTCCGCTTCGACAGCGAAGCCGAAGCGGTACGGATGGCCAACGACACTGAGTACGGCCTGGCGGCCTACCTGTTCACGCGCGATCTCGGGCGCAGTTTCCGGGTGGCCGAGGCCCTCGAGTACGGCATCGTCGGCCTCAATACGGGCCTGATTTCGACGGAAGTCGCGCCTTTCGGTGGCGTCAAGGAATCGGGTGTGGGCCGCGAAGGCTCCAGGTACGGCATCGAGGACTACCTGGAGATCAAGTACCTCGCCATCGCCGGCGTCGATCAGTGAACGCACCCCCGGCGCCGCCGGCAGGGTCGATTGTCAGGAACCCCGGGTGAAACCAGCAGGAAGGTCCGGCGCCCGCCTGACCGAGGGCTCCGTCGGCAGCGCCATCGTGTCGCTCATGCTGCCGATGGCGCTCGGCATGATCGCGATCGTGGTCAACAACCTGGCCGGTGCGTTCTTCGTCGCCCGCATCAGCACGGACCAGCTCGCTGCCATCAGCTTCACGTTCCCGGTGAGCTTCATCGTCGGCGCGATCGCCATGGCCCTCGGCATCGGCACCTCGGCGATCGCCGCGCGCCTGTTTGGTTCCGGCCAGCGCGAGGAGGTGCGGCGGATCACCGGGCACGCCATGCTGCTCGCCGTCGCCAGCGCCGCGGTGATGATGACCATCGGCCTGCTGACCATCGACCCGCTGTTCCGCCTGCTCGGCGCCGACGAGAACACGCTGCCGGACATTCACCGCTACATGAGGATCTACTACTGGGGCGGCCTCTTTCTGGTCGTTCCCATGATTGCCAACTCGGTGCTGCGGGCTGCCGGTGACGCGAAACGGCCGGCGCTCCTGATGGCCACCGGCGCAGCCCTGAACGTGGTGCTCGATCCCATCCTGATCTACGGCTGGTTCGGCTTTCCGCGCATGGAGATCGCCGGGGCCGCGCTCGGCGGCGTGATCGCCAATGCCGTGACCATGCTGGCAGCGGCGTATCTGGTGATCCACCGCGAACACCTGCTGAGCCTGCGCAACTTCATGCCGGAGCTCATCATGGACTCGTGGCGGCGGATCCTGCACGTCGGGCTACCGTCGCTCACCAGCAGCCTGGTCGCCCCGATCACCACCGCCTTCATCACCAGCCAGGTGGCGCGCTACGGTCACGACGCGGTGGCCGGCTTCGGCATGGCCGCACGTGTCGAAGGCCTGTCGATCATGGCGCTGATTGCGCTCTCCGGGGCGATGACGCCCTTTACCGGCCAGAACATGGGCGCTGGGCGGCTCGATCGCGTCGGCGAGGGCGTCCGCTTCGCCTACCGCTTTTCGCTCGGCTACGGACTCGGCATCGCGGCCTGCCTGTTCGTCGCCGGCGGCCTGCTGACGGAACTCTTCGATCTCGAACCGGGTGCCCGCGAGGCGGCGCTGCTTCAGATGCACATCGTGCCACTGAGCTACCTGGCGCTCGGCATCTCGGTGACCGTCAACGGCACCCTGAACGCCATGGGCCGACCGATGGCGGCGATGTACGTCTCGCTCTCCCGCACCGTCGCCGTCTACGCGCCGCTCGCCTGGATCCTGTCGCACTTCTTCGGGCTGGTCGGCATCTTCGTCGCGGCGGCGGCGGCGAATTTCGTGTCGGGCGCCGTAGGAGCAGCCTGGTTCCGGTTTGCCTACCGGGAGACGCTCGCCGACCAGGCTGCCAAGGCAGCCCGGCAAGGCTGAGCGGGGGCGCGCAGCCCCCGGAACCGGGAACCGCGCCACAGACCCGCGGGCGGCACGTCGGCTAAGCTGCCGGGACGATGGAGAACCGGCGCAACTATTACCGCATCCTGCAGGTACAGCCGGGCGCGCCGGTGGAGATCATCCGGGCGAGCTATCGCACGCTGATGCAGCGGCTGCGCGCCCATCCGGACCTCGGCGGCGATCACTGGAATGCCGCGCTCATCAACGAGGCCTACGCCGTGCTGACCGACGCCCGGCGCCGTGCCGAGTACGACCGTGAGTTCCAGGCGGGCGTCCTCGACCAGAGACATGACGCGACCGGCACCCATCGCCGCCTGCGCGCCGTGCTGCCCGCCGGCCAGTGCCTGTTCTGCGGCATGGCGCACCGGCTGCCATCGAATGCGGGGCCCCGGGCAAGCTGCCGCCGCTGCGCCAGCCCGCTGCAGCGCCTGGCAACCGCAGTGCTGTCGGGAGACGACCGTCGCGCTGTCGGGCGCCTGCCGCGCCACTACCCGCTCGATCTGTACACCCATTGGCCACAGCCGCAGCCGATCGCGGCCTGGTCGCACGACGTGTCGCCGGCCGGCATCAGCTTCGTCACCGGCGAACTGCTTGAGCCCCACGCCGTGGTCCGTCTCGACAGTGCGCTCTGCCGCGCCGTGGTGCAGGTCACCAACCTGCGGCTCGTCAGCGGCGCGGACGGCTGGCTCGTGGGCAGCCGGTTCCTGAGCGTCGCCTTCACGCGCAGCCGCGGCACGTTCCTCTCGACGCAGGCCTGAACGCCAGCGGCCGGCACGGCTGGCAGCACCGCGGACGCCGCAGCGCCGGCGAACATCCACAAAGATGCCCACGGCGGCGATCTTCGGGAACCTTTTCGGGGTCTGCGCCTCCAAGAAATCGCAAGCAACGCGATTCGCGCTGCAGCAAACAGGACGAGGATCCGGAGTTACAAATTGCTACAAAGTGTTACCACGCTGAAAGGAAGTGGGAACAGTCCGGCGCTAGATTGGCACCATCGGGAGTTGGCACTGGCGCAGGAAGGAGAGCGACATGAACACCGGATTCAAACTGATCATGTTCGAGCGGCTGGACGGCCTGGTCACCGGACTGACGGCACTGATGTTCCCGGTTCTGACGCTGGCTGTGCTGCTCTGAGGACGACGATTCGACGATCATCGCGAAGGAACTGGCAGAGGCGCTGAATCCCCCCACCGGGCTCAATCCCCTCCCCCCATCCCCCAGGGCCCGGAGACGCTGAAGCCAGTTGACGATGATGGAGCCCCGCCATGCGGGGCTCTTTTTTGTCACCGGGCTCTGTGCCGGACCAGGAACCAGACTGCCACCTACTTCTCGGCACCTCCGAAGCGCATCTTCGCGTTGATCCCGAAGGTGCGCAGGCTCGGATAGCTGACCACGAGGCGCATCGGCGGGAAGTCGTCGAAGTTGGAGACGTCCCTGACGCTGGTGCTGCCGGCTGGAACGGTTGCGTAGATATCGCTGTCGTTGGACCAGAAGATGTCGCGGTAGGCCGAACGCGGCTCGTCGTTGTCGAGCAGGTTGCGCACCCAGAACTGCACCGTGTAGCGCGGTGATTCGGCAGCGATGCTGAAGTTCACGTTGCTGTTGGCCGGCGTCCAGCCCTGGTTGTCGTTGCCGACGTAGGTCTTGCCGGTGTAGCTGCCGGAAAGGCTCGAGTTGAGGTTCCAGTCACCGACCAGCTGGCGCCTGTAGTCCAGCGAAAGGCTGGCCGTCCACTCCGGCTGGCGCATCTGCGTCGTACCGGAGATATCGCCCGAGATCGCACGGCACTGTGCGGCCTTGGTCGTCTGGGCTTCGTTGTCCTTCGTCAGGGGATCCGGATCGGCAATCGCCTGGATCGCCGCCGGGTCGCAACTCGGTTCGCTGGTGTAGAAGGAAGGAAACTGCGCCAGGGACTCCAGATTGCCGCTCTTCATCGTGGAATCCGTGTAGCCGACGGTCAGGCGGCCCGTCAGGCGTTCCGTGAGGCCGACGTCCGTCGTCAGCTCCCAGCCGAAAACGCGCGCATCGCCGGAATTGACGTTGATGCCCTGCGGCTGCCGGAAGCGCTCTCCGGTCGGCGCCACCTCGGTGAGCTGGCGCAGGACGATGTCGCGCCAGTCGTTGTAGAAGATCGCGAAGTCGAGGCGGATGCGGCGATCGGAGGTATAGCCCTTCAGGCCGAGTTCATAGGCGGTCATCTTCTCCGGATCGAAGTCATTGAACACCGTGATGATGCCCGGGGAGGGACTGACGATTTCCTTGCTGGGCAGTACGTTGATGCCCCCCGGCTTTTCGCCGTATGCCACTGAGCCGTAGACCATCCACCCGCTGTCGAGCTTGTAGTTCAGGCCGACGCGGCCGGTCCAGTTGTCGAAACGCTCGCTGCTGCTTTCGACCCCGGGAATCCAGGCGCCCACGTACGCGTCGTACTGGTCCTTGACATGAGGGTTCCAGTAACCGCCCGGTTCCAGTTCACGGAGATCCCAGAACGCGTTGCCGCAGTCGGCAACGGGCAGGTCCGGGGCCAGTGGGTACAGGCTGCCAGGCGTGGGCGACAGGCAGGGGGTGTGGTTGAAGGCGCTGGCGTGCTTTTCGTCCTGCGTGTAGCGCAGCTCGGCCCGGCTTTGCAGCTTGTCGGTGACATCGAAGTCGACGGCACCGAACAGCGACCACGACTTCCCGGTGCTCTTCAGCACGGGCCGGTCGAGCGGGTCCAGGCCGCCGTAGGGATCCAGCGAAGGCGCGATGATGTAGCTGCCGATCGCAAAGCTGGAGGGCAGGCCGATCGGCCCGAAGGCCATATCACCGTTGTAGGTGAAGTCGAGTCCTGGCGGCAGTGGCGTGGCGGCAGCCGGATTGCCTTTGCGGTCCTTCAGGACGGAGTGGAAGTAATACCCGCCGGCCTGCCAGCGCAGACGCGCATCCCGCGGGCTGGTGAAGCGCAGCTCCTGGCTCCATTCCTCGACGGTCGGGCCGGGCTCGATGTCGATGAAGCCCATCGGCACCCG
Source organism: Pseudomonadota bacterium (assembly GCA_963205295.1). Lineage (GTDB taxonomy): Bacteria > Pseudomonadota > Gammaproteobacteria > Steroidobacterales > QUBU01. The sequence continues at coordinate 14,411 of CAUJIY010000159.1, forward strand.
CGACCAGTTGGTGTACGGCGGATTGCAGATGGCCGGCAGGCCCGGCGCATCGTTGGTCGAACCGGTGCAGTACACGAGCGGTGACGCATTGCCGAGGCTGCGCCCGAAGTCGACGACCATCTGCTCCTTCATGTACGAGTAGCCGGTGAGCGACATCAGGCTGCCGTAGTCGGTGTTCCAGGCAATATTAAGATTCGACCGCACCAGGTCGCGGTCCTCGCCCGTACCCTGTGCCAGCTTGGGCATCGAATCACGGCTGATGGAATTCGGCAGCGGTACGGCGTTGGGGAACTGCGTCGGATCGAGCGCTTTCGGGAGCGAGCCGAGCTTCGGCAGCTCGCCGCAGAAGTTTTGCAGGCGCGGGTCGGGGCCGGCGCCGTCGGCGGCATCCTTCGAGGTCTGCAGCACCTTGTCTTCGCAGTTGGCGAGTACGCCGGCGACGGCGAAGTCGTCGATCTCATCGTTGGAGCGATAGATGGCCCAGTCGATGTCCAGCGTCTCGGTCGGGCGCCAGCGCAGCTTGCCCTGGTAGCTGCGGTAGCGATAGCCGCCGATGTCGTTCTCCGGCGCCAGTGTGTTGTCGTAGGAACCGTCCCACTCGTCGTAGAGCACGGAAACCCGGCCGGTCAGCGTGTCGCCGAAAATCGGGCCGCTGACCTGGCCCATGAGCCTCTGCTTGCCACGGTTGCCGACGTCACCCTCGAACCTGGATTCGAAGTCATCGCTCGGCGCCTTGGTGACGTAGTTGATGGCACCGCTGAAGGCGTTGCGGCCGTAGGTCGCCGACTGCGGACCCTTCATCACCTCGATGCGCTCGATGTCGAGCTGGCTGAAGTTCAAACCTTCCCGGCCGGCCACATAGACGCCATCGACGAAAATGGCTGCCGCGTTCTCACCGAAGATGTCCTGCGGCACCACGCCACGGATCACGGGTGTGGGCAGAGCCTCCCCCAGTGGGCTGAAAAACGACAGCCCGGGAGTCAGGTTGGCCACGTCCTGCAGGTTGCTGATGCCTTTCGACTCGATGGCATCGGCGTCGAAGGCCGTGATGGCAAGCGGCGTGTCCATGAGCTTTTCCTCGCCCTGGCGCCGCGCCGTGACGATGATCTCTTCGATCTCCTGAGCCGCAGCCCCCTGGCAGACCATGGCTACCGCCAGGCCCAACAGCGCACCCGATCGCCGATTGCCGTTGATACGCATCCCGACTCTCCCCCAGACCATTCCGAAAAAAAACGCGCCAGCGGCATGGACGCGTCGTAGCGCGGATAGCCATTACAATGCCTGTCACCGGCGAGCACAACCGGGAATGTCTGCCTCACGACAGCGTCCAGGATGGCTCGGCCCGCATCCGGTGCCGCAGAGCATACCGGCCGGGCTTCACGTGACGGCCATGTCGGGCAATATGCCGCACCGTCGAACAGGCACCGACGCCGAACGGCGGATCCCTCGTCGCCCGAGGCATCGGGAGCCGCGCACCGACGCCGGTACCGGCATCGGTGCCTTCAACGGCAGCTGCGACTCCCGACGCATACCGGCAGCGCCATGACGTGCATTTCCGGGCGTTTCGCCCGGCTATCGCTCAATCACGGCAAAGACCGTGGATTTCCGGCTCGTGCCGTCGGCACCGGGCTGGTCAGATCGCCCCACGCGCGCCGGGCTGTTCACCAGTGGCCATCGCCGCTCTCCGCCGCGCCGGGAGTACATCATGTCAGCAGTGCTCTTTCGCTCCGACGCTCGCGGCTGCGGGTGCTGCATCCCGCTGCTTCGCCCCACGTGCGCCCTGCTGATCGCACTGCTGGCGTGCGCGGCACAGGCCGGCACCGTCGTGGGACGCATCGGCGGCAGCTTCGGCGTCACCCCAACGGGTACCGCGGCTTACACCATGCCGATCCAGGTCGCCGCCGGCATGGGCGGTCTGAGACCGGACGTGGCGCTGGTCTACGGGAGTCACGGCGGCGACGGTCCAGCAGGACCCGGCTGGGCCCTCACCGGCTTCCCGCGCATCGCCCGCTGCCCCCGGACGCTCGCTGTCGATGGCGCGGTGCAAGGGGTGCGCTTCACGAACCAGGACAGGTTCTGCCTGGAAGGCCAGCCGCTGGTCCTGATCAAGGGCACATGGGGCGCGGCCGGCGCCGAATACCGCAGCGAAGTCCACGGCTACGAGCGCATTTTCTCCTGGGGACGCCAGGGCAGCGGCCCGGCCTGGTTCGAACTGCGCCGCCCGGACGGCCTCGTCGAGCGCTACGGCAACGATGACGATTCGCGCGTCGAGGTGCCCGGTGGCAGCGAAGTCGTTGCGTGGGCACTCAACGAAATCGAGGACCGGTTCCAGCAGCGCGTCGGCTTCGCCTACGTGGAGGACAACGCCCGCGGCGAGCACTATCCGGCGGAGGTTCGCTGGACCTATGGCGCCAGCCAGGGGCCGGAGGCGGCGCGCCTGCGGCTGGCACTGCGCTGGGCCAAGCGTCCGGTCGACGAGGTCCGCGACGGGTACCTGTGGGGCGTGCCGTGGCAGGTCTCGGTCCGGCTGGAAGCGATCGACTACGAGGCCGACCGTGGTGCTGGTCTCGAACTCGTCCATCGCTACGCGCTCGCGTACACCGGAGCCTCGGCGGGCGGCACTTCACGCAGCCGGCTCGCCAGCATCACCCAATGCGGTCCGCGGGACTGCCTGCCACCGACGACGTTCGACTGGTACCTGCGCTCCACCGAACGCACCAGCTTTCCGGCGGCCGGGCCGACCACCGCTGGCGCCCTCGTGGGCGACTTCAATGGCGATGGTGCCGCCGACCTCTTCGGCCTCCTCGGCGGTACCTGGACGGTGTGGCCCGCCGACCCGCAGTCCGGCGGTTTTCAGCCACCGATCACGCTGCCCTTCGGCGGTTCCGGCAACTACAAGGTCGGACTGCCGTTCGACTACAACGGCGATGGGCTGACCGACCTGCTGGTTGCCGCCAGCGACGGTACCGCCGGTCTCGTCTACCTCTCGCCGTCGACACCCGGCGGCGCGTTCGTGACGAAGGGCCTGGT
>CAUJIY010000160.1 GCA_963205295.1 Pseudomonadota bacterium
GCCAGCCCGTACTCCGAGGAGCGCACCGAGTACAGCCTCGGCGCCGAGTACCTGCGCGGCGACACCACGCTCAGCCTGGCGGTGACCAGCAGCGACGAGAACGACTACCAGGCAGACACCCTCAACCTCGGCATCGCCCAGGAAGTGTTCGGCGGGCTGACCACGGTTTCGATGGGCTACACGCGCGGCTCCGACGATGTCGGCATGCGCGGCAGCAGCCAGACCTGGATGGCCGATCACTGGCGTTATCGGGTCGGCATCTCGCAGGTGGTCACGCGCAACCTGCTCATGAGCCTCGACTACGAGGCCATCGGCGACGAGGGCCTGCTCAACAACCCGTATCGCGAGGTGCGTTACGTCGATGCCGGCAACCCCGCCGGCTACGACTTCCAGCCCGAGGTCTACCCGAATACCCGCGACAGCAACGCCGTGGCGCTGCGCGCGCGCTACTACCTGCCGTATCGCGCGGCCGTGTCCGCCGGGTACCGCTGGTTCACCGACAGCTGGGGCATCGGCGCTTCGACCTGGGAGCTCGGCTACACCCATCCCCACCAGCGCTGGACCTGGGACATCGCCTGGCGCTACTACACCCAGGATGCCGCCGACTTCTACAGCGATCTGTTCCCCTACGTCGACGCGCAGAATTTCCTCGCCCGCGACAAGGAGCTGAGCACCTTCCGCAGCCACGCCATCCGCCTCGGTGTCGGCTACGAGCTGCCGCTCGATCTCTTCGACGTGATCGAGCGCGGTGCGGTCAACCTGGTCTACGACCGGCTCATGTTCAGCTACGACGACTTCCGCGACGTCAGAGCCAGCGCTCCCGCAGGGCAGGAGCCGCTGTACCAGTTCGACGCGAACGTCGTGCAGCTGTTCTTCTCGGTCTGGTTCTGAGGCGCAGCCGGCCGCGGCTGATGCGAGACGTCGCCACGTGCTGCGACGGTGACGGGCCATGTAGGGGGAGGAATCCGGCAGAGCCGGGCGGCGGCGTCGGGATGACCGCTCCGCCGACACCGCCGGGGTGCCACTCCAGGACCAGGTCGGCGAGCCCGACGCGCGGCATACCACGGCTGAGCTGATCTACCAGCGTCTGCATGAAGCAAAGAGCGCCGTAAGTCTTGCGACCGTGTACTGTGTGCTTCTCGGCTTCGAGAAGGCTGGTCTCGTGATTCGCCAACAGATCGAGAATGGTCACGCCGTCTTCGAGCTCAACCGTGGCAAGCACCACGACCACCTTGTGTGCGTCACCTGCGGGCGTATCGTGGAGTTCGTGAGCGAGGCCATCGAGCGCCAGCAGAAGCTCGTTGCGGAAAAAGCGGGCTTCGAGATCCGCCACCACTCGCTGACTATCTACGGCGTGTGTGGCAGCCGGAGCTGCCGCGGGGCGCGCAACACCTGAGCAGCAGGCATTCCCGTTCAGCTCGGGACAGACATCACACGCTATCTGAGGTGCGGCATGCTCCGCCATCTGTACTGCCACGACCGGACACAAGACTCGACATGATCACCGCATCGTCCGGTTCCCCCCAGGCGCTGTGTCGTGTCGGGCTTGCTCTCGCCATCACGGTGGCTGCTTTCCAGCCGGTCCACGCCCAGGTCGACGAATCGCGATTCGCCGACCTCTTCCTGGTCGGGCAGTTCGGCGAGGTCTGCACCATGTGCGAGATCATGGTGCTCTGTGAGTCCGGTGCCGCCGTGCCGGCACATGGGGCAGTTCCGGCGGGCGGAAGCTTCACCCTCTACCACATCCAGACGCGCACGTTCTGGTCGCAGGTCTCGACCATCGGGGAGTGGTTTCTCGCCATCTTCGGTGCGCAGCCGCTGGTTGCCGGGCACAGCCGGCCGGTCATCGTGCATGCGGTGAACGAAAGTGCCTGGGCGCCACCGGCACGCGGCGAGCTGCACATTTCCCTGGACCCGCCCGTGATCGTCATGCCCGACGGCCGCGAGATCGATCGCGTCGATCGTCGCTGGCGCCGGACGGAGCCGCCTGCCGGCCTGGGTTACTGCGAGCGCCTGCCCCTGTGGGACGCACTCGAGGTCATCGACCGGCAGACCGGCGTCGGGCAGCCGCGATGAGCGACACCGCCGCGGCCGTGCGCAGCGTCTGGAGCCGGCAGCACCTGCGGCAGCACCCCATGCGCACGCTCGGCATCGTCGTGTTCCTGCTGCTGCGTTCACTCTATGGCCTGTTCTGGCTGGCGGCCGGCCTGAACAAGCTGCGCAAGGGCTGGCTGACGACGGACATCCTGCTGCGGATCTTCGAGGACCGCCTGACCGAGATGCATCCGGCGAGCTTCCAGGTCTGGTTCCTCGAGAATTTCGCGATGCCGCTCTACCGGCTCACGGCCTGGGTCGTCACCTGCGGCGAGGTCTACGTCGGCATCGCGCTGCTGCTCGGCCTGACGACGCGCTGGGCGGCGGGTGTGGCGTTTTTCATCCTGCTCGGTTTTTCCGCCGGCGGTTACTACGACGCCTCGCTGCTGCCGTTCTTCCTGCTCGCCATCATGATGATGAGCTGGCCCTCGGGGCACTGGCTGGGTCTGGACGGCTGGTTTCTGCGCAGCAATCCGGAGTGGCGCTGGCTGCGATGAGCGGCCGCCAGGTGACGCCCCGGCAGGTTGCGCCACGTTCGCGCCGCGTCCCGCGCCGCCGCATTCATGATCGATCTTGCCGTGCTGGTCGTGATCTTCGGCCTTGCCGCCCTGCCCTCGGCCATCCAGCATCGTGCGGCGCATTCCTCGGGGGCGCTCGTCATCAGCTTCGAGCCCTTCGACGGGCTATGGGGTCTGCTGGCGATGGTGGTCTATTTCGGCGTATCCACGTTCCTGGGGAAGGGCCAGACTCTGGGCAAGCGTCTGGTGCGCATTCGGGTCGTCTCCCTCGTGCACGATCACCTGACGCTGTGGCATTCCCTCGAACGTGCGCTCGGTTACGCCGCTTCGGCGCTGGAGGCGGGGTTCGGTTTCGCCCAGTACTTCATCCACCCGAACCGGCAGACGGTCCACGACCGCATCGCCGAGACCATCGTCATCGTCGAACCTGCTCGCGCGCTGTCCGCCTGATGAAACGCAGGCTCGCCATGACGCCGGCCAGGAACAGCCACGCGGAGGCGGGCAACGGCACGGCGTCAACCCGGCCCATGGCTTCAAGGATCGTGTCGTCGCCAGCGTCCTCTTCTTCGATGAAGAACAGGGTCAGATAGAGCTTCGCCGGATCGAACGGGTAGACGGTGCCCGTGCCGGCGAAGGCGTCGGGATGCAGGACCCAGGAAATTCCCACCTCGATGCGCCCGCCGCCGGCGGTCTGGGCGTCCCCTTCGAGGTCGATCAGGTCGATCTGTTGCCCGACCGCGAAGAAGCCGGGACCGAGCCAGCTGTTGAGGCGCTCGACCATTTCGGCATTGGGGGTGAAGTTGTCGGTGGCATCGATGCCACCGGCAGCAATGCAGCAGCTGAAGTCCGTGCGGGTGGTGCCGTCGGTGATGAAACCGCCGAACGAGGCATCGTCGATCGCCCCGGTGAATCGCGTGCCGGTCGCGGTGCCCGAATAGATGGCCCCTCCGGCGTCGAGGTCGACGAAGTCGAGCAGTCCGGTGAAGTTCACCGTTGCACCGTAGGTGCACAGCGGGGAGAGCAGCAACAGCAGGCTGGATGCCCAGGTGCTCCGGGAACGACGGGTTACCATGGCGACCCCCTGAACGTTGTTTGTTGTGCGTTGGTTCAGTGCGTACCGTTGGCAGAT
>CAUJIY010000161.1 GCA_963205295.1 Pseudomonadota bacterium
AACGGTAGCAGGAGCGGTGTCAGCCGCGATCCTGTCCCCGCTTTTTGCTATTGTCGTCACAGCCGCGCCTCCGGGCGTGCTGAAAGCGCGATTGCATGCCGATCACCACCACGGCTGTCCTCAGGCAGAACGTGCTGCTGAAGGGACTGGCCGACGACACGCTCGCACGCATTGCCGCCGTCGCCGCTCGGCGCAATTTCCCGCGCGGTACTGTCCTGTTTCGCCAGGGCGATCCGGGCGATGCCCTCTACGCGGTCGTTGCCGGCCGGGTGCGCATCAGTACGCAGCACGCCGACGGCCGCGAGGTGTTCCTGAGCCTCATGGGCCCGGGCGACTCCTTCGGCGAGATCGCCGCCGTCGACGGCCAGATCCGCACCGCCGCGGCCACAGTGGTGGAGCCTTCCACTCTGTTTCTCATCCACCGTGGTGACCTGCTTGCCCTGATCGCGCGCGACCCGCGTCTCGCCAGGCACCTGCTCGGGGTGTTCTGCCAGCGCATCCGCTGGACCAGCGACCTGGTCGAGGAAGCCGCTTTCCTGGATGTGCCTGCCCGACTCGCCAGTCGCCTGTTGCGTCTCGCGGCGAATCATGGCCGCGCCAGTACCGACGGCGTCGAGCTGCGCCTCTCGCAGGCCGAACTCGCGCAGTTCCTCGGTGCTTCGCGTCAGGTGGTCAATCAGCATCTGCAGAGCTGGCGTGCGCAGGGCTGGATCGCACTCGCCCGCAGTGTCGTCGTGCTGCGGGATCGTGCCGCCTTGCTCGCACTGTCGCGGGGGGCGGCACCCACCGCGGGGTCATGAGCAGCGCCTGGTTCGCGCGCCTGGGTGGCGCAGCCGCACTTGGACTGGTCGTCGGGTTGCTCGGCGTACTTGCCGGCTTCGTCCCCTGGGTGGCGAAGATGGAGGACCGTGCCGGGTTGCCATGGCTATTCTCGCTGCGCGGACCACGCCCGGTGCCCGCGGGCATCGTCCTGGTCAGCATCGACGAGCATACCGGCACTGCGCTGGGCCTTCCGGCCGAGCCGGCGGATTGGCCACGCACAATATTTGCGGGGCTGGTCGACGTCCTGCGCGCAAACGAGGCGCGGCTGATCGTGTTCGACGTCTTCTTTCCCGACCGGGGCGCGGCCGCCGACGATCAGGTGCTCGCGGCAGCGATGACGCGCGCCGGCAACGTGCTGGTCACGGCACGGCTCGACCGCGAGATGCTCGCTGGCTTGCTGCGCGTCGAGCTGGAACTGCCACAGGCGGATGTCTCCGCGGCAGCCGCTGGCGTGGCGCCATTTCCGCTGCCGGTCGCACCGGTGCAGATCAGCCAGTTCTGGACGTTTCACGCAGGCGCGGGCGACCTGCCTACGCTGCCGGCCCTCGCCGCGCACCAGGCTGTGGCCGGCAGCTTGCCCGAACTCGCCCGTCGCGCGACCGCGACCTGCCCGGCTGTGGTGTTCAGTACGACCGTACCTCAGGCCGGCCTCGCTGCAGCCGACGTGCTGCGCACGCGACGTGCGCAGGTGTTTGCCGCTCCACCTGCCTGTCGGCGCAAGCTGCTGCGTGAGGCCACAGCGCGACCCGGCGATCTGGCGGTGCTCGCCAACCTGTATGCCGGAGCACCGTCGCGATATCTGAATTACTACGGTGCGCCCGGCAGCTTCCCCGCGCTGCGCTTCCAGGACCTGTTGCGTGCGCCACCGGCGGTCGGGGCGCTACACGACAAGCTGGTGTTCGTCGGGTTCACGGCGCGGGATCCAGTCGGCCAGGAGGACAGCTTCTTCACCGTGTTCTCCGATGATGCCGGCCTGAATCTGAGCGGGGTCGAGATCGCTGCCACCGCGACCGCGAACCTGTTGGCGGGCGACGGCCTGCGTCCACTCCCGGTACCCGCCGCGGCTGCACTCGTGGTCGCATGGGGCGTTGTGCTCGGCTTTGTCTGCCGTCTGTTGCCGGGGGCGACCGGCGCGGCCGCCAGCGCCTGCGGAGCGCTCGGCTGGCTGCTCGCGGCGCTGTGGTGCTTTGGCTCGCGTCAGCTCTGGCTGCCGGTGATGGTGCCGATCTTCCTGCAGGTCCCGCTCGCCATCGGCGGCGGCCTACTCATGCAGTTCCGGCACGCGCGGGTCCAGCGTGCGCGCATTGCCGCGGCCCTTGGCCGCTACGTGCCCACCCAGCTCGTCGATCGTCTGGCCGAGGGCGGCGTCTCGGCGACGGCCTCGGCCGCGGAGTTCTACGGCACCTGCATGGCTACGGATGCGTCCCGGTACACCCCGCTGGCCGAGACGCTTACGCCCGAGGCACTGGGCCTTACGCTCAATGCCTATTTCGACATTCTCTTCGCCGAGGTCGAGCGCCATGGTGGTGCGGTCGCCGACATCCTCGGCGACGCCATGATGGCGATCTGGGTGTCCGGCCGTCCCGGAAGCGGCATCGAGCGGCGTGCCTGTGAGGCGGCGCTTGCGATCCTCGCCGGGCTCGAGCTGCGCCAGGCGGCTGGCTTACACGCCGCGTTGCCGACGCGCATCGGCCTCCACGCGGGCATCGTCCACTGGGGCACGGTCGGTGCACGCGGTCGCCTCGAGATACGTGCCGTGGGTGATATCGTCAACACCGCAGCACGCATCGAAGGACTGAACCGGTATCTCGGTACCCGGGTACTCGCCTCGGCTGCGGCCCTCGCCGGGTGCGACGGGCTGCGCGAACGAGCGGTAGGCCGATTCCTGCTCGCGGGCAAGTCGCAGCCCGTGGCCGTACATGAATTGCTGGCGCCGGCGGCCGCCGCCGAGACCGACCGGCTGGCGTGCTTCGCCCGCGCGCTGGCGCTATTTCAGGAAGGCAGCTGGCGCGTGGCCTGGCCGCTGTTCCAGGAGTGCGCGGAGTGGGCGCGCCCCGGTGCCGTGCGTGATCCGGTGGCCGCGTTCTACGCCGGGCTCTGCGTACGCTTCGAGCGCGACGGGACCGCGGGGCTGGTGGCCGGTGCCGTGGTCATCGACGGCAAGTAGACCGGGTCTACGCGCTGTCATCATTGCGGCAACGCGACGGTCAGCCTAGACTCCGACACGCTGACGCCAACGCCGTAACAACTCCAACAACGCAGAGCCCGGCGGGAATGGCTTGGAGGCGCACGGTTGCAACCGGGCGTCGCCGTGCACGCAGGGGGACGCAGAGGCGAGAACGTTGCCGGACTCGTGCCGATCGTCGTGGCAGCTGCGCGGTTCTGCGACCGACACCGGGCGCGCGTTCGCCCGGGCGTTGGCAGCAGTCATGCTGGCGTGGCTAATTCCTCAGGCTTCAGCGCGCGCGCAATCCTGCGAGCCGCCGGCTGCGCGTCTCGTTTCCGTGCAGGGTGCGGTCGAGGTGCGCAGGGACCAGCAGGTGGACTGGCAGCCTGTCGGGCTCGAGGCGACGCTCTGCCCGGGCGACAGCCTGCGCGTCCTTGCCGCGAGTCGCGCCGCACTCGTCCTGCCCGACGCGACCGTCACGCGCCTCGACCAGGACACCACCATCACCTTCCGTCGACCGCCGGCCGGCGCCGAGCGTACCTGGCTTGCCGTCCTCGAGGGCATTATCCACGTCATCACGCGCCAGCGCGGTGCGCTGCGGGTCGAGACCCCGTTCGCCAATGCCGGCATCGAAGGTACGGAGTTCCTGGTGCGCGTGACACCGGGAGACGCGACAGTGGAGGTGCTCGAAGGCGTCGTGCGCGTCGACGGTGCGGGTGGCGATCGCACCACCGCCACCGTGGACCGCAAGGTCACCGCTGCCGCCGGCACCGCGCTGGTCGGCGCCGCGACCGATCGCAGTGGTTTTCGCCGCAGCGTGCAGTGGACGCTGTACTACCCACCCGTGGCCACGGGTGCCGCCGGTACCGGCATGGGTCGCGTGGCAGGTGCCCGCGAGGCGCTCGTCGTCGGTCGCGCTGCGGAGGCGACTGCCGAGATCGATGCCGTGCTCGCCACCGATGCCGGCAATGCTGACGCGCTCGCGCTGCGCGCCACGATCGCACTGACCCAGGGTGATGTCGATGCGGCGCGCGATTTCGCCACCCGTGCCGTGGCATCTGCCCCGCGGCTGCCCGCCGCGCTGCTGGCCCGCTCCTATGTCGAGCAAGCGGAGTTCCGGCTCGAGCAGGCGCTGGCCACGCTGCAGGAAGCCGCAGCCGCCGATCCCGGTGACGCCCTCGTGCAGGCCCGGCTCGCCGAGCTCTGGCTCGCCGTCGGCGACGCGCAGCGCGCGGTCGCGGCTGCCGAGCTGGCCGTGGCTGCAGATCAGCGCCTGGCGCTGCCGCGCACGGTACTCGGCTTCGCGCTCCTAGCACGCGTGGAGACGGTGGCTGCCAGCGCTCGCTTCCGCGAGGCCATCGAGCGCGACTCCGCCGCGCCGCTACCCCGGCTCGGCCTCGGCCTCGCCCTGATCCGCGAGGGCGAGCTCGCCGCCGGGCGCGAGCAGATCGAGATCGCGGTGCTGCTGGACCCGGGCAATGCACTCCTGCGCAGCTATGTCGGCAAGGCGTATTACGAGGAGAAACGTGAGGAACTCGCCGGCACGCAGTTCGAGCTCGCCCGGGAACTCGACGGCAACGATCCGACGCCGTGGTATTACGATGCCATCCGCAAGCAGTCGATCAACCGTCCCGTCGACGCCCTTGTCGATATCGGAGCATCCGTGCGGTTGAACGACAACCGCGCCGTCTATCGCTCGCAGTTGCTGCTCGATGACGATGCGGCATCCCGCAACGCGCGCATCGGTGTGGTTTACGACGAGCTCGGCTTCGACACCCTCGCGGTGCTCGCCGGAACTGCCGGACTCGCCGAAAACTTTGCCAACTCGACGGCACATCGGCTACTCGCCGATGCCTACGAGCACAGATCCCGTTACGACATCGCCCGCGTCAGCGAGTCGTTCCAGGCGCAGATTCGCCAGCCACTGTCGGCACCACCAGCAGACCTGCTCGATAGCATCGACAACCTGGCGATTCTGCGGGCAGGCGGTCCGACACGGGTCGGCATCAACGAGTACAACTCACTGTTCAACCGCGACCAGGTCCGGGTCCAGACCGACGCCATCCTGGGTTCGCGTGGCACCTGGGGCGACCAGTTTGCCGTGAGTGGTCTGGAGGGTCGGGTCGCGTATTCCCTCAGCCAGCTTCACTACGAGACAGATGGCTTCGAGGACAACAACACGGCCGAGAAGAACGCCTACGATGCGTTTCTGCAGTTTGAGTCGAGTCCGGCGATGAGCTGGCAGCTCAATGCCCAGCGGACCGATTTCGACCTGGGCAATACGTTCTACGAATTCGATCCGGGACTTGCCTTCCCGACCGAGATCGGAGAGGACAGCGACACCTATCGGCTCAACGGGCGGTACGCGCCGCGATCTGACGGCGAGCTTGTGTGGACCATCGCGTACGAAGACCGCGAGACCGATGTCGTTTATACCCCGCTCGATATCCTCGTGACCCAGACCCGTGCCGATACCTGGGTGGCCGAGCTTCAGCGCGTCGATCGGCTGGCAGACTTCCATCTCGTCTCGGGGCTGTCTTTCGTCACCGAGAAGCAGAATTTTCCTGTCGAAGGTGAGGGGATCGATACGGCGGCGACGACTGGTTACGCTTATCTGAGCTGGCAGTCGCCGGCACAACAGCTGACGCTCACGACCGGACTGGCGCTCGATTACTTCGAGCAGGAGTTCACCGCTTTTGCGGACGAACTGGATCGCAGGCACCTCAGTCCGAAGCTCGGCCTGACCTGGAATGGCGATACTGGCACGACCGTACGTGTCGCAGCTTTCGAGTCGGTGCGGCGGACGCTGGTGAGAAGCCAGTCGCTCGAGCCCACCACGGTGGTCGGCTTCAATCAGTTCTTCGCCGGATTCGACAACTTCTACGGTGATCCCGAGGGCGCGCTCTCGCGTCGCGTGGCAGTCGCCGTGGACCAGGCGCTGCCAGCCAGGGTCTTCATCGGTGTCGAAGCTGCCCTGCGTGACCTCGAGGTTCTCCAGTACCACAACGAGCAGGAGAAGACGGTGGACTGGCGCGAGAAACTGGGCCGGGTCTATCTGTACCAGGCCGTGGCATCCGAGCCGGATAGCTTGCTACCGGCAGGATGGAATGCCGCTCTGTCGCTGGCAGGAGAACTGGAGAATCTCACGCGCCCGGTCGCGAGTACCGGTGTGGAGGCCTATCGGGAGATCGACGCCTGGCGTGTCCCGCTCGGGCTGGTAGTCACCACACCGATCGGCATCACGCTGCGTACCGTTGCCACCTACACGCAACAGGACGTCGATTACGCATTTGCAGCCAATTTCCCCATCGTGAATCACGATGAGGATGCGTGGATCGTTGATGCCTTCGCGGAGTTACGCCTGCCCGGCAGGCTCGGCATCTTGTCATTGGGAATTCGCAACCTGTTCGATTCCGAACTGACGATCTTCGAGACCGACCCGTTGAATCCACGCACCGCGGGACGCCGCCAGGTGCTCGGGACCATCAGCCTGACTTTCTGAACTGCTCACCACCACCACGGGAGAAGTGACCATGTCGATCAGGAAGCCGATTGTCGCCAGCTTGTTGGCGCTCACCTTCACGGCACTCATGGTCGTGACCAGGCCGTTGGCTGCGGCCGACGAGGCCGAGCCGACGTATTCCATCGTTGTTAAAGGCGGCTCGGTCAATAACTCCAAGAAGATCAAGCCGTGGCAGCGACTACTGGCGTTCGACACACGCCTGCACGAATTGCTGCAGGTTCCGGAAGGCGAAGACCTGCAGACCGCCGACGTCGGTTGCGAGCTGTGCCCGCAGCTTGCACTCACGTTCGATGAGAAAACCGGTAAAGGGATTCCTAAGCCGGGCGTCGAAAGATTGACCGAACTGGTCTATATCGCTTTCGCCAAGGACAAGGAACGGCTCTCACCGCTGTTCCGGGAAGCATTGGTGACGGTGAAGGGCGACCAGCTGCTTGATGACGTCAATTTCATCGTGACAGAGAGCAGCGTCGACCTCGAGGCGCGGGATTGTGGTGGCAAACCGTCGCCCTGCAATCCGCGCGCGGTCTGCACGATGTACAACGGCTGCAGTCGCAGCGCCTATTCCTGCAAGAAGTGCTACTGAACGCATCCCCGCACGGCTGGCGATCCTGATGGTCGCTGGCCGTGCGGGGATGGCATGAGTGATCTGCCGGCACAGGGTCGCTGCGAGCGTTTCTGCTGCGGAGCCGGTGAGGACGGGGTACACGTTCGGCCGTAGGACAGGCGTGATGGACTGCCAGGTCGTGGCCGAAGCCGCCACGGCACGGTTGGTGCGTGGCTGCGGTAGCGACGGTCAGGTCGTGAGCGCGCTCTAGGTAGGTTTGCGTATATCCGGACTGCGCGTACCGGGGGGATGCTCGTCGTGTTCTCTGGGAGCGGAAACTCGCAACCACAGCCCGAACGTGATTTGCTCACCTGGAGACGGACCGCTCCCTGCGTCCGGCACCATGGTCACCCCGATCGACATCAGCGGTCTGCTGGTCCACGCCTGGCCGGAAAGGGCGGAGGGAGTCTGTAATCTGCTGCGGCAGATGACCGGGGGGCGACATTCACGCCGTCAATACCGGGTACCGACCGGTCTTCATGCCGAAGAACACCAGCGAACGGCATGGCCGCCATGGCCGTATGCGGCCACACCCTGCCGAACCTGTTCTCCGCGAGTTGCATGGAACTTCCTGGCGCGGGTGGCCGAATGGCACGTCCCGCGTACGGGCGCTGTGGCCACGGACGGGATCCAGGGCGACTGTGTCGCAATAGCGGCAACAGTTTTGGCATTTTGCGCCGCAACACCAGAAATTGCCAGTCTGTCAAACAACAAAATTTTTACGTCTTTCCCTTATTTCTTGCGATGCAATAGGCAGGGAGTATTTCAGGTGGGTAAGGTGGGAAATCCGCAATGGGAGACAAAGACATCGGGCCGCGCAGAGATGCAGGGCATCATCGACGTGGTGGAATACAGCGTCGGACACCGGTCCGGTGTGTGACCACAACCCGTTAGCTGGAAGCGGTTTTTTCAATGCGAAAATGCAGCGCTGGAAGTACGGTCAACATCGTCGCACCAGCTGTGTGCCGATAGGTAAATCCCCGTATATATTGAAAAATTCGGGTAGTAACAATCTCGCGCGTTTGCGCCGGTTGGGCAGGTTTTTTCAAGGAGTCCGTTCATCATGAGAACCAAAGGGTATGTCGTTGCGGCAGCCGTCGCCGTTACGCTGGTCGCCGTGCCAGCGCTGGTGACTCAAGCCGCGGACAGCGGCCAGCCGCTGGTGCACCAGGCGGAAGTCGCCGGGGCAATTTCCAAGGGCAAGAAGCCGAGCGCCGAGTGGATGAAGCGCGGGCAGGACCTGTACCAGCAGAACTGCGCTGCCTGCCACCAGCCGACTGGCGTCGGCCTGCCGGGCGCATTTCCGCCGCTTGCCAAGTCCGACTACATCGCCAAGGACCCGAGCGTGCTGATCGACGTCACGCTCAAGGGCCGCCAGGGCAAGATGACCGTCAACGGCGTCGAGTACAACAACGTGATGCCGGCGATGAGCCACCTGTCCGACAAGGACCTGGCCGCGATCATCACCTACGTGCTGAACAGCTGGGACAATCCCGGCGGCACGGTGCAGATGAGCAAGGTCGCGGCCTACCGCAAGGCTTCGGGCCTGGAAGCGAAGCAGGCAGCGGGCCAGCGCCATCCGGGCGCCGGCGAGGCCGAGCAGGCCTACCAGTCGCAGCCCTCGCAGGTGACCGAGGCGCAGGTGCGCGTCACGCCCGGTGCGCCGAACGTGACCGAGGCCGAGTTCGAGCGCAGCAAGCAGATCTTCTTCGAGCGCTGCGCCGGCTGCCACGGCGTGCTGCGCAAGGGCGCCACCGGCAAGCCGCTGACGCCCGACCTCACGCAGGCGAAGGGCACGGAATACCTCAAGGCCCTGATCAAGTTCGGCTCGCCCGCGGGCATGCCGAACTGGGGTACCTCGGGCCAGCTCACGGATGCCGACATCGACATGATGGCGCGCTTCCTGCAGCACGAGCCGCCGCAGCCGCCCGAATGGGGCATGCCGCAGATGAAGGGTTCGTGGAAGGTGATCGTGCCGGTCGAGCAGCGGCCGAAGAGCAAGCAGAACAAGCTCGACATCGAGAACCTGTTCGCCGTCACCCTGCGTGACAGCGGCGAGGTGGCGATCGTCGACGGCGACCGCAAGGCGATCAACAACATCGTCAAGACCGGTTACGCCGTGCACATCTCACGCATTTCGCACTCCGGCCGCTACAACTACACCATCGGCCGCGATGGCAAGATCGACCTCATCGACCTGTGGATGGATCCGCCGCAGCCCGTGGCCGAGATCCGCATCGGCCTCGAGGCCCGTTCGGTCGAGACCTCGAAGTACAAGGGCTTCGAGGACAAGTACGCGATCGCCGGCTCCTACTGGCCGCCGCAGTACGTGATCATGGATGGTGCGACGCTCGAGCCGCTGAAGATCGTCTCGACCCGCGGCATGACTGTGAGCACGCAGGAGTACCACCCGGAGCCGCGCGTGGCGGCGATCGTCGCCTCGCACCAGCATCCGGAGTTCATCGTCAACGTCAAGGAGACCGGCCGCATCCTGCTGGTCAACTACAACGACATCACCAATCTCGGTGTCACGACGATCGACGCAGCTGCCTTCCTGCATGACGGTGGCTGGGACTCGACGCTGCGCTATTTCCTCACGGCCGCCAACAGCTCGAACAAGATTGCGGTGGTCGATTCGAAGGAGCGCAAGCTGGCGGCGCTGGTCGACGTTCACGAGATCCCCCACCCGGGCCGTGGCGCGAACTTCGTGCATCCCGAGTACGGTCCGGTCTGGGCCACCAGTGCGCTCGGCAACGACGCCATCACGCTGATCGGTACCGATCCCGAGAAGCACCCGCAGTACGCCTGGAAGGCCGTCAAGGTCCTCAAGGGCCAGGGCGGTGGCTCGCTGTTCATCAAGACGCACCCGAAGTCGAAGAACCTCTGGGTCGACACGACGCTGAATCCCGAAGCAGCCATCAGCCAGTCGATCGCTGTGTTCGACGTCAACAACCTCGACGCTGGCTACAAGGTGCTGCCGATCGCCGAATGGGCCAAGCTCGGCCCGGGGCCGAAGCGCGTCGTGCAGCCCGAGTACAACAAGGCGGGCGACGAGGTCTGGTTCTCGGTGTGGAGCGGCAAGGAGGAGGAGTCGGCCATCGTCGTGGTGGACGACAAGACCCGCAAGCTGAAGAAAGTCATCAAGGACCCGAAGCTCATCACGCCGACCGGCAAGTTCAACGTGTACAACACCACGAAGGACATTTACTGATCGGCCAGGTGCACCAAGGGTGAGCCCCGGGGGGCCGGAGCACAACGCTCCGGCCCCTTTTTGTTTGTGTCGACCAGCATCGGCCGGCGGCGGAATTCAATCCCGATGGCGCATTTCCGGCGCCAGTTCACAGCAGCGGACAGCCCTCATCAGGTTACATATCGTGCGGCCGACTACCCGTCAGGGGGCGGGGTCGTGACTGCGGGAGCGGACACGCGTCGATATGGCACCACGCCAGCTACAGGGCACCGATTCACCTCGCGAACCGGTCGCCGCGGGCTGGACGGGCGCGTTCGTCGTCGGTCTGGGCGTCTACATTCTCGTCGCGATCCTGCTGACGCTGCCCGAGGCCGAGCCGGATGGCGCTCTCGACGTTTTCAACCTGTTTTCCGACTTCCCGCCGAGCGTCCTGACAGCGATCCTCGCCGGCGCTGCCGCCCGCAGCAGCCGGGATGCAGCCGCGCGGCGGACCTGGTGGCTGATGGC
>CAUJIY010000162.1 GCA_963205295.1 Pseudomonadota bacterium
CGGTGACCAGTTCTCACCGGTGGCCCAGCCGCCGGTCTGCGGCAGCCCCGGCACCGGCGATTCGCCAAACCTGTAGCTGACGCTGCGATCCTCGGCATGGGGGCTGATCGGCAAGCCGAGCACGGTGAGCAGGAGCAGCACACGAAATGAAGACGGTCGCTGTGACATGGCGATCCCTACCCGGGTGACCGCTTCGGCGGCGACCAGGCACCCGGTCCCACCCGCGGTTCCCGCGTTGTTGTCATGCAGCCAATTATCGCGCGGCCATCGGGGCCGGGTCTGGCTTTTTGACTTATTGCAGCGCGGCTGACTTGCGACTTGACGGGGTGAATGCCGGGCTGGGTGCGGGTCACTGCCCGGCTATCCGGTCGGACCTCGACCTGCGGACGACGGCATGCCGCGCCGACCCCGTATCCATGCGCGCGGTGGTTTCTACTACGTCACGCTGCGCGGCACCCATCGTCAGCTGATTTTCGCCAGCGACCACGATCGCGACGTCAGCGATGGCATGGTGTCCGACGTCCTTGTGCGGCTCGATACGGGCATTCATGCCTATTGCTGGATGATCTGATCGCACGGATCTGCGCGGAGCACGGTGTCACGGAGGCCGGCCTTCGCAGCCGTTCCGGAGCGCGTCGCCTCGCCGATATCCGGGCAAGAATCGCGATGAAATGCCGGATCTTCGGCTCGGCCAGCCGTTCCGGGCTGGCACAGCGATTCGATCGCCGTGTGGCCTCGCTGTCGAAGGCGGTGACGCGCCGCGAGGGGCCGAAATTAGCCAATAAGCCAGACCCGGCACCTAACACGGCACGCCGATGATGACGCTGGAAGCCTTGAAGATCGCCGAGGCGACCTTGCCGATCGCGAGGCCCAGGTTTGCGCTGCTCTCGTTGGTCACGATCGCGGCCACCGAGCCGCCACCGCGCAGGTCGATCACCACCTCGGTGTTGACCGCGCCGGGCTGAACGCGGGCGACGACCCCATTCAGGCGATTGCGCGCGGAGAAGCGGGTCCCGCGCTCTTCCGTCGTCACGATGATGGACGAGGACTTGATCAGTGCCAGCGCTTCGCCCCCCGGTCGCAGCCCAAGTTCCTGCGTACTCTCGCGTGTGATGGTGGCGATGATCCTGTGTCCACCAGCGACCTCCAGTTCGATCTCGTCGTTTACCGCGCCTGGCTGCACCCGCGTGACCTTGCCGAGAAATTGGTTGCGTGCGCTGGTTTTCATCCCCATTCTCCGGATCAACAGGTAATCGTCGGCAATTCCGTCCGATTGCTGGCCGAGCGCAGCAACAAAGCGGCGATGTTCCCGCTCGATGAGGCGAAAGTTCTTTACCAGCTGCTCGCCCCGGTGAGTCAGGCGCGTGCCGCCGCCGCCTTTGCCGCCAGCCGACCGTTCGACCAGTGGCTCACCGGCCATGTTGTTCATGGTGTCGACGGCATCCCACGCGGCCTTGTAACTCATGCCGATGGCCTTCGCGGCCTGCGTGATCGATCCGCATTCGGCGATGCGGCTGAGCAGATCGATGCGCCCCTGGCCACCCAGGTTGGCGCCGCCCACCGTCATCCAGATCGCGCCCTGCAGCTCAATGCCCGTCTTACGGGAAGCCATGGTGTGTCGCCGTACCCAATTGCCGGATCAGCGCCAGCATACTGAATGCCGCTCCGGACCGCTGCGCGACCATCACGGGGATGGGAAGCCAGCCGGTGCCAGAATGTCCATGACAGGTCAGTCGACGACCTTCCTCACCTCGATGTCCTGTAGCCATCTGACGTGACGCGGGCCGGTGCGGATATCCCTGCTCGAAACCAATGCGATGCGACCTTCGTCGTCGGCCAGCGGCAGCCCATCCTTCTCGAAGAACACCAACACGCCGTCGCCGACCGGCGAGTTGAACACCTCGCTCCAGGAGAACACAACCGTGTAGCCGTCGCTGGCGCTGGCGACGATGACCATCTTCTTCACGTCGTTGTGGCCCGGCGCCCGGATGACGGCCCTGTCGAGGATGTCCCGCAGGCGCACACCCCGGAAGTTTTCGAGTTTACCGACGTTGGCCCCGGTCTGGCAGACCAGCGGAACCTCGCCGATCTGCTGCGGTGGAAATTCGCGCAGTTGGTCGACGCCGAGGCGCAGGTCGTGCTCGACGGCGCCGGTCACCGTGATTTCCCGGGTGACGAATCTTGCGGGATCGTCGACCTTGTCCCGCGCCAGCACCGGGACGCCGCAGAGCAGACCGGTGACGACCAGCAGGGTGCGGATTGGTGGTGACATGATGACGTTTCTCCGGATTCAGAACTGGAAGCGGGTGTTGGCAAACCACATGCGCCCCGGACTGGGGAAGCCATCAGCCAGCGAGTAGTCTTTGTCGGTCAGATTGGTGACACCAGCCTCGAAGGTGGTGCCGGGGATCAGCTGCCAGGCAGTCTTGAGGCTCAACGTGGTGAAACCCGACAGCTCGACAGTGTTCGACGCCCAGCGGTCGCTGTTGTGTTCAGCAAAGGCAATGATGTCCAGTTGCGTGAACGGCTGCAGTCCGGCGTGTGCGGTGAGTTTGTGCCGGGGGACGTCGGTCAGGCGGGTGTTCGGGTCGCTGCGATTGTCGAGTTCGATGCCGGTGTACGTGCCGCCAAGCTCGAGCCATGACGTGACGCGTGAGGTCAGGCTCAGTTCGACGCCGGTAGCCCGCACTTCGCCGACGTTCTGCATCTGCGAACGGATGCCGGAGACGTTGGCGACCGACTGGATCTTGTCGTCGATGTCGCTGTAGAAGACAGCCGCCTCGATCCGTCCGCCGGTCCAGGGATTGCCCTGATAACCGATCTCGTAGTTCAGCGCCTCCTCGGTGTCGAGGTCCGGATTCTCGACATAGGTTCCCAGCCGCTGCGAGTAGCGATCCTTCAAGGTTGGTAAGCGCGATTTCCTGGCAATGGTGGCGTAGAAGCGTGTCGTGGCCGACCAGTCGTGGAACAGGCCAGCCTGCATATCGGTCGCCGTCTTGTCGTCGGGCAGCGAATATGGATTGCCGATGCTGTAGACCGTATCGGGACGCAGCTCGTGGCGGGCGATACCGAGCGACAGCATCCACTGCGGGGCGATCCGGATGTTGTCTTCGGCCGCAAAGGACACCAGCGTGTCCTCGAAGCGGGTGTTCTCGCGGCCCGTCGCGTCGAGCTCCCGATGCTCGTCGGCCTTGTAATGCCCGGTCAGCCGCAGGGCATGTGCGTTGAACCGCAGGGACTCGAGTTCGATGGAACCGCCATTGGTCCGGTCGTGGTAGATGCTGCGCCCCGTGCCGACGCTGCCGCGCCCGCTGGTACGCAGGGTGGTGTAGCTGTCGTTGGTGTAGGAATTCACCTCGTTGTCGAAATGATCGTGGTACAGCCGCACCTTCAGGGTCTTGTTTCCGCCCAAAGCCGTATTCGACAGGAAGTACAGGCTTTCCTTGTCCCAGGACGGCCATTTCCAGTACCGGGCGACAGCGGGATCGGTGGACGGTGGCTGGCCTTTCTCGCCGTCCTGGCGGTAGTAGCTGATGGCGTACTCATCGCTCTCGTTCGGTGTCAGTCCGAGCTTGAGCGACAGTTTGCTGTCCTTGGCGTGCGAGTTGTTGCGCCTGCCGCCATCTTCGGTGAGCGTCGGGTCGAAATCCGACGACAGGGGAAAGCCGTCGCTCTCGGCGAGGGATGCGCCTGCCTGCAGGTACCAGGTCTCCTGGTCGGTGCCGACGTTCGCCGAGGTCTGGAATCCCTGCTCTTCCCCGAAACCTGCCGAGGCGTCGGCCTCGAATGGTTCGGCGGGCTTGCGGGATACCAGGTTGATGGCGCCGCCGAGGACGTTGGGTCCGTAGGCGATCGAGCTGAAGCCCTTCGCGACCTGGATCGCCGCCAGATCGGCCGTGGTGAAGCGGTCGAAGTCCACGTAGCCGTCATAGGGTACGTAGACAGGAATGCCGTCGATGAACAGGGGCACCTGACGCGAATCGAAGCCGCGCACCGCGATGGTCTTCTCGTTGCGGGAGTTGGTGGCGAGCGTCACGCCGGCGAGCAGGTTCAGTGCGTCGCCGACGGTGTCGCGGTTGAACCGTTGCATCTCCTGCCGCCCGATCACCGTGGACAGCGGCGTGCGGCTGGCGTCTTCCGTCGGGATGGGATGGCCCACGACGGTGATCTCGCCCAGGGTGAACGGTGTGGCTGGGGCCTGTTCCTGCGCCACGGTCGGGGGCGAGCCAACGGTCAGCAGCACGGCAAGAGTCGGGGCGATTGGGCCCCGGGCCTGGGTCGCGTCCCGTGAGATCCAGTGTGCCATGGTGTCATTGACCGATCAGCGTAATAGACGCTTGTATATAACGGTATTCAAAAAAATTCCGATGTGTCACGGGCGCTTGCGGGCTTGCGCCAACGGGTGCCGCGAGCGTATCGGCATCCCGGGTGCCTTCACCCGCAATATACACATGAATATAACGTTTACAACCTGCGCCGACCCCGCACCGCCCGCGTCAGCCGTTCCCGCAGTGGCGGTGGGCGGCGCCGGACGTAACGGGATACGGCCGGCCACAGTGGTGGCGTACCCCGGACGATCGGCTTGGCGCCGGCCGTTGCCTGCGCGCCGGGGTATCGTCGGTGGCCGTCAATCGCGCGCGCTGCTGAACACGTAGCCGTTGGCCTGCTGCGGCGCGTGGCAGTCGAAACAGGCGGTCTTCGCATCGGCCCCGACCACGCGTCGCGCCGGGTCCCCGGCGGCGAAGCCCTCGAAACCCCAGCCGCCCGTGGCCGCGAAGCGGCGGCTGTCCTTCTGCATCACACCGACGACCTTGCGTGCGCCCTCCATGATGGCGTGGTCCGCGCGTTGAGCCTCCAGCAGGTCGAAGACGATCACGGCGCCGTCCTCGAAGCGGCCGCTGCGGTAGCCGGCCATCGCCGCTTCGTTGGCGTAGAGATGGTGGATCCCGCCGAAGGCCGCGTGCAGCGGATGGCCGGCTTCGATGACCATGCTCTTCACGTGCCGCCAGGCGCGGTAGCCCTCGGGCCAGGCGACCGCAGCGGTGTCGGCGGCGAAGCCGGCACTGGTGGCGAGACTGGTGAGGACGAGCGCGACGAGTGACTTGTTCATCGGTAGACTCCCGTGGTGCCGGACGATGCCGCCATGCCGGCGGCGAAGACAGGCTAATGCGGCGCCACACCGGCGTGAAGCAGGCACATTTCGGTCACAAGGTTACCAATCGGTGCTGATTGCTGATGGCCAAGGTAAAACGGCGGACCGGCGGCACACCGACCATCGCCGCGATGGTGGAAGACGTGATCGGCTGCAAGTGGACGCTGCGCGTCCTCGGCCGGATCAGGGCGGGTACCCATCGCCCCGGGGCTATCCGTGCCGATCTCGACGGCCTGACCACCAAGGTGCTCAACGAGCGCCTGCGCAAGCTGGCGCGGTTCGGCATCGTCGCACGCAGGGCCTATCCGGAAGTGCCGCCGCGCGTGGAGTACACCCTGACCCCACTCGGGCGGCGCTTCGTCCGTCTGCTCGACCAGGTCGAGCGCCTGCAGGCAGATCTGGCGCGCGAAGAGCGCTGACGGCACTGGGGCCGTGCTTCGATGAGTGACCACCTGGGAACGATCCGCGCGCACGACGATGGCGGCGTGCTGGTGATGACGATCGACAGGCCAGCCAAACGCAACGGCTTCACGCCGAAGATGGCGCACGAGCTGGCCGAGGCCTACACGCAGCTCGAAGCCGACGACACGCTGCGCGTCGGATTGCTGTGCGCAGCGGGCGGCCATTTCACCGGCGGGATCGACCTGCCGCTCTGGGCCGACTCGATGCAGGAGGGCAAGCCTCTCTGGCGCGAAGACATGATCGATCCGGCGGATCTGCGCGGACCGCGCCGCACCAAGCCGGTCGTGTGCGCGGTCAGCGGCATCTGCTTTACGATCGGCATCGAGCTGATGCTGGCTGCCGACGTGGTCATCGCGGCCAACGACTGCCGCTTCGCGCAGCTGGAGGTCCGCCGCGGCATCATGGCCACGGGCGGGGCGACGCTGCGGTTTGCCGAACGCGCCGGCGTCGGCAACGCGATGGCGCTGCTGCTGACCGGCGACGAGTTCGACGCCGCTACCGCACTGCGGTTGAATTTCGTCCAG
Source organism: Pseudomonadota bacterium (assembly GCA_963205295.1). Taxonomy (GTDB): domain Bacteria; phylum Pseudomonadota; class Gammaproteobacteria; order Steroidobacterales; genus QUBU01. Next base: position 6,139 of record CAUJIY010000162.1, read on the forward strand.
CAGGTCGTGCCGGCCGGCACCGAGTTCGATGCGGCGATGACGGTCGCACGCCGCATCGGCGCGATGGCGCCGCTGGCGGTACGCGCCACCCGTCGCAACGTGCTGCTCGCCGTCGAGCAGGGGCAGACCGCTGCGATCGCTGAACTCGGCGCTGCGCAGACTGCCCTGGCACGCAGCGAGGATGCTGCCGAAGGCGTGCGTTCGTTCGTCGAGAAGCGCCCGCCAGTGTTCCGCGGCCGCTGACGCCGGCACCAGCAGCGGTGGGAGCGACGCCAGTCGCGACCGGGAGTCGGGGCTTGCGCCCCTCCCACAGCGGGACGACCTCCCCTGTAGGAGCGACGCCAGTCGCGACCGGGAGTCGGGGCTTGCGCCCCTCCCACAGCGGGACGACCTCCCCTGTAGGAGCGACGCCAGTCGCGACCGGTGTCGGGGCTTGCGCCCCTCCCACAGCGGGACGACCTCCCCTGTAGGAGCGACGCCAGTCGCGACTCCGCCCTGCCGGACTGGTCGACGGTCCGCAGGTCACCCGGCCGGGGACGCCGGCGCTCAGCCGGCGCGTTGCATCGGCACGCCGTTGCCGCGGCGGACGATGCGGTTGGCGGCATCGACGTAGATCAGCCGCGGCTCGTAGCGCGCCAGCTCGAGTTCCGTGTAATGCGCGTAGGCGGCGATGATGAGGAGGTCGCCCGGTGCAGCGCGACGTGCAGCAGCGCCGTTCACCGAGATGGTGCCCGAACCCCGCTCGGCGCGAATCGCGTAGGTGCTGAAGCGCTCGCCGTTGGTGACGTTGTAGATCTCGACCTGCTGGTGCTCGCGGATGTCGGCGGCTTCGAGCAGATCGTCGTCGATGGCGCAGGAACCCTCGTAATGAAGCTCCGACTGGGTGACGGTCACCCGGTGCAGCTTGGCCTGCAGCATGGTCCGTTGCATCGTCGTCTCCTGGCGGCGCGCCTGTGTGCCGGCCGATTCTAGGCCAGCCGGATATTGCGGCGCAAGATTGTCAACCTGGGGGACATTCTGGCCAGGGGTGTCAGTCCCCCGCGAGCTCGCTCCAGGTCGTGCCGATGACCTCCTCGACCACGCCGTCGCCGTTCGCGTCGAGTTCGAGGTCCACCGCGCCGCCGGGTCCGACCAGTGCCCGCAGGCGCGAACCTGCAGCACCGGTGATGCGGATGATGCCGTCGTGCGGGTCGGCAAAGCCGGTGGCGACGAGCGGGGCGCCGTTCTCGGTGAGAAAACTGACCTTGCCGCCCAGCTGCGCCTCGGCGACCGTGCCGCTGGCGGTGGCCACGCCCGGCACCGGCTGCTGTCCGTAGTCTTCTTCCAGCCGCAGGTTGAAGGCGGTCAGCCTGAATTCCTCACCCGGCGCGACCAGCTCGAGCAGGTTGCCGGCGAGCGCGGTGATGGTGAGCGGGTAGCCGAGCGTATCGAGCGTGAGCGAGAACTCGCCGTTGCCGGTGGCGCTCGTGCCGGCTTCGGTCAGCATCAGGTCATCGACTTCGACGTCCGCCTCGATGAGGAACACATCGGTGAGTGGATCACCACCGAGCCGGCGGATGACGAGTTCGAGCCGGCCATCGAGCACCGTACCATCGCCGTCGTCGCATTGGGCGAATCTGGCGACGATGCGATCGCCCACGCCGATGTCCGGCGGGTTCGCGATGTTGCCCGACAGGGTGAGAGAGCCGCTGGTGGCGCAGGGTTCGGTTTCCGGGCCGAAGGCCACGGCCGGGCGCACGTTGCCGGATTGCGACAGCGCCTGCATGCGCGCCATCGCCAGGCCGGCGGCGCGCGCGTTCAGCCGGTCGAGGGCACTGGCCGCCGACGGATCGAGCTCGCCGCCGCTGCTGTCGCCGAAATCGAATGCCAGCACGGTGGCCGTGACGACCGCCGCACCGACTGCGCGGGCGTTGGTCGCCGTGATCGCCACTTCGGCGACGGGCGACGTGCTGTCGCCACCACCGCCACCACCACCACCGCAGGCTGCGAGCAGCGCGGTGCCGGACCCGAGGAGAGCCAGACCGAAGCGGTGCATGATTCCCTCCCATCGACCAGGGGGCGGACGAATGTTACGCCGCTCCCGGCGGGTGCGTCACTGCAGGCCACGGCAAACGTGCATCGCGAGCTGGAGGCCCATGATGGCGGCATTTGCCGTGCCGGTGCTGACACCGGGACCGTCGGAGAAGTTGACATAAGGGTCCGATGCGGGCGACCCGGACCCGGACGTTACGGCAGCGCCTGAAGCCCGATGAAATTTCCCTGTCGCTGCCGTGTCGCCGCGACTGCGACTGTGGCAACATGGCTCGAAAGATGCGGATCGTGCTGCCTGTACCCGGCACGCCTCCCGGCTTCGGCCGTCGCCCGCGTCACAACAACAAACGACCCGCGCGTAACAGCGTCAGGTCAGGTGGGAGGAAACGGACATGAGGTTCGATCCAGGTGCCGTGCGTCGTGCCCTCACCGGTGCGCTCGCGGCGATCACGCTCATGGCGGGACAGGCAGCGTTTGCGGCGCTGCCGTCAGGATTCACCGAGACAACTCTTACGCGTCCCGATGGTGCGGCCTGGCAGGAAGCGGTGGGCCTCGCTTTCGCGCCGAATGGCCGCCTGTTCGTGTGGGAACGTGGCGGCAGCGTCTGGGTCATCGACGCCACAAGTCCGCTCACCACGCGCTTCATCGACATCCGCAACGAGGTCGCGGCCTATCGCGACCACGGCCTGCTTGGTTTCGCGCTGCATCCGAACTTCGTCGCCAATGGCTTCGTGTACCTGCTGTACGCCGTGGAGCGCGAGCACCTGGTCAACTGTGACTCGCCGCGGACCGGGCCACCCGTCTGCGGTCCGGGCTACACGCCGGGCGCGCATACACCGTTCCAGCCGACGCTTGGACGCGTCACCCGTTACCGGGCCACGCGCCCGGTCGGTGATTCCGACTACAGCCGTGCGAACGGCATCGATCCGACCAGCCGCGTGGTGCTGCTCGGCGAGTCCTACTGGGTGTCGGATCCCACGGGCTCCGACCCGACCCGGCCGCGCAACACCGGCTGCCCGCTGATGCACGAGTCGCACGGGGTCGGCTCGCTCGTCTTCGGTCAGGACGGCACGCTGATGGTGAGTTGCGGTGACGGTGCCCACTACTCAGGTGTGGACCAGGGTCCGGGCTCTGGTGCCTATGACGATCAGGCCCGGAGCGAGGGACTCATCCGGCCGGCGGAAGCCGTCGGTGCCTTCCGTTCACAGCTGGTGGACTCCTTCGGCGGCAAATTGCTGCGCCTCGATCCGGACACCGGTGACGGCGTGGCGAGCAACCCGTTCTACGACCCGGCCACGCCACGCGCGGCGCGTTCGCGGGTCTGGGCCCTCGGCCTGCGCAACCCGTTTCGTTTCTCCCTGCGCCCGGACACCGGCGTCCACGATCCGCTGGTTGGCAACCCGGGTGTGTTCTACGTGGGCGACGTGGGCTGGACCGAATGGGAGGACCTCGACGTCGTGCAGGCGGGCGGGCAGAACTTCGGCTGGCCGCTGTACGAGGGCCAGGAACAGCAGAACGACTACTGGAACACCCCGGTGTCGAACCAGGACGCGCCGAATCCGCTCTACGACGGTGCCGGCTGCACGCGCCAGTATTTCCTGTTCCGCGAACTGACCAGGCAGGACACGCTCGCGACACCGAGCTGGCCGAATCCCTGCAATTCGTCGCAGCAGATCACCAGTGCCGAGGTCTTCGTGCACGAACGCCCGGCGATCGACTGGCGTCATGGCGCGAGTTCCTCGCGCTTCGCCGCTTTCAACGGCAACAACGCGGTCGCCTGGCCGATCGGCAGCACCGCTCCGGACGGGCGCATCGTCGTCGGGGCGCCGTTCCCCGGCAGCTCCTCGACGGGCGGCATCTGGTACACGGGCGGGGATTTCCCGGCGCCGTACACCAACACCTACTTCCAGGGCGACTACGGTGCCCAGTGGATCAAGAGCTTCGTCTTCGACCAGAACAACGTGCTCACCGAGGTGCGCAACTTCGGCGACGGCCTCGGCGGTGTCGTTGCCCTCGCCAGCCACCCGCTGACCGGCGGGCTCTACTACATTTCGTGGACCGCGTTCGTCAAGAAGATCAGCTATGCGCCCACGACGAACGTGCCACCCGTGGCCGTGGCAACCGTCGACCGCCGGTACGGGCCGAGCCCGCTGGTGGTCAACTTCGATGCCAGCCAGACGACCGATGCCAACGGCGGCGCCCTGGCGTACACCTGGAACTTCGGCGACGGCAGTCCGACGCAGACGGGCATCACCGCCAGCCACACCTACACCGCGGCGGGCATCACCAATTTCACTGCCACCCTCACGGTGCGCGACTCCGGCGGACTCACCGGCACGACAACCGTGCTGATCTCGGTGAACAACACCCCGCCCGGCGTGACCATCACCAGCCCGCTCGACAACAGCACCTACAGCATGACGGAGCCGACGCAGTTGCCGCTCACGGCCTCGCTGGACGATGCCGAAAGCGGACCGGCTGCCTTGTCCTGCAGCTGGACCACCATCCTGCACCACAACCAGCACACGCATAACGACCCGCCGACCGAGAGCTGCAGCACGATTACGCAGATCACACCGATCGGCTGCGAGAGCGAGATCTATTTCTACGAGCTGCGGCTGGTCGTGACCGACCCGCAGGGCCTGGCGACGACCGTGAGCTCGAACATCTACCCCGACTGCCCGGCGCAGGACACCACCCCGCCGACGGCACCGGGCAACCTCGATGGCGTGACCGTCTCCTACAGCCAGGCCGACCTGAACTGGCTCCCGGCGGCCGATAACGTCGGCGTGACCGGCTACCTGATCGAGCGCTGCACCGGCGTCGGCTGCAGTAATTTCGCCCAGGTCGGAGCGTCGGCCGGCACCACGTTCACGAGCGCCGGCCTGAGCGGTGGCACGAGCTACAGCTGGCGCGTGCGCGCTACCGATGCCGCCGGCAACGTCGGCGGGTACTCGAACACGCTGACGCTGGTGATGCCGGCGGCGCCACCGGCCCTGATCCGCGTCAACGTCGGCGGTCCGGCGTACACGGATGCCGAGGGGAATGCCTGGAGCGCGGACACCGGCTACAACACCGGCAGCGCACTCGCCTGGCCGGCGGAAACGGCAATTGCAGGCACCAGCGACCCGACGCTGTACCGCACCGAACGCTGGGATGCACCGGCGGCACCGGCACTGACCTACAGCTTCACGGTACCGAACGGCGTCTACCAGGTGCGGCTGCACTTCGCGGAGAATTATTCGGCGTTGTTCGCGGTCGGACAGCGCGTGTTCGACGTGCAGGCGGAAGGAGCGACTGCCATCGCCGGGCTCGATGTCTTCGCCGAGGCGGGCGCCCAGACCGCGCTGGTGAAGACGATCAGCGTCACGGTGGCCGACGGTGTGCTGAACCTGGTGTTCGTGCACGGTGTCGAGGATCCGTTCGTCAACGCCATCGAGGTGCTCGGCAGCGACACTGGCCCGGACACCACGCCGCCCACGGTGCCGGTGCTCGCGGCACCGGTGCCGGTTGGCGCGAATCGTATCGATCTCACCTGGAGCGCCGCTTTCGACGCAGTCGGCGTGACCGGGTACCACGTCGAGCGTTGCCAGGAGGCAGGTTGTGCGGACTTCGCCGAGATCGCACAGGTGTCCGGCAGCATCACTGCACTCGGCAACACCGGCCTGGCGGCCACCACGAGCTACAGCTACCGCGTGCGGGCAAGGGACGCCGCCGGCAACCTCAGCGCCTATTCCAACGTCGGCACGGCGACGACCGGCACGGTACCCGACACCACGCCGCCAACCGCACCGGTGCTGGCGGCGCCGACCGTGGCCGGTTCGACGCAGATCGACCTGGCGTGGAGCGCCTCGAGCGATGCGGTTGGCGTGACCGGCTACTTCGTCGAGCGCTGCCAGGGCGCCGGCTGCACGACCTTCAGCGAGATCGCACAGGTGTCGGCTGCCGTGACCACGCTCAGCAACACCGGGCTGGCACCGGGCACGAGCTACAGTTACCGCGTACGCGCCACCGATGCGGCCGGCAATCTCAGTGCATGGTCGAATGTCGGCAGCGCGACGACGGCAGCAAATCCGGACACCACCCCGCCGACGGCGCCGGTGCTCGCGGCACCGGTGGCGGTGAGTGCCACGCAGGTGAATCTCACCTGGAGCGCGTCGAGCGATGCGGTCGGTGTCACCGGCTACCGCATCGAGCGTTGCAGCGGGATCGGTTGCAGCAACTTCACGCAGATCGGTACCACGGCCGCCACGAGCTTCAGCGTCACATCCCTCGCGCCGGCCACCAGTTACAGCTTCCGGGTGCGCGCCACGGATGCGGCCGGCAACCTCAGTGCCTGGTCGAACGTGGCGAGCGTGACCACGCCGGCGCCGCCGGCCCTGGCGATCCGCGTCAACGTCGGTGGGCCCTCGTTGACCGACTCGGCGGGTAACACCTGGCTGGCCGATACCGGCTACAACACCGGCAACGCCCTGTCCTGGCCGGCCGGAACGGCGATTGCGGGAACCAGCGACCCGGCGCTGTATCGCACCGAGCGCTGGGACGCGCCATCGGCACCGGCCCTGACCTACAGCTTCACCGTGCCGAACGGAGGCTACCAGGTGCGGCTGCATTTCGCGGAGAACTACCCGCCGCTGTTCGCGATCGGCCAGCGGGTGTTCGCCGTCCAGGTCGAAGGCGTTACCGTCAATCCGGCGCTCGACGTCTTTGCCGAGGCGGGCGCCCGCACGGCGCTCGTCAAGACCTACAACACGACGGTGGCCGACGGTGCCGTGACCATCGCGTTCGTGCACGGCGTGGAGGATCCGTTCGTCAACGCGATCGAGGTGATCTCGCAGGCGCCGGGTGACACCACGCCGCCGACGGCGCCGGTGCTCGGCATCCCGGTGGCGGCGAGCGCCACGCAGATCGATCTCGCCTGGAGCGCCGCCACGGATGCCGTGGGGGTGACGGGCTACCAGGTCGAGAGCTGCAGCGGCGCCGGTTGCACCACGTTTGCGCAGGTCGGCACCTCGGCCACGCTCGCCTTCAGCCATGGCGGACTCGCGCCGCTCACCAGCCACAGTTACCGCGTGCGGGCCACGGATGCCGCCGGCAACCTCGGCCCATGGTCGAACACTGGAACGGCCGTGACGCTGGCCGATACCACGCCGCCGACGGCACCGGTGCTCGCCACGCCGGTGGCAGCCGGGCCGACCCAGGTCAACCTGTCGTGGAGTGCGGCGAGCGATGCGGTCGGCGTTACCGGCTATCGCGTCGAGCGCTGCAGCGGCAGCGGCTGTACGACCTTCCTCGAGATTGCCTCCCTGCCGGCCGGCACCACCACGCTGGCGAACACCGGGCTCACGCCGGCGACGAGCTACAGCTATCGCGTGCGCGCGGCGGATGCAGCCGGCAACCTCGGTCCGTTCTCGAACACCGGCAGCGTCACCACGGCTACCGCCGGCGACACCACACCGCCGACCGCGCCCGTGCTCGCAGCGCCGACGGTGGTGAGTTCGAGCCGCATCGATCTCGCCTGGAGCGCCGCGTTCGACGCGGTGGGAGTGACGGGTTACCGCATCGAGCGCTGCACGGGCGCCGGCTGCTCGAGCTTCACCCAGGTCGGCACCACCACGACCACGGGCTACAGTTCGACATCGCTGTCACCCTCGACGAGCTACAGTTTCCGGGTGCGCGCCACGGATGCCGCGGGCAACCTCGGCGCCTGGTCGAACGTGGTGAGCGCGACCACCCAGCCGCCACCCGCAGTGGCGATCCGTGTCAACGTCGGCGGCCCGGCCTACACGGATGTGGCGGGCAATGCCTGGAGTGCCGACACGGGCTTCAACACGGGTAATGCGCTCGCCTGGCCGGCCGGCACGGCGATCGCCGGAACCACCGATCCAGCGCTGTATCGCACGGAGCGCTGGGACTCACCCGGTGTGCCGGCGATGACCTACAGTTTCGCGGTGCCGAACGGCAGCTACCAGGTGCGGCTGCACTTCGCGGAGAACTACCCGCCGCTGTTCGCGGTCGGCCAGCGCGTATTCGACGTGCAGGCGGAGGGGGTGACGGCGGTCACCGGGCTCGATGTCTTCGCCGAGGCCGGTGCGCGGACGGCGCTGGTGAAGACGTTCAATGTCACGGTGGCCGACGGTACGTTGAACCTGGTGTTCGTGCACGGGATCGAGGACCCGTTCGTCAACGCCATCGAGGTGACGAGCCAGTAGCCGGCCGGGTATGCCTAGCGCAGCACCACCGTGCGCCGTCCGTTCAGGAACACGCGCCGGTCGAGGTGCAGCTTGACGGCGCGGGCGAGCGTGATGCACTCCGCGTCGCGGCCGACGGCGGCGAGGTCGTCGACCGACTGCGTGTGGTCGACGCGCTCCACGGTCTGCTCGATGATCGGCCCCTCGTCGAGGTCGGCCGTCACGTAGTGCGCGGTGGCGCCGATCAGCTTGACGCCGCGGGCGTGGGCCTCGTGATAGGGTCGCGCGCCCTTGAAGCCCGGCAGGAACGAATGGTGGATGTTGATGACCCGGCCCGGCAGGCGCGCGCACAGCTGCGGCGACAATACCTGCATGTAGCGGGCGAGCACGACGAGGTCCGCCCGCGTGTCCTCGACGATGTCGAGCAGTCGCTGCTCGGCCTGCGGCTTGCTGTCGGCCGTCACCGGTACGTGGAAGTAGGGCACGCGGTGCCATTCGGCGAGCCCGGCGAGGTCCATATGGTTGGAAACGATCGCCGGGATCTGCATCGCGAGCGCGCGGGTGCGATAGCGGTAGAGGAGGTCGTTCAGGCAGTGGTCGTGGCGAGATACCATGACGAGGACCCGCGGCAGCACCTGCGTGTCGTGGACCTGCCACTCCATGCGGAAACGCGCGGCGATCGGCCCGAAGCCGGCGGCGAAGGTGGTGCGCGAGAAGCCGGCCGCCGGCGCGGTGAAGCGCGTGCGCATGAAGAAGCGCTTCGTCTCCGGGTCCCCGTAGTGCGAGGACTCGTCGATGAAGATGCCCTGGTCGCTCAGGTGGCCCGCCACGGCGGCGACGATGCCGGTGGTGTCCGGGCAGACGATGGTGAGGATGTGCGATCCCGGCGCCGCGCTCATGACGGCAGGCGCCGGGGCGCGGCGGGGGCGGAGGGCGGGTGCTGCATGCGGCCTGTCCTGGGAACCGGGTAAACTGCGGCCCGGAGCGCGCATGGTAGCAGGCCGCAGCAGCGCACCGCACGGCACCGCCGTGCGCACAGGGGACCCGACCGACATGCCCGAAGCGATTTCGCAGGCCATCGAGCGGTTGCGCCGTGCCGAACCGCGGCTGCGCCAGGTCGAGCTGCTGCTGCCGGATCTCAACGGCATCCTGCGCGGCAAGCGTTGCACGCTGCAGGAACTCGAGGGCATCGCCCGCGCCGGGTTGTCGTTTCCGGCCTCCGGCTACCTGCTCGACAGCCGCGGCAGCCTGATTGAGGGTCTCGCGCAGGGCAGCGAGGACGGCGATCCCGATTACCTCTGCCGGCTGGTGCCGGGCTCGATCGTGCCGGTGCCGTGGTCGAAAGCCCCGCTCGCGCAGGCGCTGCTCGCCATGGAACATCGCGACGGGCGACCGTATTTCGCCGACAGCCGCCAGGTGCTCGCCGACGTCGTCGCGCGCTTCGCCGCGCTCGAGCTGACGCCGGTCATCGCCGTGGAGTACGAGTTCTACCTGCTCGACGACACGCGCGGCGGCACGCCGCGTGCGCGTCGCATGCGCGTGCCGGGCACCGAGCGTCGGGCCGAGGGCCCGCGTGTCTACAGCCTCGAGGACCTGCACGAGCTGGAAGACCTGTTCGACGCCATCGCCGAGGCCTGCGCCGCCCAGCAGATTCCGGCCGGCAGCGTGGTGTCCGAGTACGGTGCCGGCCAGTACGAGGTGAATCTGCACCACGTCCCCGATGCGCTGCTCGCCTGTGACCACGCGGTGCTGCTGCGCCGGCTGATCCGCGGCGTGGCCAGCCGCCACGGGCTTGCCGCGACGTTCATGGCCAAGCCCTTCGCGGATCGCGACGGCTCGGGGATGCACGTGCACCTGAGCCTGGTCGATGCCGCCGGACGCAACGTCTTCGGCCCGGCGCCGGCACCGGGCCAGGCCTACGCGCCGCCGCTGCGCCACGCGATCGGCGGCTTGCTCGCGGCCATGGGCGAGTCGCTCGCGATCTTCTGCCCGAACGCCAATTCGTACCGCCGCATCCGCCCGGGCTGCTTCGCGCCGATCGCCCCGAACTGGGGCGCGAACCACCGCGGCGTCGCCGTCCGCATCCCGGTGTCCGACGACAGCAACCTGCGCCTGGAGCACCGCCCGGCCGGTGCCGACTGCAACCCCTACCTGGCTGTCGCCGCGATCCTCGCCGCCGTGCACCACGGTATCGACAAGGCGGTCGAACCCCCGGTGATGGTGCGCGAGGGCGAGCGGATCGACACCGGGGTGCAGCTCTCGCACCGCTGGGAGGCGGCGCTCGACGCCTTCGAGGCCGGGTCGATCCTGCCGGGCTACCTCGGGCGCGACTTCTGCCGGGTGTTGGCCACGGCCCGACGCTTTGAAGCCGAGCAGTTCCACGCCTGCGTGCCGGACCTCGACTACGACTGGTACCTCGGCTCGATCTGAGCAGCCGATCATCGTCGCAACCGGGCACTTCCCCTAGAATACGCGGCCCCGGAGGGCTACCACGCAACGAGGCTGCGCATGGCCGATTACCAGGCACCCCTGCAGGAGATGCAGTTCGTCCTCGAGGCGCTCGCCGGCCTCGGGACCATCACCCGGCTCTCGCCCTTCGCCGAAGCCACCCCCGACGTGGTCGAGGCGGTGCTCGGCGAGGCGGCGCAGTTCGCTGCCGGGGTGCTGGCCCCGGCCAACCGTATCGGCGATCTGCAGGGCACGCGGCTGGAAAATGGCGGGGTGCGGGTGCCGCGCGAATTCGCCGAGGCCTACCGCCAGTTCGTCGCCGGTGGCTGGCCGGGACTCGCCTTCCCGACGGACCAGGGTGGCCAGGGTCTGCCGTACGTGGTCGGCGTGGCGGCCGAGGAGATCTGGCAGTCGGCGAACCTGGCCTGGTCGCTGGGGCCGCTGCTGACGCAGGGCGCGGCGCGGGCCATCGCCGAGCACGGCAGCGCAGCGCAGCGCGCCCAGTATCTCGAGAAGCTGGTGACCGGTGTGTGGTCCGCAACGATGAACCTGACCGAGCCGCAGGCGGGCTCGGATCTCGCCGCGGTGCGCACGCAGGCGGTGCCCGAGGGGGACCATTTCCGCATCACCGGGCAGAAGATCTTCATCACCTGGGGCGACCACGACATGGCGGAGAACGTGGTGCACCTGGTGCTCGCGCGCCTGCCCGACGCGCCGCCCGGCACGCGCGGCATCTCGCTGTTCCTGGTGCCGAAGTTCCTGCCGGGTCCCGACGGGCAGCCCGGCGCGCGCAACAACGTCAGCGTGGTATCGGTCGAGCACAAGCTCGGCATCCACGGCAGCCCGACCTGCGTGATGGCCTACGAGCGCGCCGCCGGCTGGCTGGTCGGCGCAGCGCACGAAGGCCTCGCCTGCATGTTCACGATGATGAACCACGCGCGGTTGTGCGTCGGGATGGAAGGCGTGGCGATCGCCGAGCGCGCCTACCAGCAGGCGCGCGCCTATGCGCGCGAGCGCGTGCAGGGCCGGGTGCCCGGCGCTGGCGCCCGCACCGCCATCATCGGCCATGCCGACGTGCGCCGTATGCTGCTCACCATGAAGGCGCAGATCGAAGCGATGCGCGCCAGCGCCTACGTGGCCGCGGCGAGTCTCGATCTTGCACATCATGCTGCCGACCCGGCAGAACGCGCCCGCCACCAGACGCGTGTCGAACTGCTGACACCGGTCATCAAGGGCTGGTGTACGGAGACCGGCCAGCAGCTGACCTCGCTGGCGCTGCAGGTCCATGGCGGCATGGGCTACGTCGAGGAGACCGGTGTCGCCCAGTACTTCCGCGACGCGCGCATCACCACCATCTACGAGGGCACCACCGGCATCCAGGCCGCCGATCTCGTCGGGCGCAAGATCCTGCGCGATGGCGGTGCGGCGCTGCGTGAGCTGGTCGGGGAAATGGCCGCGACCGTGGCCGGGCTGCAGCGCCACGAGGCACAGCTCGCCGACGTGCGTGCCGCACTGAAGGAAGGGATCGAAGCGATCGCCGCGGCCGGTGCCTGGCTCGCGGCGAACCATGCACGCGACCCGGCGGTGCCTGGTGCCGTGGCCTACAACCTGCTCATGCTGGTCGGCACGGTGCTGGGCGGCTGGCAGCTCGCGCGTGCGGCCGCCGTGGCCTGCGACCGGCTGGCAGCAGGCAGCGGCGATGCCGGATTTCTCGCCGCGAAGATTCTGACTGCCCGCTTCTATGCCGGGCAGATCATGCCGGCAGCCACGGCGTGGCGGCGCGGTATCGAGGCCGGCTGCGAGCCGCTGATCGCACTGGCCGACGAGCAGTTCTGAAGGGGCGCCGCGGCGTCAGTCGCGGTAGGGGCGCTCGGTGGCGCTGAACAGCGCGAGCAGGGTCAGGTCCTCGCGGATTTCCACGAAGCTGTGGCGTGCCTCGGCTGGGATGAACAGCACCAGCCCCGGCCGGATCTCGTGGTCGATGCCGGCCACGCGCAGTCGCGCGCTGCCCTCGAGCACCAGGTAGACCTCGTCCTCCAGGTGCGGACCCTGCAGGTCGGCGGCGCCTGCCGGCAGGCGGTACAGGGCGGCTGACAGGCGGTCGGAGCGCAGGAACTCGAAAAACCGGGGCTCCGGGCCGCGGACCCGCTGCCGCAGCTCATCGAGCCCGAAGATCTGGACATCCTGCGGAACCATGGCCGCATGATCGCGATTCCCGGGTGCGGCTGCAACCGCGGGCGGCTGCGCCATGCGCCCTATACAATGTGGCCTGCGGACGTCGATCCGGTGTCCGGGCAGGGAATTCACCATGAATGACGCGAAGCGACAAGAAGGCAGGCCGCTGGGATTCGACACGCGGCAGATCCACGCCGGCGTGGCGCCCGATCCGGTCACCGGGTCGATCCTCACGCCGATCTACCAGACGACCACCTACGTGCAGGAGTCGGTCGACCAGTACCTGGCGAAAGGCTACTCGTACTCGCGCTCCGGCAACCCGACGGTGCGCGCCCTCGAGGTCAAGCTCGCCGATCTCGAGGGCGGGGCCGACTGCACCTGCTACGGCACCGGCATGGCGGCATTGCAGGCGGTGTACCTGGCCTTCCTCAACGCCGGCGATCACGCCATCGTCTCCGACGTCGTGTACGGCGGCACCTACCGGCTGTCGACCAAGGTGTTCAGCCGCTTCGGTGTCCAGTTCTCCTTCGTCGATACCTCGCAGCCAGACGCCGTGCGCCGCGCCCTGCGGCCAAACACGCGCCTCGTTCTCACCGAGACGCCGGCCAACCCGACGCTCAAGCTCACCGACATCGCCGCGGTGTCGGCCATCGCCCGCGAGGCCGGCATCCTGCACGCGGTCGACAACACCTTCCTCACGCCGTACTACCAGCGCCCGCTCGAACTCGGTGCCGACCTCGTGGTGCACAGCACCACCAAGTACTTCGACGGCCACAACGCCACCGTCGGCGGTGCCGTCGTGGCGCGCACCGCCGAGCTCGACCGCGCGCTGCGTTTCATCCAGAACGCGACCGGCATGATCATGGCGCCGCACGGCGCCTGGCTCACGTTGCAGGGCTGCAAGACACTCTCGGTACGGCTCGAGCGCCAGTCGGCCAACGCGCTGGCCATTGCACGCTTTCTCGAGGCGCATCCACAAGTGGCCACGGTGTGCTATCCGGGGCTGGAGTCCTTCCCGCAGCGCGAGCTCGCCATGCGGCAGGCCTCGGGTTTCGGGGCCATGCTCTGGTTCGAAGTCCGCGGCGGTGTCGCCGCGGGCAAGGCGCTGATGGATCGCATCCGCGTCTGGAGCCTCGCCGAAAACCTCGGCTCCGTGGAGTCGCTGATCACGCATCCGGTGACCATGACCCATGCCGACGTCGAGGAAGCCGAGCGCCGGCGTGTTGGCATCAGCGACGGGCTCGTGCGTCTGTCGGTCGGCATGGAGGACGCCACCGACCTCATCGGCGCACTCGACGCGGCGCTGGCCGGTCTCGGTGCCTGATACCGGCGTGGCCGGCCTGCGCCGCATCCTGGTGATCGGTGCCGCGGTGGCGCGCGCGGACGCGCTCGCGCGGCAGTGTGCTGCCAGCATCGAGCGGGTCGAGGCTGCACCCGATGCAGCCGCGCTGGCGCGCGAGACTGGCGCCGACCTGCTGGTGCTCGAAGCGCCGCGCGATGTGCGTACACGGTACTGGCTGCCTGGCGCTGCCGAATGGCAGGTGTTGCGCCTGAGTCCGTGCCCGGTCCTCCTCGCCGGCACGGAGTCTCACGCCGCGTATGGCCGGGTCCTCGTTGCCGTCGATCCCCTGCACGAACACGACCGTCCGGCAGCGCTCGACGATGCGCTCGTTGGTGCGGCGCGGGCAGTGGCGGCGCCACAGGCCCACATCGGTCTCGTGCATTGCCATCTGCCGTCCGAGAACGTGCCGCTGCGGGCGCCCGGTGCCACCCGCGGGACTGTCATCCATCGGCGCACGGGAACGTTCGCGGCGCAGCGGGCCACGCTGGAGGCGTTCGCCGCACGCCACGGCATCGATGCTGCGGCCCTGCAGATCGAAGCCGGCGATCCGCGCGAGGCGATCCCCGAGGTGGCGACCCGCAGCGGTGCCGATCTCGTCGTGCTCGGCGCCGTAGCGCGCGGCCCGCTGCGCCGGTTCCTGATCGGCAGCACCACCGAGCCGGTCATCGGCCGGCTCGGTTGCGACGTGCTCGCCGTCACCGGACCACGCCCCGGCTCCTGATCCCACCGGCTGCTGTTGAAAAATCCCGCCCCGGCCCCATTGATAGGTCAGCGCCGGGGCCGGGCCCCGGCAGTCGGTTACCCAGACAGGAGATGACGACATGACCCTGGTGCATTGGAGCCCGTTCCGGGAGTTCGAAGACCTTTTCGACCGCTACAACCGCGTGCTCAACCGCTCGCTGCCGGCCGCAGGCCAGGGTGAGGCGGCGCAGGTGGCGCAGTGGCGCCCGGTGGCGAACATCTCGGAGACCAAGACCGAGTACCTGATCAAGGCGGAACTGCCGGAAGTCGAGAAGAAGGATGTCGAGGTCACGGTCAATGACGGCGTGATCTCGATCCGCGGTGAGCGGCGCTATGAGCGCACGGACGACAGCGAGAAGCAGCATCGCGTCGAGTCGTTCTACGGCAGCTTCGAGCGCAGCTTTTCGCTGCCGGCGGATGCGGACGAGGCGAAGATCTACGCGGAGTCGAAGGATGGCGTGCTGAAGGTGCACATCCCGAAGGCGCAGGTCGTGAAGCCGAAGCCGATCGAGATCCAGGTGAAGTGAGGCGCGCTGCGGGAGCAGGCCGGGCCTGCTCCCGCGATTTCGCCCGGGTACTTGACGTAACGCCGTGATCCGCCCGGCTCCCGTCGGGTGACATATCATCGGGGACGCAAACGGTGACGGTGTTCACCGTGGCGCCGTTCGACGAGGTCTAACGTAGCTCTCGAGTCGAGATCGCCGACGGCCAGGATGGCCAGGGTGAGCGGTCGATGAGTCCGAGACGCGTTGCTTCTCGCAGGCCGGCCGCCGGACAGGGACGTCCGGCGGCTGTGCTCTTCGTGACACTGCTGCTGTCCGGTGCGGGTCCTGCCTGCGCCGACGCACCGTCGTCACGCGCTCCGCCTGAGCTCGATCTCGAGCTGATGGCGGCGGATGCGTTCACGGATACCGGCGGCTGGGACAACGTGCTGGTCGCGGCGGTCATGCCTGGCAACGACGACCTCGCCGCAGCCGATGCGGACGCGCCCGCACTCGAGCTTGCCGAAGGGTTCGATGTGCAGATCGTGCACAGCCGGCGCAAGTTCCGCGCCCGGGCCATGGACTGGATCAGCGACCGCTCGATCGCCATCGGGCACGTGGCCGACTTCATCGTCGGCGGCGCCGATTCCGGCTGGCACCTCACCGTCGACCCGCGTGGCGACGACGAGTACCAGCTGCAGTGGAAGGCCCGTTTTCGCTGACGCGGTCCCGCGCAGCGACGTAGCGGCAGCTCAGCCGCTGGCGGTGCGGCCCAGGATTCCCGCCAGGTGGCGGCGGGTGATCTGCGCCCATTCGAGCTTCAGCCAGGGCGTGAAGCGCTGCGGGTCGGCACTGATTTCCGCCGAAAGCGCCTCCGGGGTGACGTAGCGCCAGGCGGCGATCTCGGCGGCATTGGCTGCGGGCGTCCCGGCGCCAAAGCCGGCGTAGACCCAGCACAGCTCGTGTTCTGCACCGACGTCCAGGTAGCGTGCCTGGTACTCGAACTTGTACAGGAACTCGAGTTCCGCCCCGAGCGCGAGTTCCTCGTGCAGGCGGCGTCGTGCCGCGGCCTCGACTGTCTCGCCGCTGCGCGGGTGGCTGCAGCAGCTGTTCGACCAGTACAGTGGCCAGAGCGGCTTGGCGGCACTGCGCTGCTGCAGGAGCAGTTCGCCGCGCGCGTTGAACAGGAACACGGAAAAGGCCCGGTGCCGGACGCCGTCGCCGCGGTGGCACTCCTCCTTGGAGAGGTGGCCGGTGTGGCGGTCTTCGCGGTCGACGAGGATCAGCTGGTCGGTGGGGTTGTTTTCCGGGGCCCCGAGGGCGCTCACGAGGTGCCCCCGACCGTCACTTCCAGCGCGCGGAATCCCTGGCGTTCGAGGGCGAGGCGTACGATGGTGCTGTCGCCCTCGCACAGGGCGACGATGGCACCGCCGCCGCCACCGCCAGTGAGCTTGGCGCCGAGTGCCCCGGCACCGCGTGCGATGCCGATCAGCCGCTCGAGTTCCGGTGTGGAGACCTGCAGCGCGTTGAGCAGACCCTGGCAGACGTTCATCAGGTCGCCGAGGGCCTTGACGTCGTGGTCCTGCAGCGCGGTCACGGCCTGCAGGACCAGCGCGTCGATGTCGTCGAAGATCTTCTCGTACAGGCGCGGGTTGCGTTCGCGGGCCGCGCGCACGTTACCGACGGTTTTTGCGGTGAGGCCCTCGTCGCGGGTCATCGCAATCACCAGGTGCAGTGGCCGGGTGATGTTCAGCGGCTCGACCAGCGGCGGGTCGCCGCGCCGGTACACCAGCGGGCAGCCATAGGTCGCCAGCGTGTTGTCGATGCCGCTCGGGCTGCCGTGCGCGATCTCCTCGGAAAGATACGCGAGCTCGTTGACCTCGGCGTCGGTGAGCCTCAGCGCGAAGTGCCGGTCGAGGGCGCGGATGATGGCCACGGCGATGGCGGCCGAGCCGCCGAGGCCCATGCCGCGTGGCACGTCGGGAAATACCTCGATGCGGATGTTGCGGTCGTTGACCCCGAGCCGGTCGAGGATCGCACCGGCCGCGCGCTCGAAGGAGCGGCGCTGCTCGGGCGGCTTGGCGAGCTGGTACTCGACGCCCCAGCGGGGAATCAGCAGTTCGACACCATGGCCGGCGTCCTCGACCACGGCGCGGGTGGTCAGCGGCAGCGGCACCGCGATGGCGTGGCGGCCGTAGACGACCGCGTGCTCGCCGAGCAGGATCGCCTTGCCGTAGCCGACGCCGAGCTCGGCGTCGGTGCGCAGCACGACGGCCGGCGCGGCACCCGCGCGTTCACGGCGCAGCTGGGTGAGCACCTCCTGCGCCTTCCACACCTTGATCTCGCCCTCGCGCAGCACGCGCTCGAGCACTTCGTCGAAGAGCTCGGGCGGCGTGCCCGCCGCCTTGACTACGCTGCGCGCATGCAGGGTCATGTGGCCGGTCTGGATGCCCTCGGTGGCCAGCGCGCGCAGGGCGGCGAAGTTCTGCGCGAGACCGACGGCGGCCATCACCTCGGCCAGTTCCTGCGCGCTCTTCACGCCGAGCAGGCGCATGTTCATGGCCACGCCGGGGTTGGACTCGAGCGGGCCGCCGACGATGCCGACCTTCATCGGCATTTCCAGGCGTCCGCGCAGGTTGCCGCGTTCGTCCTGCCACCACTGGGAGAGCGAGCGGTAGCGGCCCTGGCGTGCGGCGAAGGCGTGGGCGCCGGCCTCGATGGCGCGCCAGTCGTTGCCGGTGGCGAGCGCCACGGCGTCGACGCCGTTCATGATGCCCTTGTTGTGCGTTGCTGCGCGGTACGGATCCACGGCAGCGAAGTCCGAGGCAATGATGATGCCATCGCGTACGCGTTCACCGGAGTAGCCCTTGCCGGCAAGCTCGCCGGGCGGCAACGTGACCTCGGCACGCGCCAGCGCCCGGTCGGCGAGGTTGGAGAGGATGCGCAGGAACACCTCACCCTCGCTGATCGACTCCACCAGCGAGGCCACGCCCTCGCACATGCCGTTGACGAGGTTGGCGCCCATGGCATCGCGGGTGTCGACCAGCAGGTGCAGCACCAGCATCTCGCCTTCGAGCGTGGTCATCGGGTAGCGGCGTACCTCGATATCGACCGCGCCGCCGCCGCGCGCCACCATGCGCGGATGGAAACTGTTGGCGAGGTCGAGGATCTCCTGCCGGCGCGCCATGAGTGCACTCATGGCGCGGTCCATGTCGGGTACGTCGAGGACCTGGATCTGGCCGATCAGCACCGGCGGGCTGGCGCTGGCCCTGAAGCCGCCGCACTGCCGGGCCAGTTTCGCCGCGGCGCTCAGTGCGGCCACGATCGAGGGCTCCTCGACCGCCAGCGGCACCACGTAGTCGCGGCCATTGATGAGGAAGTTGAGCCCGAGGCCGACCGGCATGCCGAGCACGCCGATGACGTTCTCGATCATCTTGTCGGCGGCGTTGATGTCGAGCGTCGCTTCGCCGGTGGCGAGGCGGGCGAGGTCGGCGTCCGACAGCAGGCCGCGCTCATGCACCGCGCGCACCCGCTCGGCGGGTGACATACGGTAGAAATGTGGAATGCGGGAGCGGGCCAAGGAGCTGACTTTCCGGAGCTGTCCGGGATTTCCTCGTGGGCGCCGGCGTGTGGACCGGCCAGCGCAGCCGGGCCGCACGTTAGCAGGAACGCCCCTATATTGCCACGCCGCGGGGGCATTACACTGTCGGCGGACTTCCCCGCGGATTGCCCCATGCGCCAAGCCTGCCTCGCCCTCGCTGTCCTGAGCGTCTGCCTGCCGGTGCTTGCCGACGAGGGCATGTGGACCTTCGACAATTTCCCGCGCGACAGCGTGAAGAGCCGCTATGGCGTGGACATCGACCAGCCCTGGCTCGACCGCGTGCGCCTGGCGACGGTGCGGCTCGAAGGCGGCTGCACCGGCTCGCTGGTCTCGCCGCAGGGCCTGGTGCTCACCAACCATCACTGCGTGACCGACTGCCTGAGCCGCATGTCGACCCCGGCCCGCGACGTACAGGCGGCGGGGTTCCTCGCCCGGACCCGGGCCGAGGAGCAGCGCTGTGCCGCCGAGCAGGCCTCGGTGCTGGTCGCCCTCGAGGACGTTACCGCACAGGTCATCGCCGCCGTCGGCGACGGCGCCGGGCCGCAGGCCAACCGCGCCCGCAAGGCCGTGCTGACCCGTCTGGAGGCTGACTGCGAGGAGCGCCACCGCGATGCCGGCACCCGCCAGTCCTGCGAGGCGGTGACGTTGTACGGCGGCGGCCAGTACTTCATCTACCGCTACCAGCGTTACGACGACGTACGCCTGGTGTTCGCCCCCGAGACGGACATCGCCTTCTTCGGTGGCGACATCGACAACTTCCAGTTCCCGCGCTGGAACCTCGATTTTTCGCTGCTGCGGCTCTACACAGGCGATGCCCCGGCGGCGACCCCGGGGCACCTGCGCTGGCGCCGTGCCGGTGCGGCGGCGGGCGAGCCGGTCTTCGTCGCCGGCCACCCGGGCAGCACCGAGCGGCTGAAGACGGTCGCGGAGCTGCGCTTCGAGCGCAACCAGCAGCTCGCCCGCTGGCTGCTGCGCGCTGCGGAACTGCGTGGCCGGTACCTGGAATTCGCCGCCCGTGGTGCGGAGTCCGCCCGCATCGTGCAGGAGCCGCTGTTCGGCCTCGAGAACGCGTTCAAGGTGCGCCGCAACCAGATGCAGGTGCTGCTCGACGAGGACTTCCTGCGCGAACGCGAGCGCGAGGAGCAGGCGCTGCGTGGGACGCTGGCCGGCAACGCGCGACTGCGGCCGGCCGCTGGCGCCTTCGATGAGATCGGGCAGGCGCTGGCCACCTGGCACACGATCTTCGACCGCCACCTGTACTTCGAGCGGGGCGTGGCCCTGCAGGGTGAGCTGGCCGGATATGCCCGCGTGCTGGTGCGTGCGGTGGGCGAGAGGGAAAAGCCGAACGAGCAGCGCCAGCGCGAGTACACCGACGCCGCGCTTCCGCTGCTCGAACAGCAGGTGCTCGCGCCGGCGCCGGTCTACGCCGAGCTCGAGACGCTGCGCCTGGCGTTCTCGCTCGAGAAGATGGTCGAGGCGCTCGGCGTCGATGATCCGATGGTGCGCCTCGCGCTCGGGCGCGTCGCACCGCGTACCTACGCGGCGCGTCTCGTGCGCGAGACGAAGCTCGGTGACCCGGCCTTCCGTGCCCGGCTGTGGCAGGGCACGCGGGCGATGCTCGAGCAGTCCGGCGATCCACTTGTCGCGCTGGCCCTGCGCCTGGAACCCGAGGCACTGCGCCTGCGGCAGCGTCATGACGACGAGGTCGAGGCCCCGCTCGCGGCGGCCAGCGAGCGCCTGGCCCGCGCGCGCTTCGCGGTGCAGGGCAAGGCGGGTTATCCCGACGCTACCTTCACCCTGCGGCTGAGCTACGGCGCTGTACAGGGCTGGCGCGAGGCAGAGCGGGAGATCACCCCGTTCACGACGCTGGAAGGGCTGTACGCGCGCGCCAGCGGCCAGCCGCCGTTCCGCCTGCCGCCGCGCTGGCTGCGCGCGCAGGATCGCGTCAACCTCGAGACCCGCTTCGACTTCGTCGCCAGTACCGACATCACCGGCGGCAACTCCGGCAGCCCGGTGCTGGACGCTGGCGGACGCCTGGTCGGGCTCATTTTCGACGGCAACATCCACTCCATCGGTGGCGACTACCGCTTCGACCCCGCGCTCAACCGGTCGGTGGCGGTGCACCCGGCGGTGATGATGCTGGCCCTCTCCGACGTCTACGGGGCAGAACCGCTGCTGCGCGAGATGGTCATCGAATAGGAACGCCCATGGACCGGCCCTGGTTTGCGAACTATCCGCCCGGCGTGCCACGGGAGATCGTGGTCGACCCGGCCGAGTCGCTTGCCGGGATGCTGGCGTCGGCGTGCCAGCGTTTCGCCGACCGGCCGGCCTTCACCAGCCTGGGGCGCACCATCAGCCACCTCGAACTCGACGTGTGGTCGGGGCGCTTTGCGGCGTTCCTGCAGAAGCGCCTCGGGCTCGCGCGCGGTGACCGCGTGGCCATCATGCTGCCGAACCTGCTGCAGTTTCCGGTGGCGCTCTACGGTGTCCTGCGTGCCGGCATGGTGGTGGTCAACGTCAACCCGCTGTACACCGCGCACGAACTCGCCCACCAGCTCAAGGACTCCGGGGCCCGGGCCATAGTCGTCATTGCCAACGCCGGGGCGGCACTCGACAAGGCCCTGCCGGGCACCGCGGTCGAGCACGTGATCGTGACCGAAGTCGGCGACCTGCTCGGCTTTCCGCGCCGCCAGCTCGCCAACTTCGTGGTGCGTCACCTGCGCCGCCTGGTGCCGCCGTTCGAGCTGGCGGGTGCAATCGAGTTCGACGCGACCATCGGCCACGTGCTGCGGCCGGAGCCGGTGACACTCGGTGCCGCCGACCTGGCCTGCCTGCAGTACACCGGCGGCACCACCGGGGTCGCGCGCGGGGCGATGCTGAGCCACGGCAACCTGCTGGCCAACGTGCGCCAGATCAATACCTGGTTCAGGGGGCTGTCGCGCCCGGGCGAGGAGATCGTCATCACCGCGCTGCCGCTCTACCACGTCTACGCGCTCACCTGTAACTGCTTCGCGTACACCGAACTTGGCGGCCATGATGTGCTGATTCCCGACCCGCGCGACCTGAAGGCATTCATCCGTGAGCTGCGCCGCTGGAAGTTCACCGCCATGACCGGGGTGAACACGCTCTACCAGCACCTGGCCAATCATCCCGACATCCGCAGCGTCGATTTCTCGCATCTGCGCCTGGTGTCGGCTGGCGGTATGGCCGTGATGGAGGCGACTGCCCGGCAGTGGCAGGCGGCGACCGGAAAGCCGATCCTCGAGGGCTACGGGCTGTCGGAGGCCTCGCCGGTGGTGAGCATCAATCCGCCGCAGCAGCAGGAATTCAGCGGCACCATCGGCATGCCGCTGCCGGCCACCGACGTGGCGCTGCGTGATGAGGAAGGCCGCGAGAGCGCCCCGGGAGCGCCGGGCGAACTCTGCGTGAAGGGGCCGCAGGTCATGAGCGGTTACTGGGGCAACGGTGCCGCCAGCCGTGCCGCGTTCACGACGGACGGCTACCTGCGCACCGGCGACATCGCGGTGATGGACGAGCGTGGTTACTTTCGCATCGTCGACCGGCTCAAGGACATGATCTCGGTCTCCGGCCTCAAGGCCTACCCGAACGAGATCGAGAACGTGGTGACGATGCACCCGGCGGTGCTCGAGGCCGCCTGCATCGGGGTTCCCGACCCGACCACGCGCGAGGCCGTGAAGGTCTTCGTGGTGCTGCGTCCCGGCATGAGTGCGACGGCCGACGACATCCGCCGGCTCTGCCGCGAGCACCTCGCGGCCTTCAAGGTGCCGAAGCACGTCGAGTTCCGGGCCTCGCTGCCGAAGTCCAACGTCGGCAAGATCCTGCGTCGCGAGCTGCGCGGCTGACCGGCGCGCGCCCGTCCCGGACTATACTGCGCCGGGGTCCATCGACGAGGGAGGTTCCATGATCACGACACGGCTTCTGATCACGCTGCTGTCCGCCTTGCCGCTGGCTGCTGCAGGCGGCGAGATCTACGGCAAGGTGAGCCTGGGCGGCGCTCCGGTCGGCGCCGATGTGACCGTGGCGGCGCAGTGCGGGTCGACCTCCTATCCGGCGGTCACCACGGACAAGGCGGGCAGCTACAACCTGGTCGTCGCGGAAACCGGCCGGTGCCTGCTGACGATCACGCGCGCGGGACTCTCGACGCAGCTTGCCGTGGCTTCCTACGAGGACGCAGCCCAGGCCGACATCGTGCTCGAGCTGCGCGATGGCGTGCTCGCCGCCCGGCGTCGCTGAACTGCCATGACCGCAGGTCCGGGGAAGAAGGACTTCTGGGACAAGCTCCAGGTCGTGATGCAGCCGCTCGGCGGCCTGCTCACGGCCTTCGCCGTGGCCTACGTCGGCATGACCGGCTCGCAGCTGCTCGAGCGGCGCCAGTCGCTCGACACCAATGCACGGCTGTATTCCGAGATCATGAGCCGGCGCGAGGAGGCCGAGGCGAGCCTGCGCAAGGACATGTTCGTCTCGATCATCTCCACCTTCCTGCAGCCCGGAGCGGACGACGCCGCTGCCAGAGTGCTCAACCTGGAGCTGCTCGCCTACAACTTCCACGATTCGCTGAACCTCAAACCGCTGTTCCTCGAGATCCAGCGCCAGTTGCTGCGCTCGCGCGACGCGCAGCGTGAGGATTACCTGCAACGCATCCGCCGCGTCGCACGCGAAATCACGGCCAAGCAGCTGTTTGCGCTCGAGGGCCATGGCCAGAGTTTCCGCCGCTCGGTCGATCTCGAGGCGCTGGCGACCGCGGGTGCTGCCGGCGTGGCGCTCGATCCGGAGATGGTCACCGTACGCCAGCAGGCCGTCGAGGTGAGCCTGCGCGTACTGCAGGTCGACACGGAGCAACAGCAGCTGACGGTGCGCATGAAGGTCACCGCACCGGACGGCCAGGTGCAGTTGCCGGACTCGCGGGCCAGCTTCACCGTGGGGTACTACGATTTCCCGGTGATCGACAACACGCGCCTGCCCGGAGGGCTGCGCTGTGCGGTCGCCCTGGCGAATTTCTCGTCCGTTGCCGCAGATCTCACCACGGTGTGTTTCCCCGGCGAGTACGCCAGCCTCAAGGACCGCCCGTACTACGATGAGGTGATCCAGAAGCTGCGCGAGGCCAACGCGGCGGAGATGATGCCGGCCGACGAGGCCGGCCGCTGATGACCGGTCTGGTCCGGGTCGCGCTGGTGGTGCTGCTGCAGGGCTGGGCTGCGGGTGCAGCGCTGGCGGCAGGGCCCGGCGACTCGATCGACGCACTGGCGCCCGCGCAGGCGGTGGTCGCCGGGCGCATGCTCGCCTTCATGAATGAAACCGAGCAACGCTTCTGGCAGCACGTCGGGCGTTTCGACGGGCGCGGCAGCGCGACGCCGTGGAGCGCCGATGTGCCGGACAACGGTCATTACGAGGTGCGCGTACGGCGCGGCGACGTGGTGGAGAAGGCCGGCGTCATGACGATCATGACCACCGTCGAGAAACCGCCGTTCATCGTCGGCGGACGGTGGAATCGCTTCATCGAGCTGGCGGTGCATCCGCGCACGCCGCTGGTCGGCATGCTGCATGCCACCCTGGTGGTGCAGGTCTCGGCTCAGGGGGTGGGCAACATCGGGGCGACGATGGACATGCTGAAATCGGCGCAGCCGGCCGAGGACCTGGCGTTCATGGAGCAGCGCGTGGCGGCCGTGTTCGCCCGCCACGGGGCGGACCGCGGGAAATACCGCTCGCGTGGCTGCGACCAGCCGAACGAAGGCCCGTGGAAGTGGCATCGCGTCGGCACCTGCACGGGCGTGAGCATGTACGGGCCGCAGCTCGTCGCCGACGAGCAGACTTTCGCGCTGGTGGCCGATCTCTACGGCACCGTCATGGACAGCTACTTCGAGATCCTGCAGAAGCGTCGGCGCCAGCGTTATTCGCCCGCGGCGCTCGAAGCGCAGGATTTCATGCGCCGGCGCTGGCTCGAGGACCAGCTGTTCTGGGACATCCTGGCGCGCAGGTTCGTGCCGTACGAGGCCTGGGCGGCGGTCAACGCACCGCCGACGGTGCGGTTCTGACGGGGGGGTTCGGTATGCACGACTTCGCCTGTCTCATCCTGCGTCTCGCCCTCGGCGGGCTGATCCTGCTCCACGGCATCGGCAAGGTCATCGGCGGCATTGGCTACGTCACCGGACTCATCACCGGGACGGGCCTGCCGGCCTGGGTCGCCTACGGAGTCTACGCCGGCGAGGTCATCGCGCCGCTCATGGTCATCATCGGCTGGTAC
>CAUJIY010000163.1 GCA_963205295.1 Pseudomonadota bacterium
GAAGTCCAGATCCGGGAAATCGGGCCCTGTGGGAGCGGCGCCAGCCGCGACGACTCCAAAACTCCCGGACCTGGGCTCCTGTCACCTTGATTTCTGTGGGAGTGGCGCCAGCCGCGACTACAATTCCCGCGAACCGCTGCCACGACCGCGTTCCCCAGCCAACGGAGCCCCGTCATGTCGAACCTCATCCTGCTGTCCGTCGTCCTGATCACCCTGGCGTTGATCCTCTACAGCGTCGCGGTGTGGCTCAACCGGCGCTCGCGCCAGCTCACCATGGCCAACATCGGCATCTTCTGGGTGGCGGTGGGGTGCGATGCGCTCGCCACGCGCTTCATGGGCGCGCGGGTCGAGACCATCCGCTGGGACCTGCACACGATCAGCGGCTATCTCGCCCTGGCGCTGATGGCGGCGCTGACCCTGTGGGGCACGGCGGCGTTGCTCCGCCGCCGCGACGACTGGATCGCGCTGTTCCACCAGCTGGCGCTGCCGATCTGGGTGATCTGGGTCGGCTCGTACATCACCGGTGTGTATCTCGGCATACAGCGGGTCAGCGGCAGCTGAGCACAGCCGCCACCCGGCCCGCGCGCCTCAGTGCGCGAGGATGCGGAAGTCCTTGCTGTGGTGGTGGTCCATGATGTTCGGCGTGTAGCCGCCCACCCACGGCTTGACCAGCCGCTTGGAGACGTAGAAATACAGCGGAATCAGCGGCATGTCCGCCAGTAGCTGGCGCTCGGCCGCCTCGAGCAGGGCGCGGCGGCGGCGTGGCTCGGCCGTCATGGCGGCTTGGTCGAGCAGGTCGTCGTAGGCGGCACTGCGGTAGCCCGGGTCGTTCTGCCCGTTGGCCGAGTGCATGAGCTGGAGGAAGCTGTAGGCGTCGTCGTAGTCGCCGATCCACCCGGAACGGAACACCTGAGTGGTGAGCTTCTGCTTGCGGCTCTCCAGGAAGACCTTCCATTCCTGGTTCAGCAGCTTCGTACGCACCCCGAGCGTCTGCTTCCACATCGCGGCGAGCGCACCGGCTACGCGCTTGTGGTTCTGGTCGGTGTTGTAGAGCAGCTCGACCACGAGCGGGTTGTCCGCGGAGTACCCGGCTTCGCGGTACAGGCGGCGCGCTTCCTCGTTGCGCTGCTCCTGGGTCCAGTCGGCCCAGGGCACGCGCTGGCCGGTGTAGTCGCGCACCGGCGGCACGAAGCCATAGGCGGCGGCTTCGCCCGAGCCCATGACGCGCCGGGTGAGGATCTCGCGGTCGACCGCCAGCGCCAGCGCCATGCGCAGGGGCAGGTTGTTCTCGAACGGCGGGCGGGTGTTGTTGAAGCCGAAGTAGTAGCTGCCCAGGTAGGGCGCGATGCGCAGCTCCTGCGGCAGGTTCTCGCGCAGCCAGCGGATCTGGCGGAAGGGTACGCTCTCGGTGAAGTCGAGCTCGCCGGCGCGGTAACGGTTGATCTCGGCGTCGTCATTCTCGATCGGGTAGTAGTACACCTCCTCGATCACGGTGTCGGCGTCGTCCCAGTAATGGTGGTTGCGCAGCAGGCGGATGTGCGACTGCACCACCCACTCCTCGAGCCGGTAGGCGCCGTTGCCGACCAGCGCCCCGGCACGCGCGAACCGGGTGCCGAGCTGCTCGACCGAGGGGCGATGTACCGGATAGGCCGTGGCGTGGGTCAGCAGGCCGAGGAAGTACGGGGTGGGCCCGGCCAGGCGGATCTCGAGTGTGGCCGCATCGAGCGCCCGCACGCCGAGGGCCGTCGGCGGCAGCCGCCCGGTGATGACGGCTTGCGCATTCACGATCGGGTAGAGAATGCTCGCGTACTCGTTCAGCGTGGCCGGATCGCAGCTGCGGCGCAGGCCGTACTCGAAATCCCGGGCGGTCACCGGATCGCCGTTGCTCCAGCGCCCGTCGGGGCGCAGGTGGAAGAGGTAGGTCAGCCCGTCGGCGCTGACTTCCCAGCTCGCGGCGGCGCCCGGCACGATGTGTCCATCGGCAGCTTCGAGCGTCAGGCCTTCGAACAGGTCACGCAGGATGTTGCTGGCCGTGACGCCCTCGGCCCGGTGCGGATCGAGCGACTCGGGCTCCGTGCCGTTGCCCTTGCGCAGGATCTGCTGGGCAGCGAGTTCCTGGCCGGTGGCGCCACCGACGGCGACTGGCGCGAACACCGCTGGCTCCGGGCCGTCGTTACAGCCGGCGAGTGCTGCCAGCAATCCCGCACACAGCAGCGCAGGCCCGAGCCGATTCCATCCGCGACGCGGCCGCCCTTGCGGCCGGTAGCCCCGAAGTCGCTCCCCGATACTCGCTTGGTTCGGGGCTACCGGCCTCCGGACGGTCCGGCGCCCACCGGAATCGGCTCGGGCTCCGACCGGCTCGGCGCGCCTCATGCGCCGCGCCGCTCCCGCTTCTTCAGGTGGACGAGCAACATCGAGATGGCCGCCGGCGTGACCCCCGAAATGCGCGCCGCCTGCGCCAGTGTGAGCGGACGCTGCACAGCCAGCGTCTGGCGTACTTCGTGCGACAGTCCGCGCACCGCACCGTAGTCGAGGTCCCCGGGCAACCGCGTTCCGGCCTGGCGGCGCGTGCGCTCGACCTCCTGGGCCTGGCGCTGCAGGTAACCGTCGTACCGCGCCCGGACCTCGATCTGGCCGATCACCTGCTCGACGAACTCCGGCGTCTCACCCGCGTCGGCCGGGCGCGCACCCACGGCGGCGAGCGCGGTCAGGCCGGCATGGTCCACGCCGGGCCGGCGCAGCAGGTCGAGCGCGCGCTCGCCCGGGCGCAGGTTGCCGGCGAGGCGTTCGCGCAGGGGGGCGTCGAGATCCTGCGGCTGCAGGCGGATGGCACTCAGCCTGGTGGTCTCGGCAGCCACGGCCTCGGCCTTGGCCTCGAACACCCGCCAGCGGCTGTCGTCGACCAGCCCCAGCGTGCGGCCGCGCGGCGTGAGCCGTCCATCGGCGTTGTCCTCGCGCAGCAGCAGGCGGTACTCGGCCCGGCTGGTGAACATGCGGTAGGGTTCGACGACCCCGCGCGTGACGAGGTCGTCGACGAGCACACCGAGATACGCCTCGTCGCGCCCCGGGCACCAGCCCTCGCGCTCCCGTCCCCCCAGCACCGCGTTGACGCCCGCCAGCAGGCCCTGTGCCGCGGCCTCCTCGTAGCCGGTCGTGCCGTTGATCTGGCCGGCGAAATACAGGCCGGCGAGCGAGCGCGTCGCGAGCGTGGGGACGAGGTCGCGCGGATCGAAGTAGTCGTACTCGATCGCGTAGCCGGGCTGCGTGATCCGCGCCGCTTCGAAACCCGGGATGCTGTGGACGAGCGCCTCCTGCACGTCGGCAGGCAGGCTGGTCGAGATGCCGTTGGGGTAGATCTCTTCGCTCGTCAGGCCCTCGGGCTCGACGAAGATCTGGTGTGAGTCGCGCTCCGCGAAGCGCACCACCTTGTCCTCGATCGACGGGCAGTAGCGCGGCCCGATGCCCTCGATCACCCCGGTGTACAGCGGCGAGCGGCCGAGCCCGGCGCGGATGATCGCGTGCGTGGCCGCCGTGGTGCGCGTGAGGTGGCAGGGCACCTGGCGCGGATGCTCGTCGCGGCGACCGAGGTAGGAGAACACCGGCACCGGCTCGTCGCCCGGCTGCTCGCGCAGGCTGGCGAAGTCCACCGTGCGCCGGTCGAGGCGCGGCGGGGTGCCGGTCTTCAGCCGGCCGACGCGCGGCATGAGCTCGCGCAGCCGGTCGGCGAGTGCGATCGCGGGCGGATCCCCGACGCGACCGCCCGCGCGTTGTTCCAGGCCGACGTGGATGCGCCCGCGCAGGAACGTGCCGGCGGTCAGCACGACCGCGCGCGCACCGAGCCGCTGCCCGCAGGCCGTGACGATCCCGACCACGCGTGCGCCGTCCACCAGCAGGTCGGCAACCGTCGCTTCCTGCAGCCTGAGGCCGGGCTGCTGCTCGAGCAGCGCACGCACGGCCTGCCGGTACAGGACGCGGTCGGCCTGGGCGCGGGTGGCGCGTACCGCGGGTCCCTTGCTGGCGTTCAGGATACGGAAATGAATCCCGGCGCGGTCCGCCGCACGGGCCATCAGGCCGCCGAGGGCGTCGATCTCGCGCGCCAGGTGTCCCTTGCCGATGCCGCCGATGGCCGGATTGCAGCTCATCTGGCCGATCGTCGCGAGCCGCTGGGTCAGCAGCAGCGTGCGCGCACCCATGCGAGCGGCAGCGGCGGCGGCTTCGGTGCCGGCGTGACCGCCGCCGACCACGATGACGTCGAACTGCTGCGTGGGTGGCTGCATGGGCCCGGCATTGTAGCGCGGCCCCGCACCGCCCCCCGGTTCACCATAAGCGGCCGCGGAACGCGACCTGCGACACGGTTCACGGCAGCCGCTGGCGCCTCTCTGAGAACCTTGTCGCACTCTGCGACCGCCTTGCCCGGCGGCCAATAACAACAACGAACGACAGGGCCACCATGGCAGACCATCGGACGACACCCGCTGATTTCGAGCAGCTCGACGCCGCACCGCTGCACGCCTCGTCCTGGCGCGCCGCGATCCCGGTGGCCGGCTTCTACGCCGCCTGGTGCGGGCTCGCCTTCCTCAGCCACCTCGCCGGGCGCACGACGCTCGCGCCGACCGCCGCCGCGCTGCTCCTCGGTGCCGTGGTGATCACCAACCTGCTGCTCGCGATCCTCAACCTGCCGGCAAGCCGCGCCGCCGCCGATGCCACCGTCGCAGCCGCGCAGACCGGGCTCGCCATCGCCTGGGCCAGCGTGTACGCCGTACTCGCCGAGGGTCCGGGCGAACTCGTGCCCGGCATGTACCTCACCGCCGTGCTGATCGCCTTCTCCCGCACCAGCGCCGCGCGGCTGCGCGACCTCGCGCTCGTTGCCGGCGCCGGCTACGCGCTCTCGGTCACGGTGCGCCTGCTCGCCGGCGTGGCCTTTCCCGCGCTCTGGGGCGAGGCGCTGCAGTGCCTCGGCGTGCTCGGCATACTCGCCCTGCTGGTGCGTCGTGCGCACCAGGACGAACAGCGCCGCGCCAGCCTCGAAAACCAGGTCGACCGCCTGCAGCAGGAGGTCGAGCGCATCACCCGCAACGCCGAGCGCGACCACCTGACGAAGTCGTTCAACCGCCAGTACATCCTCGACGCGCTGCTGCGCGAGAAGGCGCGTGCCGACCGCACCGGCCGCGGCTTCAGCATCTGCATCTTCGACCTCGACCGCTTCAAGTCGCTGAACGACGAGCACGGCCACCTCGTCGGCGATCGCGTGCTCACGGTATTCTCCAACCGCGCCCGCCGCGCGCTGCGCTCCATGGACGCGATCAACCCCACGCGCTTCCGCCGCGCCCTCGGCCGGCTCGGCGGCGAGGAGTTCATCGCCGTGCTGCCCGGCACCGAGGTCGACGGCGCCCTGCGCTGCGCCGAGCGCGTGCGCGAAGCCGTGGCCCGCCACCCGGTCGAGCAGGACCTGCAGATCACGGTCTCGGCCGGCGTCGCCGAGTACCGCCCGGGCGAGTCCATCCCCGACCTGCTGACCCGCGCCGACCAGGCCCTCTTCGCCGCCAAGCGCAGCGGCCGCAACCGCGTGCGCGTCAGCGCCGTGCGGCCCGGCCGCCCGGCCGGCGACGAACCGGCACGCCCGACGCTGCGCGTCGTGCGCTGAGGTAGTTCGCGCCGGGCGCAGCCGGCAACGATCGCGATTCGACCCGTCCGTCGAACGGCATCCCGGGTCGAAGCCGAAGCACCACCGGTCGTCGTTCCGGCTCCCGGGCCGTGACACCGAGCCGCCCGATGTCCCTGGCGGTCAGGTATTACCAAGAAAAAGCCAAATAAGTATTCGGTTTGTCATGGTACGATCCGGCGATGATCGTCGATCGCCCGCGCCTCCTGAATGCGCTCCGCACCGCCCTCGGCCAGCGGCCGGTCGTGGTCCTGACCGGGCCACGCCAATGTGGCAAGACCACCCTTGCACGACAGATTCTCGACCCGGCGGCACCCGGCTACTTCGACCTGGAGGATCCACGCACCCGGGCGCTCTTCGAGGAACCGATGACGGCCCTCGAACGGCTCACCGGCCTCGTGGTCATCGACGAAGTGCAACGGGTGCCGGACCTCTTTCCTCTGCTGCGGGTACTCGCCGACCGCCGTCCCCTGCCGGCGCGCTTCCTCATCCTCGGAAGCGCGTCGGGCGCCTTGCTGCGCCAGAGCTCGGAGAGTCTCGCCGGACGCGTCGAGCACCTGCGCATGGGCGGGTTCACGCTCGACGAGATCGAGGTGCAGCGAGCGGAGGCGCTTTGGCAGCGCGGCGGTTTCCCCGATGCCCTCCTGGCTCCCGACGAGGAGGCCTCGGTCAGGTGGCGGCGCGATTTCATCGACACCCTGGTCGAGCGCGACCTGCCGCAGTGGGGTGTGCGCGTATCCACCACCGCCATGCGCCGCTTCTGGAGCATGGTGGCGCACTACCACGGCCAGGTTTGGAGCAATGCCGACCCCGCGCGTGCCCTCGGCGTGAGCGAACCCACGGTGCGCAGCTATCTCGACCTGCTGACCGATGCGCTGGTCCTGCGCCAGCTGCCGCCGTGGCATGCCAACCTGCGCAAGCGGCAGGTCAAGTCCCCCAAGGTCTACGTGCGCGACAGCGGACTGCTGCACGAGCTGCTCGGCATCGAGGATCATTCCGCGCTGCTGTATCACCCGAAACTCGGAGCTTCCTGGGAAGGATTCGCCATCGAGCAGGTCCTCGCCACCGAGCCGCACACCGAAGCCTCGTTCTGGGCAACGCACCAGGGCGCCGAGATCGATCTGCTGCTCCAGCACCGCGGCAAGCTGTTCGGGGTGGAGTGCAAGCGCGTCGATGCCCCGCGCATGACACCGTCGATCCGCATCGCGCTCGCCGATCTGGGCCTCGAGCGCATCGCCGTGGTCTATCCGGGAACCAGGCGATACGCGCTCGCCGACCGCGTGGAGGCCGTGCCGCTCGCCTCACTCGCCGAGCCGGGGCGGCTCTTCGACGCATGAGAAGCCAACCGTTCCCGCCCGGTGCCGGCACGCGTCAACGCCGGCCACGCCGCCGCGTTTGCTGCCTTGAGCAACACGCCAGCTGGACAGGAGCCGACATGCCACATCGACCCATCGCAGGTGTCCCGGAGAGGACCTGGCGGAACGCCCTGCCCTGGCTGCTCGCGCTCGTGCTGGCCGCCTGCGGCGGTGGTGGCGGCAGCTCCCCCGATCCGGCGCCACCGGATCTCGCCTCCATCGCGCTCGCCCCCGCCACGCTGACGCTCGCGCCCGGCGCCGCG
>CAUJIY010000164.1 GCA_963205295.1 Pseudomonadota bacterium
GCTCCAGATGCGCTGGCTGGAGCTGTGGGAGCGGCGCGAGCCGCGACTCCCCACCCGGCGGCCACCGCTTCTGGAGCTGTGGGAGCGGCGCCAGCCGCGACTACTGCAAACGCTGCCGTCACCTGCAGACTACTGCTGTCGCATCCGTCAGCGCTTGCCCTTGTAATGCTCCGGCCCGATGCCGAGCGGGGTGATGTCCATGACGTGCGTATAGAGGTCACTCATGAAGCGCGTGCCGAGACTGCGCGTGAACAGCATCTTGGTGCCGTCGGGCGAGATCGAGGCGAGGCCGTCGAACCCCGGGTTCCAGGTGAGCCGCTCCGGTTCGGCGCCGAACTTCTCCATGTCGAACAGGAAGATCTCCCAGTTGTTGTTCTCGATCACGCGCACCGCGATGAAGTGCCGGCCGTCGGGAGCCGGGTAACTGCCCCAGTTCATGCCCGTGTCCGGCGGCGTACGCGGCGTGAGCTGCGTGCCGTCGTGGCGGATCGTGAATACCGTCATCGGCGTGGGCCGGATCTTGCCGTAGTCCTCGTACTTCCAGGCGCGGAACATCACCGTCTCGCTGTCCGGCAGGTACATGGGCCGGCCCTCGTCCCAGTCCTTCGTGAAGGTGATCTGCTCCTCGCCGCTGCCGTCGGCCCGCATGCGCCAGAGATCCATATTGCCGTTGGTCTGGCGGCCGAAGACGAGCCACTTGCCATTCGGCGAGACCGAGATCTCGGCGTCGTACCACGCGTTGTTCGTGAGCCGCCGGACGTTACCGCCGTCGGCGTCGGACAGGTAGAGCTCGGCGCCCTGCGGGTAGTCGCGCGGGTCCGACCAGTTGCCGAGCGGCTTGTCGAGGTTGTCGCGGATCGAGGTCCAGGCCACCGTCTTCATGTCGGGGAAGAAATACGAGCAGGCGTCCTGGCCGATGGTATTGATGCGGCGGATGTCGGTGCCGCGGTCGGTGAAGGTCCAGGTGAGTGCGCCGCCCGCGGCGCCTTCCTTGGCCTTCAACGCCTCCGGGTCCTGTACCTGGGCGATGACGTGGAGGTTGTCGGTCGCGTAATAGGCTTCCGCCGCCTCCGGGATGTTCGGGATCTTGTAGAACCTGAGCTTGCGTGGTCCTTCCTCGGCGGTCTCGATCTTGCCTGGCGGTGCGTCGGCGGCGTGGACGCCCTGCGTGAAGGCGACGGCGATGGCGGTGACGAGCACCGGCTTGATGGCCTGGAACATGGTGAGGACCCCCCTCGGTGTGACCGCGCTATTGAATAGGCTTCTGCCGTGGGGCTGTCAACAGTCAGGATGTCGCAGCGTGGCAATGGTGCCGGGTCGAAGTTTTCGAAGTTTTTTCGCCTTCCTATTGCGGTGCGGGAGGGTGACGCGACATCACCTGGCGCAAAGCCGCTTCGCTGCGCCCCAGTCGCCGGGCCAGTGCCGACACGCTGGAAACCCCTTGCGCAACCGCCCGGTGGGCGAGCCAGGCGCGGGCGCGAGCGAGGTGGTGCATCCGGCTGGGGGAACTCAGCGCGTCCAGCGGAATGCGGAATCGCTCGGCACACTCGCGCATCAGGTCTTCCAGACTCTCGCGCGAGCGGGGCCGCCAGGTGTCGGTGCCGACGCGTGCGAGGAACTCATCTCCGCCGAGAATGTCCGGCTGATCGGCATTCACTTTCAGCACGCCCTCGCCCCAGCGGCAGTCCGCTGGCGTGCTCATGAAGGCGCGGTACCGCAGGACGGCCTCGCCAGCATCCCCGCCGAGCAGGTGCAAGGCCATGCCGGTGGTGAGCCAGGCCGGCCGGTTGTTGCCGAGGTACGCGCGGTGGCTGGACCACGGATAGTCGGCCGGATCGGCCACCATGCCGGCACGTACCGGATTGCGGTGAATGTAGCGGATGAGCGTCAGCAGGTAGCAGTCGGCATCCACCAGGACCGAGTGATAGCGCCGCTCGAACAGGTGGCCCGTCGTCGCCAGTGAGGCCTGAACCCGGCGCGCATACTGGCTCGCGATTCGCAACATCAGCCGGCCGAGGGGTGCGTCGGCCACCTGTACCAGCAGGTGCAGATGGTTGGTCATCCAGCAGTAGGCGTGGATGCGGGCCGCGAGCCGCTCGACAGTCTCGGCCACCACCACGCCCAGCAGCTCGCGGTCTGCCTCGGCGAAAAAGATCGGCTGCCGGTGATTGCCGCGCAGCGTGACATGGTAGAAACCGCCCGGTACGTGCAGGCGGGGCCGGCGAGCCATTGCTGACCTCGGGATTGGGGAGGATTCGCCAAGCCTGGCCGCGGTCGGGGCGCGTTGTGCGACGGGATTGCCGCGTCATCGTCCGGAAATGATGCGTACGGCCGAAAAACTTCGACCCGGCACTAGACATAACGCATGGCGATTCACTCCTTTTGAGTGATTGACGGTTGATCGGGGGGGGGTAGATTCGCTGCCAGACAACGAAACAACCCCGGTGCTTGAGGGTCGGGGAAAACCGGGGAGGAAGCTGATCATGCAACGGGTTTTCTGGGGGATTGCGCTGTCGGTGCTGCTGGCAGGTTCGGCGAATGCGGCGCTGCTGAGTCGAGCCGGTGGTCAGGCCTACTACGACGACGACCTCAATGTCACTTGGATTGCGAACGCCAATCTGGCCGCTGGCAGCATTTACGATGACGGTGCGAGCACGACCGACGGGCGCATGACGTGGGCTTCGGCAACGTCATGGATCGCCTCGCTGAATGTCGCAAATCATCTCGGTGTCAGCAGCTGGCAGCTGCCAGAGGCGAACGTGGCGTGCACCGGTTTTTTCTGCAGCAGCGCCGATATGTATCACCTGTTCTCGAATGAAGGCATCAACGACGCGGCACCATCGCCGCTTTCGAATGTCGGGGGGGCTTCTACTGGTCGGACGACGCTCTCTCGAGCCCCGGGTTCGCGTACGCCTTCAATCTCGACAATGTCTTTGGTGGCCAACAGGGCCAGCTCGCCAAGAACACGAGTGTCTTCGCCTGGGCCCTGGCGATGACTCCGGGCGATACCGTGGTTCCCGTGCCTGCCGCGGTGTGGCTGCTGGGTTCCGCGCTGGGCGTGATGGGGCTGGTCCGGCGCAAGGCCCTGACCGGGACCAGGGCGTAGGTGCTTCGGGGTTTTTGTCCTTTTGGGGGGTGCCGGTGGGTGTCCCCCCGGCCGGATTCGGAAAAGCGGGGTCGGAGTTGAAACTCCGACCCCGCTTTTCGTGACGGTCGCCGTGGTCGTCTGATGGCCCGCTACGAGCACCTGCCGATCTACAAGCAGGCGCTCGGCGCGACGGTGCACTTCGAGAAGGTGGTGGCGGGGATCGAGCGGTACCTCTCGCGGCTCGGTGCTCTCGGCCGGCCGGTGCTGCTGGTCACCGAGCAGCCCGGTGAGCAACGCAGGACGCCGGCGATGCTTTTCGTTTGGCAGGGTTGAAGCTCGCCGCCAGGTGGTGGGCCGAAAACTTCGAAACCTTCGACCCGGCACCCTAGTAGTGCGGCCTGCATTGGGCGCGCCGGTGCTGCCTGGAGTTCCGCGGTCACCGGCCCGCTGGCTAGCGACGTTGCTCCGGGCCCGGTGTTGCCGGCACGCGCGGTGGCTCCTGCTCTTCATCGTCGGCGTCGCCCGGCGGTTCGCCCTCGGGTGCGGTCGCCGCCGGTTCCGGTGCCGGCAGGTACAGATCGCCCTTCAGCCCGCAGGCGGCGAGCATGCAAGCGAGCGTGAACAGGACGGCGGGACGGAGCATGGAACGATTATAGTGGGCCGGTCATTGCGGGGGCGAATCCGCATCTGTCCGGGAGACAGCCGATGTGGCGTGTCGAAACGAGGCTGACCGCGGCGCTCATCGTCCCGTTGGTCGCGGCTTGCAGCATGACGACCTCCGCGCCGGCGACGAAGATCGCTGGCGTCG
This sequence comes from Pseudomonadota bacterium, assembly GCA_963205295.1. Taxonomy (GTDB): domain Bacteria; phylum Pseudomonadota; class Gammaproteobacteria; order Steroidobacterales; genus QUBU01. Next base: position 3,897 of record CAUJIY010000164.1, read on the forward strand.
CCGCCGAACCGGTGTCGTCCGGCACCGGACAGGACGCTCCGGCACCGCTGCCGGCGCACGGGCTGCAGCTGCCAGCCACATTCCGCGGCGACCTGCCCTGTGCCGACTGCGCCGGCGTACGGCATCAACTCGACCTGTGGCCGGACCAGGTGTTCCACCTGCGGCGCGAGTGGCTCGGCAAGGGGCTCGTCCGCAGCGGCGTCGGGCGCTGGCGCGTCGACCCCGGCCGCCGCGCGCTGATCCTGGAAGGCGGCGCCGAGATGCCGCTGCAGCTCGAGATCCGCGGTCGGGATCGCCTGCGACAACTCGATCTCGACGGCAAGCCCATCGTCTCCGACCTGCCCTACGAACTGCGCAGCGGGGGTGCGTTCGAACCGGTCGCTGTGTCGCTGCTGCTGGGCGGCGAGATGACCTACCTGGCCGACAGCGCGCGGTTCACCGAGTGCCTGACCGGACGCAACTATCCGCTCGTGCCGGGCGCCGAAGCGCTGCACCTGGAGCGCGCTTATCTCGCCAACGCCGGTGAGCCAGGCGCGCCGCTCTACGTGACTTTCGATGGAACGATCACGAAACGACCGGCGATGGAGGGTGACCGCATCGAGAACGCGGTGACGGTCGACCGGTTCGTGGGTGTCTGGCCGAATCAGCGCTGCGAGCGGGCCAGGGCGGACGCCTCGCTGGTCAATACCTACTGGCGCTTCGTGCAGATGAAGGGCAATGCGGTCAAGGTCGCTCCAGAACGGCGCGAACCGCACCTGCTGCTGCGGCAGACCGGCGAACGCCCCGGTTTTGCCGCCACCGTCGGCTGCAATCAGCTCGTCGGAGCCTTTGCCGCCACCGATCGCGAGCTGTCGTTCGGCCAGGGCGCCACGACGCTGATGGCCTGTCCGCCGCCGCTCGACGAGATGGAGAAGACCCTGGCCGAGGTTCTCGTAGCCGTGCGGCGGTGGCAGATCCGCGGCAGCACCCTCACGCTGCAGGACCAGGCCGGCAACATCCTCGCCTTGCTCGAAGCCGTCTACTTCTGACGATCCCTGAGTACGGAGGAATTACGGTGCCGGGGGGGTACGGCACCGCGTTCGGTGTTCGTTCCGGTCAGCGCGGTCAGCGCATCCGAAATCCGCCGATCCCGGTCAGCAGCCAGCCGAGCATGAACGAGCTGCCGCCGAGCGGGGCAACATTCCCAATGGTGTCTGGAATGAACCCCAGCGTCTCGAGATAAGTTGAGGCGCAGAAAAGCACGATGCCCAGCATGAACAGCCCCCCGGCGGCGCGAAACCAGATCGATTGCGGCGCATGCGCGATCAGCAGGCCGAGCAGGATGAGCCCGATCGAATGAAACAACTGAAACTGTGCTGCCCACGCCCAGGACGCGAGCTCGGAATCAGGCACCTTGCCCGGCAGGCCGTGAAAACCGTAGGCGCTGAGCATGGCTGCGGTCATCAGGCTGATTCCCGCGATAAGAAAAAAGACCCTCGAAATGGCAGGCATGACAATCCCCTTCTGTCTGATGCGCCGCAGCGAGTATAAGGCGTTCCGGGAAAAAGGCGCATCCGATCAGGGGGCGTGTCGGCACATGCGGACGGGTGTCCAATTGGCGATGGTGGCTGGTCGAGGGTTTCTCCGGGTCGTACACCCGCCCGCCGCTTGCCTCAAGGATCGTACGACAGCCGCTCGACGAGACCGCCCGTGCCATTGAGCACCAGCGCTACCGAGCCCGGATCTAGGCGCTTGGCTCTCTCGTCAGACGCCGGGAACCCGTGACACTTGCCGGCGGGAAGCGTCCCCACGGGTGGCCGTGACGCTTCCGCCGCTCAACGCGGCGCGATGAGATCATCGGGCAGCAGCTGGCGGTAATGCACCACGGTGATGATCTCGATCGCGTCCGGCTGCACCCGGTAGATGAGCCGATAGGGCCGCACCAGGACCTCGCGCAGATTGTCCTGCCGGTACTCCGGCACCTCGCGACCGGCGCGGGGTACGTCGGGGATCTCTTCTGCGCGCCGGATCAGCCGCTCGACCAGGGCCTTGGCGTGGGCGGGCGAGTCTTCGGCAACGTAGCGCTCGATGCTCCGCAGGCGGAACTGCGCTTCCGCCGTGAAGCGCAGCCTCATTCGGCCAGACCGAACTCGCGGCGGATGTCCGTGACGTCGGTGAGCCGCCCGGCATCGGCATCGGCAAGTCCGCGCTCGATCGAGCGGCGCACCGCGAGTTCGTAGACGACCTCGTCCCAGGTGACGTTGTCAGGCAGTTGCTTCAGCAATTCGTGGGCTTGCTGTTTCGGGGTGCGCGCGGTGCTGGCCATGAGTGGGATTCCCGATGACGTGGCGGCTAAGCAGTTGATTCTAGTCCGGGTGGCTGACTACCGCCATGCGCGCACCGGCCCGGTTTTCGTAGGCCCATCGCCCTGGGCAGCCGCCTCGCCGAGCTGCGCAAGCGTCAGGGCCTCACCCAGGCGCAGCTCGCCGCCTGGCTCGCGGTCTCCCAGCAGACCGTCAACGCCGACGAGACCGGCGTGCGCCGGGTGCCCGTCTCCGCCTTGCCCGTCCTGGCGCGCCACCTCGGCGTGTCCCTGGAAGAGCTCATCGGTGAGCAGCCCGGACCCGCCCGGCGCGGCCCGGCACCCAAGCTCCAGCAGCAACTCGAACGGCTGCGCCAGCTGCCCAAGGCCAAACAGAAGTTCGTCGTCGAAATGCTCGAGACCGTGCTCAGGCAGGCGGGGTAAACAGGCGGCTAATCCGCGGAACGGATGGACTCGACGGTCAGCACCACCGGCTCAAAGTGGGTTGGCAGTATCGCTTGACGAAGCTGCCCACGAGCGACAACTCGCCTCGATACAAGACTCTTCGTCTGCGGCGGTAACGGGGACACTTCCAGCTGAACTCGCCGGACGCCAGACATCGCGTCCCCTTCCTGACTCCCTGGCGTAGCCGGAACAATATCCACCGGTCGATCCAACTGAATAATAAATACCTGCAATCGCGCATCCTGGTCTGGCGTCTCGCCGAAATTTGGCGGGCCAAACTTCTCCTCAGAGATCAGAATACCTTCTACCTCGACGGTGCAAGGCGAAAAGCACAGTTGCGTGGCGCCCCCAATAATCGTTGCATTGGCGCATGCGGCAAGCACTACGCATAGGACCAGACCGCACCGATACCACAGCGTCATGGCCCAGGCCTACGGATGACGTCTCCCTCTCGCCATCCCTCCATGCGCTGAATGGTATTGAGCGTATTCTGGAACTGCTGCGATGAGAGACTGCTCATCAGCCTAGTGCCGGGTACTCCCACGCTTCGACTAACGAAGCCCTGATATGCAGCCGTATTGTTCTCGACGGGCGGTGCGAATCTCGTAATCGCATCGTTTACGGTGAGGTTCTGGTAGAAATCCTGAGAAAGTAGATCTCCGAGAGTCGCTCGGCCGGTCGCGTAGTCAGGGAAGACAGCGAAGCCTCCGGCCTCACCAATTGCTGTTGCCCTTACAACGCTCCGCGAGCTTCCCATCCGGACATTACCGGGATTGTTGTTGCGCCACGCTCGCGTGCCGCCAATTCGAGTTTCTGTCGACCCATCGGGATAGGTAATGGTCACCGATCCATCTGGGTTACCAACGGCAGTGGGGCCGGTGGGTTCCTGGTCCGTCGCCTCGTCGTGCTGTCCGTGATTAAACGCCTGGACAAACGCCCCCGTAACCGCCCCGTTGGCAAACTTCCCCCCGCCGAGCCGCGCAGCGGTACCGCCCACCACGGCGGCTTTCAGCACCCGCAGGACCATCGCTGCGGTACCGGCCCCACCGAACCTCCCCGGATTGAACCCGCCGGCGGCACTGCCGAAGAACCCGGCGGCGAACCCGGCCCGCCACCGCCCGCCCTGTGCC
>CAUJIY010000165.1 GCA_963205295.1 Pseudomonadota bacterium
CGTAACCAGCCGATTCACTTCCTTTCTCGTCAGCCCGGTCAGGATCGCGATGCGGCCCTGAGTCATGTTCTTGTCGGGCAGGCGGAAGTCGTCGGCTGCGACCTCCACGTATACGTCCTTGGCTACCTCGCTGAACTCACCGAACGAGACGCCATTTCTGATCAGGATCCGAATCAGAGGTCGCAGTAGCCGCTTGTAGGCAGCCAGGATTGCGAGCTTCAGGTCGGGTTCTGGCATTAAACATAAATTCTTTGATTCGGGAAAATATTCCCAAATGCGGCCGCCGTCAAGAAGATTACATTCGTAGAAACCGGGACTTATAGGGCTCTGCTAAGTCTTGTTTCTTAACAGAAATTCTAGATTACAGAAGATAACATTCTGTAAAAACAGGCAATTAAACAGAAGACGCTGAGACTTTACTCAAGCGATGACTGCCAGCGGAGGCTGGAACCGGGTAGTTTGCCCGCCGGGCGGCTAGCAGGCGGAGTCGGCGTCGGCGTCTCTAGCCGGCACCACTACCGGCCTTGGGCATTACGAACCACAGCACCAGGTAGGCGAGGATCCCTGGGAATGCTGCCGAGAGAATCGAGATGCCGATGTAGAGCAGGCGTACCAGTGTCGGATCCCAGCCGAGCCACTCGGCGATCCCGCCACAAACACCCGCGATCATCCGGTCGTGCGAGCGTTTCAGGCGCGGCTTGTCGCTGGTCATGGCGATCTCCTTCGTGGCGATCAGGCGGGTCCATCCAGGTAATCCTCGAGGCGGATGGACTCGAACCCGGGTGTGCAGGGGCGCGCGAGGGCGTCGCGGTCGCGGATACGCATGGTCGCGTCGATACCGACGCGCAGTGAGCCCTCGCCAGGGCGCGAGACGCGATCGAGTTCCCAGCTCTCGACGCCGGGGATCAGGACCATCTGCTCGGGCGTTGCCAGCCGGCTCCAGATAGCCCATTCCACATCCTCGATGCTGTCGACGTCGACATCTTCGTCGACAATGATCACCCGGCGGGCGATGCGACTCACCGGGAAGATGTTGCCTGGCGTCGAGAATACCCGGCGGATAAGTTCGGCCGGTTGTCCGTCGGCCTGCTTGGCGATGGCAATGGCGACGTGCACCATCGGGCCAAGGCGCGGATCGGAGAAAATGTTGACGCGACGCACGCAGGGATCGATCTGCAGCAGACGGGCGGCGAGGTCACGCTTGATGCCGTAGGTCGCGATCTTGCCGAGGGTGTTGTGCTCCGGGTTGCGCCCGGCCAGGATCGAACAGAAGAGCGGCTCGCGGCGGTGGGTGATAGCTGTGACGCGGGTCACCGGAGCGCTCTCGGGGCCATACTGGCCGGCGTACTCACCGAGCACATTGGTGCAGCGTCGCGAGAGATCGACCGTACCTTCGACGACGAACTCGGCATTGGCAGGCACCAGCAGGTCACTCGTCAAGGCGCGCGTCACCTCGATTGGCGCTCCCTTCAAACCGCCGGCAATGTCGATCTCGGAAATCGTCGGCGGCAGCTTGGAGGCCGCGGCGAACAGCAGCGCGGGTTCCACGCCGATGGCCAGCGCGATGGGCATTTCGCCGCCGTGCGCTGCGGCGTGCCCGTAGATGCGGCGCAGGTCGGAAAGCGAACTCGCATTGATCGCGCAAGAGTCGCGGCCGAGGATCAACGTGCGGTAGAAGCCGACGTTGATCACGCCTGAATGCGGATGACGCGCGAAACCGACGCCCGCCGTGATGAACGGCCCGCTGTCGCGCTCGAAGAACCACGGTACCGGCAGGTGGCGCAGATCGAGGCTGTCGCCAGTGTGGATGACTTCATGGCAGGCACCGGTAGCGACCTCCACCGGCGCGATTGGCTGCGCTTTGGCCTGCTCGAGCGCCGCCTCCATATCTTTGTGGGTGAACCCGTCCGGCCCGCGTCCGAGCGCCGCGCCGAAACGCTCGACGCGACTGAAGAGTCCGCCGACCAATGGATATCGTGCTCCCCGGACCTGCTCGAAGACGAATGCCTTGCCGGCAGCTTCGAGGCGCGTCATCACCGCAGCGAGTTCGAACCGGCTGTCGACCGGGCGGCGGATGCGCACCAGCTCACCACGCTGTTCCAGCGAAGTTACAAATGAGCGCATGTCCTGCATCAGGGACTCCGGTCGGGTCGATAGGGGTGAGGGCTGTCCTGGGGCCAGCGGAATTCTACGGGGATTCCATCGGGTGCCTGCAACCTGTCGATCGCCGACCGCCGTGCGGCTCAGCTGCCGCGCTCGTCGAGCGGGGTGACGAAGGGTGCCATGGCCTGCAGGAACGCATCGGTGGCATCGAGCAGGATTGCCTGCTGGTCCTCGTGCCGAACGGCGGCGGCGAAGGCACCGAAACTCCACCGATCGGCATCCGGGATCGATGCCTCGACCGTCCGCACCGGCAGCTGCAATCGAGCGGCGGCGACCGCCTCGGGCAATGCATCCGGATCGCGCCCGCCGTAGGCGAGAAGCACGGGGATATCCTGCGCCGCCAGATCCGTATACCAGGCCGGCATGGCTGCCCAGAGCACCAGGCCTGCGGCATTCCCAGGGTGGCGCGCGACGAACTCAGCGGCCATCGTGCCACCGAGGCCGTGTCCGCCGACGACCCAGTGGCGGATCTCGCGAAACCGCGGCATGACGCGCGCTGCGCAGTCGGCGGCGAACAGCGCGAGATTGAGCGGCATCGGGCACAGGACGACCAGGTGGCCGCGTGCCGCGAGGGCATGCAGGAGCGGAGCATAGGCCACGGGTGCGGCCCGGGCCGCAGGATAGAAGACGAGCCCGGTCACCGGATCGCCGTCGCGTGGCCGGAAGACGAGCCAGTCCGTGATCGAGACGATCACTGCCTCGTCCGAGTCGAGCGCAATCCGTGCCGAATTCGCCACCGGTACGGTCTGGCGCGCCCAGGCGAGCACCGCGATTGCGCCGACCATGGTGACGGCGAAGACCCCGAGCAGGACGCGTCCGAGCCGCCGCCCGCTGGCATTCAGCCAGGCGCCCGGAGAGAACCGCGGGCGGTACCTGCTCATGACGGTCACGGCGATGATTTCATTTCTGCCGCCTGGCATCCACGTCCTGCCGTGCATGATAGCCCCGGCCAGCCCGCGCGTTCACGGCTCGCCCGGCATGCCCGAAATCATGCTCCGTTCCGACGCACTGCCGGCGGTAAGATGGTGGCATGAGCAAGGACCGGTCAGTCGCGGCACGCGGCGTGCGGAGCTTCTTCGCCTACCAGGCGCCGACCGGCAATCACGTCGCGGTGTGTCGCGGACTGTCCTGCGAGTTGAACGGCGCGCCCGAGCTTGCCGCCAGGCTCGCAGCGCAGGGAACGACCTCACCGGTCTTCTGCCTCGGCATGTGCGACCGTTCCCCCGCAATCCTCACCGCCGGCGAGCAGGTCCTGACCGGGGCTGACGCGCTGCAATGGACGTGTGCGGGAGGCCCGCGCCTGCCGGCAGCGCCGCTGGACGTTCGCCACATATCGTCGCGGGCCATCATCACGGAACGCATCGGCCGCGGTTCACATGCGGTGCTCGATCGCGCCCGCGCCGCCGGAGTCTACGACGCGCTTGCGGCCGTGGTGGCCGGCCGGCCGGGCGACGTGCTCGCGCAGATCGAGGCCAGCGGGGAGCAGGGCCGTGGCGGTGCCGGCTATCCGACCGGCGCGAAGTGGCGCGCCTGCGCCAGCGCCCCGGGCGCGCGCCGGTTCGTGGTCGCCAACGGCGACGAAGGCGATCCCGGATCGTTCATCGACCGGGTGCTGCTCGAAGACGACCCACACGCGGTGCTCGAGGGGCTGCTCCTCTGTGCATTTGCGGTCGGCGCGAACGAGGCGATCGTCTATGTCCGGGCAGAGTATCCGCGGGCCCGGGAACGCATGCGCCAGGCCATCACGGAGGCGCGTGCAGCGGGGCTCCTGGGTGCAGCGGTGCTCGGTGGGAGCTTTGCCTGCGACGTACGCCTTGTCACCGGCCATGGCAGCTATGTCTGCGGCGAGGAGACCGCCCTGCTGAATGCGATCGAGGGCAAGCGTGGTGAGGCACGTGTGCGGCCGCCTTACCCGGCCGTCGCCGGGCTCCACGGCTGTCCGACCGTGGTCAACAACATCGAAACGCTCGTCAACGTGCCGTGGATCGTCCGCGAGGGTGCCGCAGCCTTCCGCAAGCTCGGGACGCGGGCTTCACCGGGCACCAAAGCCTTCTGTTTCAACCGCGGCTTCGCCCGATCCGGCATCGTCGAAGCGGAGTTCGGCGTGACCCTCGCCGAACTCGTCCACGGGCAGGCGGGTGGCTCGCGCGATGGGCGACCGCTGCAGGCAATCGTGCTCGGCGGCCCGATGGGCAGCGTGCTGCGACCGGATGTGCTCGACGTCGCCGTCGATTTCCCGGCGCTGGCGGCACGCGGTATCCGGCTGGGCCATGGTGGCCTGGTGGCCATTCAGTCGGGAACGGACCTGAATGCGGTGCTGCGCAGCTGGGCCTGGTTCATGGTCGCCGAGTCCTGCGGCCGCTGCGCACCCTGCGCCCTCGGCTCGCATCGCCTGGCCGAACTCGTCGGTCGCCTGCGCGGTGGTCGGGAAGACAGCGAGCGGGCTGGTGCCGAACTCGCACCGCTGCTCGACATGATCGAAGCCGGCAGCCTCTGCGGGTTTGGCCAGGGCATCCCCGGCCCGATTCGCGAGCTGCTCGAACTCCGGCGACAGGCGGCAGCGGCTGGACCTGACGGTCATGACTGAACTCCGGCTGGTCATCGACGATGTCGCGGTGTCGGTTGCGCCCGGCACGACACTGCTCGACGCGGCACGGCAGGCAGGCCGTGGTCCGGCTATTCCAACGCTCTGCCACCGGGGCGGATCGGCGCCGCAGGGAGGCTGCCGACTCTGCCAGGTCGAGGTGGAAGGAGCCGCGCGACCGCTGGCTGCCTGCACCGCACCCGCCGCCGACGGCATGCGGGTGCACACGGCCACGACACGGCTCGAGGACTCACGGCGACAGATCCTTGAACTCATGGTCAACCAGTATCCGCATGCCGGTGGCGCGCCAGGTCACCCCGGGCGCAACGCCGGAGAGTTCGCGGCCTTGCTGGAACGCTACGGCGTAGTGCCGGACCGTGGCGCTGGCGAACAGCCCTTTCCCGTGCAACCACATCCGTACCTGCGCTTCGACCCGGGCGCGTGCATCGTCTGTCGCCGCTGCCTTCTCGCCTGCGAGGATCTGCAGGGGCAGTTCGTGTTTGCCGTCGGCGAGCGTGGCGGTGCAACGCGGTTGCTGTTCGGCACGCAGGAGACCTTCGCCGACTCGCCCTGCGTGAGCTGCGGGGCCTGCGTCGATGAATGCCCCACCGGAGCCCTGCACGACGTCGATCGCCGGCCGGGCGCCGTCAGATCGACCGGGGCGCCGGTGCGCACGGTGTGTGGCTACTGCGGCGTTGGCTGCAATGTCGACGTGGAGAGTCACGATGGCGGGATCGTCCGCATTGAGGGCACGGCGGCTGCCGTGGTCAATCGCGGACACCTGTGCGCGAAGGGTCGCTACGCCCACGCGTGGCAACGCTCCGCCGACCGGCTCACGCAACCCCTCCTGCGCCGGAACGGGCAGCTGCAACCCGTGAGTTGGGGGGAGGCGATGGACTGGGTGGTGACGCAGATCGACGCCATCCGCGACCGGCACGGTCCCGATGCCCTCGGCGTGGTCACATCCTCGCGCTCGACCAACGAGGCTGCGTACCTGCTGCAGAAGGTGTTCAGGGCCATCATCGGCACGAACAACGTCGATTGCTGTGCACGCGTCTGCCACTCCTCGACGGCGCTGGCCCTGGGGCTTGCGACCGGAACCGGCGCTGCTTCGGCGTCCTACGCCGACATCGAGCAGGCACGCACGATCGTGCTGGCCGGCGCCAATCCCACCGAGGCACACCCGGTCATCGGTGCGCGCATCAAGCAGGCCGCCCGCCGCGGTGCCAGGCTGGTCGTGGTCGATCCGCGCGATATCGAGCTCTGTCGCTGGGCGACGCTGCACCTGCAGCTGCGCCCCGGTACCAACGTGGCCCTGTTCAATGCGCTCGCCCGCGAACTGATCGGACAGGGGCTGGTGGATGAGGATTACGTGGCAGGCCGCACCGAGGGGTTCGCAGCCCTGCAGGAACACCTGCGGGACCGTTCACTCGAGGAGCTGGTGCGGCCGACCGGGCTCGCCCCGGAGATCGTCCGCGAGGCAGCGCGTGTCATCGGCAGGGACGGGCCGGTGCTGTTCGTGAGCGGACTCGGGTTGTCGGAACTCACCCAGGGGACCGACAGCGTGCGGGCGCTGGCAAACCTCGCCCTGCTGACCGGCAGTATCGGCCGCGCCGGGGCGGGCGTTCTGCCACTGCGCGGGCAGAACAACGTCCAGGGCAACGCCGACATGGGCTGTGCGCCGAATTACGTCGCCGGTTACCAGCCGGTCGCCGACCCGGCCGTTCGCGAGCGGCTGGAGCGCGTCTGGGGACGCCCGCCACCGGCGGCACCGGGCTGGACGATCCCGCAGATGCTGGCTGCGGCGCGCGACGGACACCTGAAGGCGCTCTGGATCCAGGGCGAGGACATCGTGCAGAGCGATCCCGACGAGGCGGGCGTCATTCGTGCTCTGGCAAATCTCGACCTGGTCGTGGTGCAGGAATTGTTCCTGTCGGAAACCAGCCGCTACGCCCATCTGGTGCTGCCGGCAGCCGGCGTGTTCGAGCACGACGGCACGTTCACGAACGGCGAGCGGCGGATCCAGCGCGTGCGCACCGTCGTGCCGCCGCCCGGCGAAGCGCGCGCGGACTGGCAGGTCGCCGCCGATCTGGGTCGCCGGCTCGGTGCGGACTGGCGCTACCAGGATCCGGCCGCTGTCATGGAGGAGATCGCCACCGTCGCTCCGGCCATGTTCGGCGGCGTGCGCTACGACCGGCTGGACGACGACGGCCTGCAGTGGCCGTGCCCGGACCTGCACCACCCCGGCACGGCGCGCGTCCATGAGCACGGCTTCCTGCGCGGTCGCGGGCTGTTCGCCGCGATCGATTTCGTGCCGACGCCGGAGACCACCACCACGCGCTGGCCATACCTGCTCATCACCGGGCGCGTGCTGCAGCACTACAACGTCGGCACCATGACCCGGCGCACAGGCAACCTCGCCTTCGCCGCACAGGACTGGCTGGTCATGAACCCGGCCGACGCAGCCCGGGAGGGCGTCGCAGACGGGGAGCGCATCGTCGTCGAGAGCCGTACCGGCCGGATCGAGGCGCCACTGCGACTCGGCACCGACGTCCCGTCCGGTACGCTGTTCCTCTCGTTTCATTTTCCGGAAACGCACGCCAACGCGCTGGTCGGTGGCAACCGCGATCCCCTGTCGCACTGCCCGGAGTACAAGGTCACGGCGGTCGGTGTCAGCCGCGCACCGTCACCCTGACGATGGAACACTGGCCCGCGATCTCGCGCCTCGTCTGGCAGTCCCGCTATCGACACGACGGCGAACCGGACATCGAAGCCACCTGGTCGCGTGTCGCCACGGCGGTCGCCGCGGCTGAGGTGACGGACCAGGCGGGGTGGGCGGCCCGTTTCCGCGCCCTGCTGCAGGACTTCGTATTCCTGCCGGGTGGCCGGATCATGGCCGGTGCCGGTACCGGCCGGCGCGTCACGCTGTGCAACTGCTTCGTGATGGGGATCATCGAGGACCGCCTGCCCGCCATCTTCGACAGCCTCACCCAGGGCGCGCTGACGATGCAGCAGGGCGGCGGGGTTGGCTACGACTTTTCGACGCTGCGGCCGCAGGGCAGCGTGGCCCGCGCGAGCGGTTCGATCGCCTCCGGACCCGTTTCCTTCATGCGAATCTGGGATGCGACCTGCGCGACCATGCTGTCCACCGGCGCGCGCCGCGGCGCCATGATGGGGACCCTGCGCTGCGATCACCCGGACATCGAGACGTTCATCGATGCCAAGCGCGACCCAGCGGCGTTGCGCCATTTCAATCTCTCGGTGCAGGTGAGCGATGAATTCGTCCAGGCCGTGCGCCAGCGTGCCGAGTGGCCACTCGTATTTCCGGTCGGGCCGGGTGAGGCGCAGATCGCGGCCACTGTACGCCGCTGGACGGGCACGGCCGGACCGGTGCCCTGTCGTGTGTATCGGGTGGTGCCGGCGGCGGCCTTGTGGCAGCGGCTGGTGGCTGCAGCCTACGACACCGCGGAGCCGGGTGTCCTGTTCGTCGATGCCATCAATCGCGACAACAACCTGCACTGGCGTGAGCACCTGACGGCGACGAATCCCTGCGGTGAGATTCCGCTGCCGCCGTTCGGGGCCTGCACGCTTGGCTCGCTGAACGTGACGGCATTCGTCCTCGAGCCGTTCACGCCCGGCGCACACCTCGATTTGGAGCGGCTGCGTCTCACCACTCGACTGGCAGTGAGGTTTCTCGACAATATTATTGATATAACAGGGTTTCCACTGCCAGAACAGGGCGTGTTGGCACGCGCGACGCGCCGCGTCGGGCTCGGCATCACCGGCCTCGCCGATGCCCTGGCGATGCTCGGCCAGCGCTACGACAGCTGGACCGCCCGTGGGGTCGCCGAGGAGATCATGCGTACCGTGTGCCTGGCTGCCTACGGCGCTTCGGTCGACCTGGCCCGCGAGCGCGGCAGTTTCCCGGCCCTCGATCGTGAGGCCTATCTCGCCAGCGGCTTCGTGCAGCGGTTGCCGGCGGAACTGCGCCGCGCGATCGGGGAACACGGCACCCGCAACAGCCACCTGCTGGCCATAGCGCCGACGGGGACGATCAGCCTGCTGGCCGGCAACCTGTCGAGTGGCATCGAACCGGTCTTTGCCCTGGAGGCACAGCGGCGCATCCTCGGTGCGGACGGGGTCTTCGAGACGCACCACGCCAGCGATTTCGCCTGGGCCACATGGCAGCGGTGCTTTCCGGCGCAAGCCGCGCCGCAGGTCCTGCTCGAGGCTGCCCGGGTCGAGCCCGCAGCCCACCTGGCCATGCAGGCAGCCCTGCAGCCCTGGGTCGACAATGCCATCTCCAAGACGATCAACGTCGATCCGGACATCGGCCGCGACAGTTTCGGCGAGATCTACCTGGCCGCACACGACTTGGGACTGAAGGGGTGCACGGTGTTCCGGCCGAACCCCATCCGGGGGCAGGTCCTCTCGGCCGACGAGGCGACGGTAAGCGGGCCTTGTTGCGGCATCGGGCGTGAGCCCGACTGACGAAGTGCCGGATGGCCGATGGCAGCCCGTTCGCCGTCCGGTCCGTGAGGCGTCTACAATCGGGGTTCATCCGACCCGCCGGGAATCGACCATGACCGAGAACGTCTCGACCGACAAGCTGATCGAGGACCTGCAACTGGTGATCCGTGACGCGGAGGCGTTGTTGCAGGCGACGGCAGGGCAGGCGGGCGATCGGCTGCACGAACTGCGGCAGCGGGCGCAGGCCTCACTTGCCCAGGCGCGCGCGCGGCTGGCGGAGGCCGAGCAAGCAGCCGTGCGCGAGATCAAGGCAGCCGCGGCAGGGGCCGATGAGTTTGTCCACGAAAATCCCTGGCAGGCGGTCGGCATCGCCGCCGGACTGGGACTGTTGCTCGGCCTGCTCATCGCTCGGCGCTGAACCGGTAACCGGCTCGTGCCATGACAGTTCCGCCCGGCGCCGGACCGATCGGCCGCCTCCTTGCCTCGGGAGCCAACCTGCTGGCGACGGTGCTGGCGCTGGTGCGCACACGACTCGAACTGCTGTCGGTCGAGGCGCAGCTGGAGTTGCACCGGGCCGCCGTCATGCTCGGCTGGCTGCTGCTCGCCATCCAGGCCGCGATGATCGGCCTGATCGTCGCGGCGCTCTGGATCGTCATCTATTTCTGGGACACACACCGGTTGCTGGCGACCGGGCTGGTGGCGTTCGCTTTCCTCGCGCTCGCAGGCGCCGCCGCGTGGCGTCTGGCGCAGCTGTGGCGCACGCGCCCGCAGCCGTTCGCCGGCACTCTCGCGGAGCTCGCGCGCGACAGTGAGCGGTGGCGGGATCGCGGATAACGCGGATGTCGCAGGTGCTGCAGGAACGACGCCGGGCGCTGCTGCACCAGTGCGGGGAACAGCGGGCGGCCATGCGGACGCTGTACGGCGAGGTCTCGACACCGCTGCACTCGGCCGACCGGATCCTGGCGGGGCTCGGCCGCGTGCTCAGTCATCCCGTGGCCGTCGGCGCCGGGATCCTGGTCGTGGCCACTCTCGGCCGGCGACGCACGCTGAGCTGGCTGGCCGCCGGGGCGGGGCTCGTTGGGTCGGCGATCCGCCTCGGGCGCTGGCTGGGACCCGGACCTGTCTCCGGGCACCGGACCGCGGCGCCTGGCACCCGGCCGGCGTCCGGCGACTCCGCCTGACGCGCCGGGGCGACGCGCGGGCGGCGCACCACCACATGCACGAACCCTGGAAACTGACCGGCCGTGTGAGCAGCGGTCTCGGCCGCGGCGCGAGCTTCGTCGACCTGCCCTGGGTGCGGCTGGCGCTGCGGGAGCAGTTCGGGATCGAGCCGTTTCCCGGCACGTTGAACCTGCAACTCGTGGGGGAGGGTGCTGCAACCGGGCTGCGCTCGATCCTGGACCGTGACGCGCAGTTGCTGCCGCCGCCGGATGCCGCGAGCTGTGCGGCCGATCTGCTGCCGGTACGCATCGCCGACGCCGTGCCTGGCGTGGCGGTGGTGCCACGAGTGTCGGTGTATCCCACCGCGCAGATCGAGGTGATCGCGGCGCTCGCCCTGCGCACGCACGGCGCCTGGCGCGACGGAGATCTGGTCACGCTGTCCAGCGGCCGGATCGGTCGGCTCGATACCGTGATATTCGACGTCGATGGCACCCTGGTGGATTCGATCGAGGGCATGCACCTGGCGGCGGCGCGGGCCGCGGCGCCGTTCGGGCTCGACGTGCCCCTGGCAGCCGTACGGCGCGCGCTGAACGGTGGCGAGTCGCTCTGGCAGCTGATCATGCCGGCCGCCATGCGGGAGGACCGTGAAGTGGCGGCCATCCTGCGACAGGAGACCCTGCGTCACTGGCCGGCGGTGCTCGAGGAGAGCGTTACAGTCGTCCCCGGCCTGGGCGTCACGCTCGACTGCCTGCGCGGGGCCGGTCTGCGGCTCGCCATCTATACCGGTTCCCGCGGCGAATCGCTTCGCCCACTGGAACGCGCCGGTTTGATGGACCACTTCGAAGTCGTCGTCACCGCTGCCGATGTGAGCCGCGGGAAACCCGACCCCGAGGGGCTGCTGCAGTGCCTGGCGCGGCTCGACTGTCGGCCGGAGACTGCAGCCTATGTCGGCGACACGCGCCACGACGTCGAAGCCGCGCGGGCTGCAGGCATGTGCGCCATCGGCGTTCTGACCGGCGCCGCGGACTCCGCGATGCTGTCGGCGGCGGGTGCCGACCGGCTTGCGGCCAGCCACCGTACGCTCCCGGCACTGCTTCAGATCACGCCCTGATCCTGCAGGCGGCGCAGGTCGGCCGCGGTGTAACCGAGCAAGCCGCCGAAGACTTCCTGGTTGTGGGCGCCGATGGCGGGCCCCGGCCATACCGTGCGCCCTGGCGTGTCGCTGAGGAAGGGCACCATGGCCGGAATGGTCAGTTCACCGCCGTCGACTTCGACCTTTTCGAACAGGCCGCGGGCGCGGAAATGCTCGTCCTTCATCATGTCGCCGACGCTGTAGATCGGGCCTGCCGGGACGTCCACTTTTTCGAGTGCCGCCAGGACCTCGGCACTGGTCAGCGTACCGGTCCAGGTGGTGATGGCCGCGTCGAGTTCCTTCTCGTGCTGCACGCGGCCGGCATTGCTGGCCATGCGCGGGTCGTCGGCGAGGTCCTGGCGCCCGATCGCGCCCATGAGGCGCTTGTAGATCGAGTCGCCGTTGCCACCGATGATCACGAAGCGGCCGTCGCGGCAGCGATAGGTGTTGGTCGGGACGATGCCGGTCAGCGTCGAGCCCGACGGTTCGCGGACCACGCCGGCGCCGGAATACTCCGGCACCACGCCTTCCATCATGTTGAAGACGGCCTCGTAGAGCGCCGTATCGACGACCTGGCCCTGGTGGCCCGCGCCCTTGAGGCGATGCACGCAGGCGAGCAGGATGCCGATCACACTGTGCACGGCGGCCAGGGTATCGCCGAGGCTGAGGTTCGGCCTGACCGGCGCCTCGCCCGGAAAACCGTTGACGTAACGGAACCCGCCGACGCCTTCACAGACCGAGGCGAATCCGGTGCGGGAGGCATAGGGACCGGTCTGCCCGTAGCCCGAGATGCGCGCGTAGATGAGTTCGGGGTGGGTGCGGCGCAGATCGTCCGGACCAAGTCCCCATTTTTCCATGGTGCCGGGGCGGAAGTTCTCCACGAGGATGTCGGACTTCGCGGCCAGCTGACGCACGAGTTCACGGCCCTCCGGGGTGCGCATGTTGACGGTGACGCACTTCTTGTTGCGTCCCAGGCTGTGCCACCACAGTGAAACACCGTCTTTCATGACGCGCCAGGTGCGGATCGGATCACCCGTGCCGGGCGGCTCGACCTTGATGACCTCGGCACCGTAGTAGCCAAGCATGCTGGTGGCGAAGGGGCCGGCGAGAAGCTGGCCCAGCTCGAGGACGCGAAAGCCGTCGAGCGGACGGGGGCGTTCGTTGATGCTCATGGATCGGATTCATCCGGCCGGTTTCGGCCGGCCTTGTCTGCGGTGGCTCCGGGGACTGGCCCGCGGGGCCGCCCGCAACACCTCGTCTGGCGCTGCCGGGGCAGTCTAGCCGACTCATGCGCGTCTCCCAACTTCAGATTGAGCAGGGTAATTGACGCCCTTGCCGCGCATCGGCCGCGCTGGCACCTTCAGTGCGGCCGCGCTACGCCGATGTAGTGAAAGGACAGGAAGCGGGGGCCGTCGAGGTACGTGCGTTCGATCTGCTCGAAACCGAATCCGGCCGCCGCGACGAGCTGGTCGATGGGGCGGTTGGGGTTGCAGCCAGCCAGCCCGCGAAAAGCCGGCGCGAGCCGGTCCTGCAGGCGCGCCACGTCGGCGTCAGGCGCACGACCGTGCTCCATGAACAGGAGCCGCCCGCCAGGCTTGAGGACACGCCGTATTTCGCCGAGGGCGGCTTCGATCCCGGGGATGGAACACAGGGTCCAGGTGCTCACGACGGTGTCGATCGAGCCGGTCTCCAGGGGGATGGTCTCCGCCCCGCAGTCGAGCAGAGTCACCGGAAACCGGACAGTGTCGGCCACGGCGGCAGCGGCATCGCGCAGGGCCGTCGTCGGCTCGATGCCGAAGAGGTGGGTAACCGCGGCCCCGTAATACGGCAGGTTCATGCCGGCGCCGAGACCGACCTCGAGCACGCGGTCGCTGGCGAGTGGCGGAACCCGTGGCCGGTACTGCGCCATGACGGAGTTGCGCATGCCACGGTCGATGACCCAGGGCAGGATGCGGCGCTGATAGAGACCCACCGCGATGCAATCCCGCCGGCGTTGCCCGCGTCAGCCGTTGCGGCTGCGGCGATCGATCGCCGTCGCCACGAGTTCGAGAAAACCCGCCTCGTCGCGTACCGCAGCGATGTCCCTGGTGTCGACGGTATAGCCGTAGCGGGCGGCAAGGGCCTCGTAGCGCGGGCGGCGGTGCTGCAGGAGTTCCGGGAAGATCCATTGGACGAACCGGTCGGGATCGATCTCCTCCGGTGAAGAGAGCCCTTCGCGCTGCAGGTAGGTGACCAGGCGACTGTCGAGGAAGTCCTCGCGGTAGTACAGCGGCTTCGGGTTACTGGTGGCGCGACGGATCAGTTCCTGCTCCATGTCGGGTCCGGCACGCAGGTAGAGGATCAACGTTCGTTCCGAGAGTACCCGCAGCATCTCCGGGTCGTCGATCTCGCAGATGCTGCCGCCGGCGTCGTTCAGGAAGTGGTCGTAGCCGTAGATCTCCTTCGCCTTGTCGATGAACACCTGCACGTCCTTCATCGCCGATGCTTCCGCATCGCGGTGCAGCTGCTGGCGCTTCTTGAACTCGGCGAGAGTGAGCCCGCCCCGTGACGGGGAGCCCAGCTTGCCGAGAAAGGTCGAGACCGGTTCGAGGTTGTCGATCGTGACGTTGTTGCCGATGAAGATCGAATCGCTGCGCAGGAGATCGCGCAGGAAAGGGACTCCCATCGCCTGGCGCTTGACGTTGTCGAGAATTGGCTCGCCGAGGTACTTCGTGCCGATGCGGTAGTCTCCGGAGTAGTGAAACCAGAAGCGCTTCGGCAGCCTGCCGGCCAGCATGGTCTTGCCGACCCCCGACATGCCGAGCAGGGTGATTGCCTTGCGGGGCCAGGCGAGGAATTTTTCACGGGTCATGAACATGGCGGGGCATCTTGCGTTGGGGTCGGGTGAGCTGCAAGGGTCGGAACCCGCAGTCCCTGGAGCCGGCAGCATGACCGTATCTGAACACTATCTATCGAAATATCAATCATTAGCGAGTCATTTTAAATAAATCAGTTACCGAGCAACCGCGCCTGCGTCAGAGTCCGGCGAGACGCCGGTGCAGGTCGAGCGCCTCCGTGTTCGGTCGCTGCTCCTGGTCACCCGGAAAACGCAGGGGTCGGCCGGCGAGAATGCGGTAGCTGCTCTCCGTGATGTCGTCGGCAAGAACGACCGTCATCGTGCGGGTATCGATGGCGAGCTTGCCGAGGTCGAACAGCGTGTGCAGGTCGGCGCGCAGCAGCAGCCCGTTGGACGGGTGGTGCGTCGCCTTGCCGCGGTACGGGACGATGTAAGCGGCTTCCAGGGCATCGATGGCATTGCAGCCGGTGATGGCGCAGCGATATTCGTACGCGGCCAGCAGCTGCTGGCGGAATGCCGGCTGTCCACGTCGGCGGATGATGCCCTCGATGACCTGGTTGCGCCCGGACTTGCCATCGTCCGGGTCGAAGGCCCGCAGGCGCGCGAGTTCGCGCTCGGAGATCTGGATGAGTCCGCTCATGTCGAGCATCGGCCCACCCGCAGAACTGGTCAGCAGGCGCCGGCGCACGAAGCGCTCGATGGAGCCGAATTCGTTCTCGATGCGCCGGACGGTATCGTCCGGCATGCGTTCGAACTCGGCGAATTGCTCCGGCAGGAAATCGGCCAGCGCGGAGTAGGGCTGCCCGAGGGCGATGGGCTCGCTCAGAAAGAACAGGTACTGGCGCAGCTCCTGTTCGTCGACGTCGTTGCCCCAGATGGCGCGCGCCGCACGTTCGTTCTGATAGCGACCGAGCACGCGCGCGTAATAGCGATAGGCTCCCTTGTAGCCGAGCAGGACGAAGTCGCCCTTGCCCATCAGAAACCAGTTTTCGACGTGACTGTCGCGCGGCGGCAGGCCCCAGGCAAAGAAACCGTGGCCGTAGCGCTCGATCTCGATCAGTTCCGGGTAGGTCGAATCGCTGAAACTGCGGATGACGAGCTGCCGGTCCACCGGGTGGGCGAGCGACCTGTCCGCATCGGTGCGATCGCGGGCCTGCTCGGCCCCGGCAACGAATATCCTGGCCATGGGTTCGCTCGTCCGCACCGGATCCGGCGCATAGTCTGGCAGGAAATCGATGTCGTGTAACGTCCGGCAGGCTGCGCCTGGCAGGGTGAAGCGGGTATTATTAGCCGCTTTGCGCGCTGGCGGGACGCCGACTTCTGCGCCGCGCCGAGCTGCAGGCAGGAAATCGAGCATGGCAAACGAAAACTGGCTGGTCCACAAGTTCGGCGGCACGAGCGTGGCCGACGCTGACTGCTTCCGTCGCGTCGCCGACATCCTGCTCGCGGAAAAAGCCGCCCGACAGGCTGTCGTCGTCTCGGCCATGTCGAAGATGACCGACGCACTGCTCTCGCTCGTGGCCGGTGCCGAGAAGTCATCGGCCAGCATCGGCCCGGCGCTGGAAACCCTCGCCACCCGCTACCGGAGCACGGCGGCGACGCTGCTGTCACCGACCGCTGCTGCGGGCGTGCTGAGCGCATTCGACACGGATCTCGGCGATGCCCGCGACGTGCTGCATGCGATTTCGCTGGTGCGCTCGGCGGCCGACCGCAGCCGTGACCTGATCGCGGGCTACGGCGAGTTGTGGTCGTCGCGACTGCTGGCGGCGTACCTCGGCGAGCGCTGCCGGCAGGCCGGGGTCGACCGCCCGGTGCGCTGGGTCGATGCCAGGCAGATCATCGTCATCGAGCACGGTGAACTCGGACCTGCCGTGCAGTGGACCGAATCGCGCGAGCGCGCCAGCCGCATCCTCGGCGACATGACGTGCGGCATAGCCGTCATCACCGGCTTCATCGCCTCGGAGCGCAATGGCCTGTACACCACGCTCGGGCGTAACGGCAGCGATTTCTCCGCATCCATCTTCGGTGCGTTGCTCGACGCCGGTGAGATCATCATCTGGACCGACGTCGATGGTGTGCTGAGCGCCGATCCGAACCGGGTTCCTGAAGCGGCGATCATCCGCGAGCTGTCCTACAACGAGGCGATGGAACTCGCCTATTTCGGTGCCAAGGTGATCCATCCGCAGACGATGGCGCCGGCTGTCATGCGTTCGATCCCGATCTTCATCAAGAACACCTTCAATCCGACCGCGCCGGGTTCACGCGTCGGACCAGGCGGTGGCGCGAGCGTCGACCAGATCAAGGGCGTGACCTCGGTCGACAATGTGGCGCTCGTCAACCTGGAAGGCACCGGCATGATCGGCGTGCCAGGCACCGCCGACCGGCTGTTTGGCGCATTGCGCAGCGCCGGAATCTCCGTGATCCTGATTTCGCAGGCGAGCTCCGAGCACTCGATCTGCTTCGCGGTGCCAGCGCGCCATGCCGCGCAGGTCGAGCAGGTCGTGCGCCAGGCCTTCGTGCTCGAGTTGCAGCAGGGACAGATCCAGAGTGTCGATGTGCAGGACGACTGCAGCATCATTGCGGTGGTCGGCGACGGCATGGCCGGCCTGCCGGGCGTAGCGGCCAAGTTCTTCGGCACCCTCGGCAACGCCGGCATCAACGTGCGCGCCATTGCGCAGGGCTCCTCGGAGCGCAACATCTCGGCAGTCATCGACAAGCGTGACGCCACGCGGGCACTGCGCGCGACCCACTCCGGGTTCTACCTCTCGGCCAAGACCATCTCGATCGGCCTGGTCGGTCCCGGCAACGTCGGCGCGAATCTGCTCGACCAGATCGGGGCCGAGGCCGACCGGCTGCGCCGCGAGTTCGGCGTCGACCTGCGGGTGCGCGCCATCGTCACCTCCCGCGAGATGCATCTGGCCGAGCGCGCCATCGACCTCGCGGACTGGCGCAAGCTGCTCGGCGAGCGCATGCAGCCACTCGACTGGGCGGCGTTCGCCCGCCATGTCAAAGCCGATCACCTGCCACACGCCTGCGTCGTCGACTGCTCGGCGAGCCAGGACGTCGCCAACCGATATCTCGGCTGGCTCAGCGCCGGCATCCACGTCGTTACGCCGAACAAGAAGGCGCACAGCGGTCCTCTGGCTGCCTATGACCAGCTGCAGGCCGCGTGCCGCCACCACCACACCTGCTTCCTCTACGAAACCACGGTCGGTGCCGCGCTGCCGGTGATCGGCACCCTGCGTGACCTGACCCAGACCGGCGACGAGATCGTCAGCATCGAGGGAATCCTTTCGGGCACGCTGGCCTATCTCTTCAACGTCTTCGATGGCGAGCGGCCGTTTTCGACGATCGTGCGGGAGGCCCGCGAGAAGGGTTATACCGAACCCGATCCCCGCGATGACCTGTCCGGGCTCGACTTTGCCCGCAAGCTGATCATCCTCGGGCGCGAGATGGGCATGCGCCTGGAACTGGGCGACGTGCGGGTGGAGAGCCTCGTCCCCGCCGGTCTCGAGGAACTGCCGGTCGACCGGTTTCTCGAGCGCCTGTCCGGATTCGATGCAGCCATGCTCGAACGCTGGCGGGCGGCGCACGATGCCGGCAAGGTGCTGCGCTACGTCGGCCGGCTGAACCGGCACGACGGTGCCACCGTGCGGCTCGAGGCGCTCGGGCGCGACCATCCTTTCGCACACATGAACCTGACCGACAACATCGTGCGCTACGAGTCGGCCCGCTATAGCGCCAATCCGCTCGTGATCCAGGGTCCGGGCGCCGGCCCGGCCGTGACGGCCGCCGGCGTATTCGCCGACCTGTTGCGGCTCGCCTCGTATCTGGGACCATCGCGCTAGCGTGACAGCCATGCAATACCGCAGTACGCGCGGCGGACAGCTCGTCGGCCTCGAACAGGCGATCATGAGCGGCACGGCTCCCGATGGCGGCCTGTACGTTCCGGTCGGACTCCCGCAGCTGTCGTTGGCAGCCTTCGCCGGTGCCACGCAGCTGGCCGAAGTCGCTGCGCGGTTGCTGCAGCCATTCGTGGCTGGTTCGACGCTCGAGTCCGGGGTGGCGCAGCTGTGCGCCGAGGCCTTCGACTTCCCGGTCCCGGTGCGCCCGCTGGAGGAGGGACTCTCCGTCCTCGAACTGTTCCACGGCCCGACGGCAGCCTTCAAGGACGTCGGTGCGCGCTTCCTCGCCGCGGCAATGGCACGCATCGCGGGCGCCGATACCGCGCGGCACGAGCCGGTGACGATCCTCGTGGCCACCTCCGGGGATACCGGCGGTGCCGTGGCAGCGGCCTTTCATCGCCGCCCCGGCTTCCGCGTCGTCGTGCTCTTCCCCGAAGGCCGGGTCTCGCCACGCCAGCAGCACCAGCTCACCTGCTGGGGCGATAACGTGCTGTCGCTGGCGGTGCGGGGTGAATTCGACGATTGCCAGCGGCTCGTCAAGCAGGCTTTTGCCGATGCGGACCTGCGCACCAGGCACCACCTGTGCTCGGCCAACAGCATCAATGTCGGCCGGCTGCTGCCGCAGGCGGCCTATTACGCCCAGGCCAGCCTCGCGTATTTCAGGCAGCATGGCCGGCCGGCGAGCTTCATCGTGCCGACGGGAAATCTCGGCAATGCCTTCGCCTGCGTGTGGGCCCGCCGCATCGGTCTGCCGATCGAGCGCATCCTGCTCGCAACCAACGCCAATACCACCGTCACTGACTTCCTCGCCACGGGCCAGTGGCTGCCACGGCCGACCGTACCGACCCTCGCCTCGGCGATGGACGTCGGCAATCCAAGCAACATGGAACGTCTGCGCGACCTGTGCGGCACCGTGGCGGAGCTGCGCGAGGAAGTCGCCGCCGTTTCGGTGACGGATGCGGAGATCCGCGCCGCCATTCGCGACGAGTTCGCACGTCACGCCATCCCTTGGTGCCCGCACACGGCAACTGCCCTGCACGCGTACCGGCAGTTGCCCGCCAGCGAGTGCCGTGGCCGCCACTGGATCGCCGTGGCGACCGCGCACCCGGCCAAGTTCGACACCATCGTCGAGCCGCTGCTGGGTCAGTCGGTGGTGCCGCCGCCGGAACTTGCGCGTCTGCTGAGCCTGCCCGCCAGGTACGAGACGGTCGCCGCCGAGCTTCCCGAGCTCGCCGCGCGGCTCGGCGGGCGCTGAAGCGCACATGGCGCCCGGCGCCAGCAGCTGGCCCGGTCCGGCCGCATCGGCTGCGGGCATCGCCGTCGCGGTGCTGGTGCTTGGTGGCGCCGTCTGGTGGCTACGGCGCCGACGGGCGGCGCGCAGCATCGGCGCGCGCTTCGCGCGCGCCTGCGACGGCGTCCTCGCCGACAGGCTGGTGCCGGATGCCGACGGTGGCGAGCTGCACGTGGAGTATCTGCTGCTGACCGGGCCGGCCATCCTGGTCGTAGCCGTGCGCGATGTCGCCGGTCATGTCTTCGGCAGCGAAGCGATGCAGGAGTGGACGGTGCTCGGTCCGCGACACCGCTTCACCTTCGCCAATCCATTGCCTGCGCTCTACGACCGCATTGCCGCCGTGAAGCGCCTGCTGCCGGACGTACCGGTCCGTGGCGTGGTGGCATTCACGGCGCGGGCACAGTTCACCAAAGGTGTGCCGCCCAACGTGGTCACGCTGGAGGCGTTCCTCGCCGGACTGCCTGCCGAGCGGGCGGGCGCCGAGCCAACAGCGCTGGCGGCGCTGCGCGCGGCGTGGACCGAACTGGGCGCAGCGACGAAACCACGCCCCAGCGGCGATCCACGCTAGGCCGGGGGAAGGCCGAAGAGACGCTCGGCATTGGCCGTGGAGGCGGCCGCCAGCGTCGCGGCGGCAACGTTCATGCAACGCGCCGTCATGTCGAGAACGGCCGGCAGGAATGCCGGCTCGTTACGCCTGCTCACGACGCTGGCATTCAGGGTGCGCGGCAACAGGTAAGGGGCATCGGTTTCGAGCAGCACCCGATCGAGCGGGAGCGACGCCGCTGCAGCCCGCAGGTCACCACCCCGCCGTTCGTCGCAGATCCAGCCGGTGACGCCGATGTAGAGGCCGAGGGCGAGGTAGTCCTCCATCTGGGCGGGCGTGCCGGTGAAACAGTGGGCCACCCCACCGGCGAGATCGCCGATCTGCTCGCGCAGCATCGCCAGGAAATCGTCGTGGGCGTCGCGTTGGTGGAGAAACACGGGCTTGCCGACGACCGTGGCCAGGCCGAGCTGGCGTTCGAAGGCGAACCGCTGGTCGGGCCGTGGCGACAGGTCGCGGAAGTAGTCGAGCCCGCACTCACCGACGGCGACCACTTCGGGGTGCGCGGCCAGCACCACCAGTTCCTGTGCTGTATCAGGGCCAAACTCCAGCGCGTGGTGCGGATGGATGCCCGCGGTGGCGAACAGCCGCGAGGGGAAGCGACGTGCCAGGCCGAGCGCTGCGTGACTCGACGCCGCCGTGCTGCCCGTGACGATCAGGCGGGAAACACCCGCGGCAGCGGCCCGCGCGATGACTTCCTCGCGATCGTGATCGAAGCTGTCGTGGGCGAGGTTGGCGCCAATGTCGATCAGGTCTGGCACGAGCCGGCGGGCCGGTCAGCAGAGGGCCGATGCCAGCGCCGGCAGGACCAGGCCGGCCGACCCCTGCAGGCGGAAGTCGGCACGCACCGTCAGCGGCGTCTCGGCCGGATTGATTTCCACGAGCATCGCGCCCGCCTCCTGGGCCAGCATGGCGAGGCTCGCCGCCGGCTCGACCAGCGCAGATGTGCCCGCCGAGACGAACAAATCGCAATCGGACGCCGCGGTGCGGGCGAGGGCCAGTGCGGTCACGGGTATCGGCTCGCCGAACCAGACCACGTCCGGGCGCAGGAGTCCGCCGCAGCGCGGGCAGCGGGGCGGGCGGCGCGAACCGCTCACATCCATCTCCACCAGTTCGCGGTCCACGGCACAGCGATTGCGGTGCAGGTTGCCGTGGAACTCGATCACCTGCCGGCTGCCGGCCTGCTGGTGCAGGCCATCCACGTTCTGGGTGATCAGCGTGAGCCGGGGCACCAGCCGTTCCATGGCGGCGAGCGCGACGTGCGCGGGATTGGGCCGGGCCGCCGCGACGAGATCGCGCCGCCACTGGTACCACTGCCACACGAGGTCCGGATCCCGGGCGAACGCTTCGGCGGTGGCAAGATCCTCGGGGTTGAAACGCGCCCACATCCCTGTCAGCGCTTCGCGGAACGTGGGCACGCCGCTCTCGGCCGACACGCCAGCCCCCGTGAGAACGGTGACGTGCCGTGCCCGGCGCAATGCTGCCAGGAGCGCTGCCGGCAGCGGTTGTCCGGCGTCAGCTGGCGGGCCTGGCATCGACCAGCTGGCGCAGGACGTAGTGCAGGATGCCGCCGTGTGCGTAGTAGTCGCGTTCCTTCGGGGTGTCTATGCGGACGCGCGCCTGGAACTTCACGCTGCTGCCATCGTCGCGCCGTGCCGTGACCGTGACGTGGTGGGCGGCAGCGCCTTCGAGTCCGGCGATGTCGAATACCTCGCGTCCACTGAGGCCCAGGCTCTGCGCATTCTGGCCCGCCTCGAACTGCAGCGGCAGGATACCCATGCCGATCAGGTTCGAGCGGTGGATGCGCTCGTAGCTCTCGGCGATCACCGCCCTGACCCCGAGCAGCATCGTGCCCTTGGCTGCCCAGTCACGCGACGAACCGCTGCCATATTCCTTGCCGGCCAGGATGACCAGCGGGATGCCATCGCGCTGGTAGCGCATGGCGGCGTCGTAGATGCTCATCTGCTCGTTGCCGGGCAGGTGCATGGTGACTCCACCTTCGACCCCGGGCACGAGCTGGTTGCGCAGGCGGATGTTGGCGAAGGTACCGCGCATCATCACCTCGTGGTTGCCGCGGCGGGCGCCGTAGGAATTGAAATCGCGCGGTTTGACGCCGTGCTCGACCAGGTAGCGCCCTGCCGGGCTGTCCTGCGCGATCGAGCCCGCCGGGGAGATGTGGTCGGTTGTCACGGAGTCGCCGAGCACCGCCAGAACGCGCGCACCGGCGATGTCGCGTACCGGCGCCGGTTTGCGGGTCATGCCGGTGAAGTATGGGGGATTGCGGACGTAGGTCGAATCAGCGTCCCAGGCGTAGACCTGCCCGGTCGGCGTCGGCACCTTCTGCCAGTTGCTGTCGCCGGCAAAGACACCGGCGTAGCTTTCCCTGAACATGTGTGAGTCGACGTTGCCGGCCACCAGCCCCTGGATCTCGTCGTGGCCGGGCCAGACGTCCTTCAGGAACACCGGACGCCCGTCGCTACCGGTACCGAGCGGTTCGGTTGCGAGATCGACATTCATCGAGCCAGCCAGTGCGTAGGCAACCACCAGCGGTGGCGAAGCGAGGTAGTTCATGCGCGCGAGCGGATGGATGCGGCCCTCGAAGTTGCGGTTTCCGGACAGGACCGCGCAGGCGACGAGCTTGTTTTCCCTGATCGCTGCACCGATCGCCTCATCGACCGGGCCGGAGTTGCCGATGCAGGTCGTACAGCCATAGCCGACCACGTTGAAGCCGAGCGCCTCGAGATCGGGCAGCAGGCCGGACTTCTGCAGGTAGTTCGTCACCACGCGCGAGCCGGGAGCGAGGCTGGTCTTGACCCATGGCTTGACCTTCAGGCCACGGCGGTGCGCATTGCGCGCCAGCAGGGCGGCACCGATCATCACGCTGGGGTTGGACGTGTTGGTGCAACTGGTGATGGCGGCGATGATCACGGCGCCGTCGGCGATCTCGAACCGGTCGCTGCCTCGCGTTACCGTGGCGCGTCCGCTGCCGCTGCGCCCGGTGGTCGCTTCCGCCACCAGCTTGCGATAGCCCGACGTGACTGCCCGCAGCGGAACGCGATCGTGCGGCCGGCGCGGCCCGGCCAGTGTCGGCTCGATGCGGCCGAGGTCGAGTTCGACCACGTCGCTGTACAGCGGTTGCGCCTGGCCGTCTTCGCGCCACAGCCCCTGGGCACGGGCGTAGGACTCCACCAGCGCCACCTGGTCGGCGTCGCGGCCGGTGAGTTGCAGGTAGCGGATGGTTTCGCGGTCCACCGGGAAGATGGCGCAGGTGCTGCCGAACTCCGGGGCCATGTTGGCGAGCGTCGCACGATCCGACAGCGGCAGGTTCGACAGGCCGTCGCCGAAGAACTCCACGAACTTGTTGACGACACCCTTCTTGCGCAACAGTTCGGTGAGGGTCAGGACGAGGTCGGTCGCCGTGGCTCCGGCTGGCAGGCTGCCGGTCAGGCGCACGCCGAGCACCTGCGGTATCAACATGGTCACGGGCTGGCCAAGCATCGCAGCTTCCGCTTCGATGCCGCCGACGCCCCAGCCGAGAACGCCGAGGCCATTGACCATGGTGGTGTGCGAGTCGGTGCCGACGAGGGTATCCGGATAAGCGACGCGCGCACCGCCGGGCCCTGCCGCGAACACGACGCGGGCCAGGTGCTCGACATTGACCTGGTGGACGATGCCGGTGTTGGGCGGCACGACCCGGAAATTGCGGAAGGCGTTCTGTCCCCAGCGCAGGAACGAATAGCGCTCCATGTTGCGCTCGAACTCGATGGCGATGTTCCCGGCGAGCGCATCGGCGGTGCCGTAGCGGTCGACCTGCACGCTGTGGTCGATGACGAGTTCGGCCGGTGACAGCGGATTGATGCTTTCGGCCTTGCCGCCAAGGGTCACAACCGCCTCGCGCATCGCCGCCAGATCGACCACCGCCGGCACCCCGGTGAAGTCCTGGAGGATCACGCGTGCCGGCGTGAAGGCTATTTCGTGGTCCGGTTCGGCCTGCGGGTCCCAGCTGGCAAGGGCACGGATGTCCCCGGGTCGCACGTCACCGCCATCGGCATGGCGCAGGAGGTTCTCGAGCAGGATCTTCAGCGAGTACGGCAGGCGCGCCACATGTCCATCGGTGACGGCGTCGAGGCGGTAGAACTGGTACGCGTGCTTGCCGACGGTCAGGACAGACTTGGCATCGATGGCACCGGCCATTGGGAACTCTCCATGCTGCTGTTGGGTGCGCGCCAGCGGCGGCCACCGCCGGTGCGGGCCCGGGGGATCCGGCAACCCTGCGGGGGAAGGCTCGGGACTGGCTGTTCCTGCGGAACAGCGCGGCATTATAGCGGATGGGCCGTTGCGATGACCGCTCCACCGAGGCATTGCCCGCCGCGGTAGAGCACGGCGTACTGGCCGGGCGCCGGGGCCCACAGGGCGGCGTCGGACCGGATGACGAGCGTGCCGTCAGCGCGGGTTTCGACCAGGGCCGGTACCGGTGCCTGGCGATGCCGGATGCGCACATCGAGCGGTAATGGCCCGGACGCAAGCGCGCTCCCGATCTCCGGGTCGAGCCAGTGTGCCGGTCCGGTCGTCAGATAGCGCGCCCACAGCCGCGGATGTTCACGGCCCTGCACGACGATGAGGGCGTTGCGCTCCGGATCCCGGGCGGCGACGTACCAGGGCGCCTCGGCGCTGCCGGCGACGCCACCGATGCCGAGTCCGGTGCGTTGCCCGGGCGTATAGAACATGAGGCCCCCGTGCTCGCCGAGCCGGCGGCCTTCGGGCGTGAGAATGGGTCCGGGGACGCCCTGCAGGTAGCGGCCGAGGAACTCGCGAAACGGTCGTTCGCCGATGAAGCAGATGCCGGTGCTGTCCGGACGGTCGTGGCTGGCGAGACCGGCCGCATTGGCGCGGGCGCGGACTGCCTGCTTGGTGAGCGTGCCGAGCGGAAACTCGACCGCGGCGAAGGCGGTGGGAGCCACGGCGTGGAGGAAATAGGTCTGGTCCTTGGCAGCGTCCACCGCCTGCAGCAGCCGGGTAACCCCGCCGGCATGGTCGAGCCGGGCGTAGTGACCGGTGGCGATCCGCGTGGCGCCGAGCCGGCGGGCGTACTCGAGGAATACGCCGAACTTGATGTGACGGTTGCACAGCACGTCGGGATTCGGGGTGTGTCCCGCGCGGTAGCCGTCAAGGAAGCCGGCGAATACCTGCTCGCGGTACTCGCGGGAGAAGTTGGCGCGATGCAGGGGGATGCCGAGATCCGTGCAGACGCGTTGCGCCGCCTGGAAGTCCGCCGCAGCGCTGCAATAGGTGTCGTCTTCCTCCCAGTTCGTCATGTGCAGGCCGTGCACGTCGTAACCGGCCTCGAGCAGGCACAGTGCGGCGACGGCGGAGTCGACACCACCGGAAATGCCTACGACGATACGTGCACCGGACGCCATGGTGCGATTCTAGCAATTGCGGGTGTCGGTCCCGGGCGCGCGCGGTCGCCCGAGGCGGCATGCCGGCCCGCGGCCCTCAGGTCCTGATGTCGCGGAACTCCTGGCCCGGCTCGGAGACGTTCCAGATGCTGTCGAACAGCTCGAGATAGCGCTGCGTGACCAGCGGGTCGTAGCTGTCGGCGATGCCTTCCCAGCGGGCAGCGTCGATGCGGTAGAGCAGGGCATGCTCGTCGGCGATGAGCAGCGCCTCGCGGTGGCCCTGGTAGTCGGGATGTGCGTTGCGCAGCTCGATGACGCTGTTCAGCCGACGCGCGACGCCGACGAAGCGATTGCCGTTGCGGATGGCGCGCGCCGGGTCGGTGATGAGGACGCGGATCCGGGCATAGCGCTTGGACAGGACCAGGCGCTTGGCGACGTCGAGGAACTCTTCATGGTCGTAGATGCCTGGCTCGATGTCTGAGGTGAGGATGGCGAGCGAGCGCTTGGCGCTCGCCGCGATGGCCACGGCGGCAGCTCTCGTTTCCTCCTTCGAGGAGAGGATCCAGCGGCGGTTCTGGATGCGTTCGGCCCGCATGTCGTGCTGCGCTCCCGGTACGCGGCGCGCCGGCAACAGGACCCGCGCGGACAGGGCGCGCTACGGGCCTGAGGGAAACGGCGCAAACTGCAGGATGGCAGTCTACGAAGGCTGTCGTGGCCTGGGTGTGGATTGCGTCACGTTTTGCCCGGCAGGCACGCCGGTCGCGCCGCAGGGCGCTCAGGTCGGAGGCGGCGATTTCTCGAGGCTGGCCGCGAGCTGCTCCGCCAGACCGGTGTAACCGGCCGGCGTCAGCTGCAACAGCGCTTCCTTCGTGGTGCGCGGCAGGTCGAGGCCGGCGATGAAGCTGTGCAGGTCGTCGGGCCGCAGCTGGCGACCGCGGGTGAGCGCCTTGAGCCGTTCGTAGGCGTCGGCGTGGCCAAAGCGGCGCAGCACGGTCTGCACGGCCTCGCCGAGCACCTCCCAGTTGGCCTCGAGGTCGGCGGCCATGCGCACGGGATCGGCGTCGAGTTTTTCCAGTCCCGCGAGGAACGACCGGCAGGCGAGCAGGCCATGCGCCACGGCCACGCCGATGTTGCGCTGGACCGTCGAATCCGACAGGTCGCGCTGCCAGCGGGACACCGGCAGCTTGGCCGCGAAGTGGGCGAGCAGGGCATTCGCCACGCCGAGGTTGCCTTCGGCATTCTCGAAGTCGATCGGGTTCACCTTGTGCGGCATGGTCGAAGAACCCACCTCGCCGGCGCGTTGCCGCTGGCGGAAGTAGCCGATCGAGATGTAACCCCACAGGTCCCGCGCCGCATCGATGAGCACGGTATTGAGCCGCGACAGCGCATCGAAATACTCGGCCATCCAGTCATGGGGCTCGATCTGCGTGGTGAACGGGTTCGCCTGCAGTCCCAGTGACTCGATGAAGCGTTGCGACAGCGTGGGCCAGTCGATGCCGGGATAGGCGGCCACGTGCGCGTTGAAATTGCCGACAGCACCGTTCAGCTTGGCCAGTATCACCACCGAGCTGAGGGTCGCCAGCTGGCGCTCCAGCCGCCACGCCACGTTGGCCAGTTCCTTGCCGAGCGTGGTCGGGCTCGCCGGCTGGCCGTGGGTGCGCGACAGCATGGGCACCCCTGCGCTCTGGCGGGCCATGGCGCGCAGGCGCGCGAGCAAGGCCCGAACCGCCGGCACGATGTGCTCGTCGCGCGCGGCGCGCAGGATGAGCGCATAGGCGATGTTGTTGATGTCCTCCGACGTGCAGGCGAAGTGCACGAAAGGCCGCAGCCGCGCGAGCTCGGACCCCTCGGCGAGGCGCTCGGCGATGAAATACTCGACAGCCTTCACGTCGTGGTTGGTGACGCGCTCGAGCGCCTTGACCCTCACGGCGTCCTGGTAGCCGAAGTTGTCGGCCAGCCGGTCGAGCCAGTCGTGGACCACGGGGGATACCGCCGGAAAGTCGGGCAGTCCCACGTGCTTGGCGAGGTACTGCAGCCAGCGGACCTCGACCAGCACGCGCCGGCGGATGAGTCCCTGCTCGCTGAACAGTTCGCGGCACCCGTCACACTTCGACGCGTAGCGCCCGTCGAGCGGGGAAATTGCCGTCAGTGCGAACTGTTCGTCCATGTCCGGCCGCAGGAAAGTCCCTATACTTTGCGGTCCGCATCATACACCAACCGTTTCCGCGACCCGGCGCCGGGCCGGGCGACGCCAGGGCTGGAGCCGGCGATGGCACAACAGGAATTCCGTACCGAACGCGACAGTCTGGGCGAGCTGCAGGTACCGCAGCGCGCCCTCTGGGGCGCACAGACGCAGCGCGCCATCGAGAACTTCCCGCTGAGCGGGCTCACCATGCCGCGCGCCTTCATCCGCGCCCTGGGCCTGATCAAGTGGGCGGCAGCCGGCGCCAATGGCGAGCTCGGCCTGCTGCCGTCGGCCACGGCGCGGGCGATCCAGGCTGCCGCGCTCGAGGTGGCCGCCGGCCGGCACGATGCGCACTTCCCGGTCGACGTGTTCCAGACCGGTTCGGGCACCAGTTCGAACATGAATGCCAACGAGGTGATCGCACGGCTCGCCAGCCGGCGCAGCAGCACCCCGGTACACCCGAACGACCACGTCAACATGGGCCAGAGCAGCAACGACGTGATCCCGACCGCGATCCACGTCGCCGCGGCCATGCTGCTCATGGAAGAGCTCCTGCCGGCCCTCGGGCGGTTGCGCGAAGTACTCGAGGCGAAGGCCACGGAAACCGACGGTATCGTCAAGACCGGCCGTACACACCTCATGGACGCGATGCCGATCCGCCTCGGCCAGGAAATCTCGGGTTGGGCGGCGCAGGTTACGCAGGCGCAGGAGCGCCTCGGCGAGTGTCTCGGCCGGCTCGCGCGCCTCGCCCAGGGCGGCACCGCCGTCGGCACGGGCATCAACACCCATCCGCGCTTCGGCGCCAAGGTTGCGGTGCTGCTCGGCGAGCACACCGGCGTGGCTTTCGCACCGGCCGACAACCCGTTTGCTGCGCTGAGCAGCCCGGACACGGCGGTGGAGTTGTCCGGCCAGCTGCGGGGACTCGCCGTGTCACTGCTGAAGATTGCCAACGACCTGCGCTGGATGAACAGCGGACCGCTGGCCGGCCTGGGTGAAATCCGCCTGCCGGCCCTGCAGCCGGGCAGCAGCATCATGCCGGGCAAGGTCAATCCCGTGATACCCGAGGCCGTGGCCATGCTGGCCGCGCAGGTCATCGGCAACGACGCCGCCATCACGGTGGCCGGCCAGTCGGGAAATTTCCAGCTCAACGTCATGTTGCCGTTGATCGCCTACGACCTGCTGCAGAGCCTGACCTTGCTCGCCAACGGCGCCCGCGTGCTGGCGGACAAGGCCGTCGCCGGCATGGAGGTCGAGCATGAGCGCCTCGCTGCGGTGCTCGACCGTAATCCGATGCTGGTCACGGCCATGACGCCCGTGATCGGCTACGAGAAAGGTGCGGCGATAGCGCGCAAGGCTTACCAGCAGGGCAGGCCGATCCGTGAGGTTGCACGCGAGGAGACGGATCTCACGGAGGCGGAACTCGACCGCCTGCTCGATGCACTCGACCTGACCCGCGGCGGCATCAAGGGTTGAAGGCGGCGTGCGCCGGCAGATCATCGCCCGTTTGCGCGGTACGAGCCCGGCGCGTGATCCGGAAGGCGTGGTGCGAGCGGCGCTGCCGCCTGGCGCGGACGCACTGTTCGCCGGGCCACTGACGCCGGCGGCGGTGCTGGTCCCCCTGGTGGCGCGGTCGGGCGGCGACACCGTGGTCCTCACGCGGCGGGCCGATCACCTCACCGATCACCCCGGCCAGATCAGCCTGCCCGGCGGACGCCTCGACCCGCAGGACGCGGGGCCCCTGGCGGCAGCCCTGCGTGAGTTCCGGGAAGAACTCGGGGCCCAGCCGCCGCATGTCGACGTGGCCGGTTTCCTGCCGCCGCAGGCAGTCGTCACCGGCTTCATCGTGACACCGGTGGTGGGGTTCATCAGCGCCGAGGCGAGTTTCCGCCCGGATCCGGTCGAGGTAGCCGAGGTCTTCGAGGTGCCGCTCGCTTTCCTGCTCGATCCTGCCCAGGCGCGCACCAGCACACGCGAGATTCGCGGTATCCGCCTGCCGATGGTGGAGTTCCACTTCGGCGAACGGCGCATCTGGGGTGCTACGGCCCAGATATTATTATCATTAGTTAAAACAATATCATAGAAGATTTATTTCATGCATGAAGTCAATAGGCTGCTGGAGATCATGGCGGCACTGCGCGATCCGCGCACGGGCTGTCCCTGGGACCGCGAACAGGATTTTGCGTCGATCGCGCCGTACACCATCGAGGAAGCCTACGAAGTAGCCGACGCCATCGACCGTCATGACCTCGACGCGCTGCGCGAGGAACTCGGCGACCTGCTGCTGCAGGTGGTCTTCCATGCACGGATGGCCGAGGAGGCCGGGCAGTTCGCCTTCCGCGATGTCGCCACCGCAATCACCGACAAACTCGTGCGCCGCCATCCGCATGTCTTCGGCACGGCGCGGGTCGCGACCGCCACCGAGCAGCGCGCGGCCTGGGAGACGCTCAAGGCCGCCGAGCAGGGTCGCGAGCCGGGCGGAGAACAGCGGGTTCTCGCCGGTGTGGCCCATGCGCTGCCGGCTCTTTCCCGGGCCGCCAAGCTTGGCCGTCGCGCGGCGGCGGTCGGCTTCGACTGGACCAGCTTCGCCGGCGTCCTCGCCAAGGTTCGCGAGGAACTGACCGAGGTCGAAAGCGCCGAGGAGCAAGGATCCGCTACACT
Source organism: Pseudomonadota bacterium (assembly GCA_963205295.1). Taxonomy (GTDB): domain Bacteria; phylum Pseudomonadota; class Gammaproteobacteria; order Steroidobacterales; genus QUBU01. Next base: position 30,386 of record CAUJIY010000165.1, read on the forward strand.
CGCCGAGGAGATCGGCGATCTCCTGTTCAGCGTCGTCAATCTCGCGCGACGGGCCAACGTCGACCCCGAAGAAGCGCTGCGCCTCGGCAACGCGAAGTTCGAGCGCCGCTTCGACGCGGTCGAGCGCAGCGTCCGTTCGAGCGGCAGGCGCTGGGAGAGTTTCAGTGCCGAGGAACTCGACGCGTTCTGGCAGCAGGCGAAGGCCGCCGCGCGCCGGGGCGCCTGAACACGCCGGCAGGCACCTGGTGCCTACGGGCCGGTACGCACGCCGCCCGTTTGCCCCAGGAGGCCCTGCAACAGGTCGAGTGGCACCGGGAACACGATCGTATTCGTGCGGTCCTTGGCGATCTCGGTCAGCGTCTGCAGATAGCGCAGCTGCAATGCCTGCGGCTGTGAGGCCAGCATCTGCGCGGCCTGTGCCAGCATCTCCGAGGCCTGCTTCTCGCCCTCGGCGTGGATGATCTTGGCGCGGCGTGCGCGCTCGGCCTCTGCCTGGGCGGCGATGGCCCGCACCATCGTTTCGTTGAGATCGATGTGCTTGATCTCGACGTTGGACACCTTGATACCCCAGGCGTCGGTCTGCCGGTCGAGGATCTTCTGGATGTCGGCATTCATCTTGTCGCGCTCGGCGAGCATTTCGTCGAGTTCGTGCTGGCCGAGCACGGAACGCAGGGTCGTCTGCGCCAGCTGGCTGGTGGCTTCGAACACGTTGACCACCTGGATCACGGCTTTCTCCGGGTCGACGATGCGGAAGTAGACCACCGCGTTCACCTTGACCGAGACGTTGTCGCGCGAGATGACGTCCTGGCTCGGCACGTCGAGCACGATCACGCGCAGGTCGACCCGCACGATCTGCTGCACGGCCGGGATCACGATGATCAGGCCCGGACCCTTGACGCCGGTGAAGCGGCCAAGCGTGAACGTCACGGCGCGTTCGTATTCCTTGAGCACCTTGATGCTGCTCGCGAGCAGCATCAGCAGGAGGACGGCGGGTACGATCAGGAACGGCATCGGCGCATCTCCGTGTGGGGACAGGGCGGCGGGCTACCGGGGCCCGCCGAGGGGCGACACGTCGAGGACGAGGCCTTCGATCCGGTGGATGCGCAGCCGCTCGCCCTTGTGCACCGGGCTGCGCGCGGTCGCATTCCAGATCTCGCCGCGTACCATCACTGTGCCATCGTGTTCGAAGTCGTCGTTGGCGATGGCGATCTCATCGAGCATCGCCTCGCGGCCGCTCACGACCGGGCGGCGATGCGCCCGCATCGCCACGCCCATCAGCACCAGCAGGCCGACGCCTGCGAGTGCGCCGATGCCGCCGATCAGCGGACGGGAAACCACCATGCCCGGTACGTCGGTGTCGAGCAGCATGATCGACCCGAACGCGAAGGCGACGATGCCACCGATGCCGAGCGCACCGAAGCTCGGGACGAACACCTCGGCGATCAGCAGCATGACGCCTAGCAGGATCAGGCCGAGCCCGGCGTAATTCACCGGCAGCACCTGAAACGCGAACAGCGCCAGCAGCAGGCAGATGGCACCTACCACGCCGGGCAGTACGGCGCCCGGGTTGTAACCCTCGAAGATCAGCCCGTAGATGCCGATCAGCAGCAGGAAATACGCCACGCTGGGATCGGTGACCGTCGCCAGCAGCCGCGTGCGCCAGTCCGGCTCGTAGCGCTCGATGACCAGCGCGGGGATGTCGAGGGTCAGCGTCTCGTCCTGCAGACGCACGCTGCGGCCCTGCGCCTGGCGCAGCAGGTCGGCGACGTCGACCGCGATGAAATCGACGACGCCCTCGGCTACCGCCTGTTCGGCAGTCAGGCTGACCGCCTCACGCACGGCCCGCTCGGCCCAGTCCGCATTACGCCCGCGCAGGGCAGCCAGGCCCCGGATGTAGGCGACGGCATCGTTGACCGCCTTGCGTTCCATGGCCGTGCCGGCCGCCGGTGGGCGGGAGTCCGGCCCGGCCGGCGGTTGCGGCGTGTCGGCGGGCCGCGGTTGTTCCGGAGCCTCGCCGCCGCCGATCTGCACCGGCGTCGCCGCCCCGAGGTTGGTCGCCGGGGACATGACCGCGAGATGGCTCGCGTAGAGGATGTAGGTGCCGGCGCTCGCCGCCCGCGATCCTTTCGGTGTTACGTAGGTCGCCACCGGCACGGGCGAGGCGAGGATGGCCTTGTTGATATCGCGCATGGCGGCATCGAGCCCGCCCGGCGTATCCATTTCGATGATCACGAGGCGGGCACCCTGGTCAGCCGCCTGTTGCAGCCCGCGCACGACATAGTCACTGGTGGCCGGACCGATGGCGCCACGGATCTCCAGCAGGAGCGCGGCCGCCTGAGCGCCTTCTTTCCCGGGCGTGGCGGGGGATCCGGCGGTCGCCAGGGCCCAGAAACCCAGCAGTGCCACGCAGCACCAGCGCGTCGGGAAAGCTGCCAACCGGGCGTGCATGACGATGGATCATAGCAGGGGCATGACCGGACCGCGGTGCGCCGCCCGAGCCGCTAGAATGACAGCATGGACACCGCACGAGACCATCCCGAACCCTGGCAGCCGGAGAGCTGGCAGTCGCGGATCGCAACGCAGATCCCGGCCTATGGCGACGCGGCACGCCTGCGGGCCGTGCTGCAGGATCTCGCGCGCCTGCCGCCGCTGGTCACCAGCTGGGAGATCGAAGCGCTGAAGGAACAGATCGCCGCCGCCCAGCAGGGGCGGGCCTTCGTCCTGCAGGGCGGCGACTGTGCCGAGACCTTCGACGACTGCACCTCCGACAGCATCGTCCAGAAGCTGAAGATCCTGCTGCAGATGAGCGTCGTGATCATCGCCGGCCTGAAGCGGCCGGTGGTGCGCGTCGGGCGCATGGCCGGGCAGTACGCCAAGCCGCGTTCGGAGGATCGCGAGAGCCGTGACGGCCAGGAGCTGCCGAGCTACCGGGGCGACCTCGTCAACCGCAGCCCCTTCACGCCGGCAGACCGGGAACCGGATCCGACGCTGATGCTGCGGGGCTACGAACGCGCGGCGCTGACGCTGAACTTCGTGCGTTCGCTGATCGACGGTGGCTTTGCCGATCTGCACCATCCGGAGAACTGGGACCTCGCCTGGGTGTCCCATTCGCCGCTCGCCGACCGCTACCGCGACGTGGTACGCAAGGTGGCCGACGGACTCGACTTCTTCGAATCGCTCACCGGCTCGAAGATCCACGAGGCGCGACGCGTCGATTTCTTCGCCTCGCACGAAGGTCTCAATCTCTACTACGAACAGGCCCAGGCACGTTTCCTGAAGCATCGTTCGCGCTGGTACGACCTGACCACCCACTATCCCTGGATCGGCGCCCGCACCTGCACCCCGGACAGCGCCCACGTCGAGTTCTTCCGCGGAGTCGCCAATCCCATCGGCATCAAGATCGGGCCGGGGACCACGCCGGCCGCCTTGCGCGCCTTGCTGGCGCGGCTCAATCCGCGCAACGAGCCAGGTCGTCTCACGCTCATCCACCGGCTCGGTTCGACAAGGATCGAGGAGAAGCTGCCCGAGTTCATCGAGACCGTACGCCAGGCCGGATCACTGGTTCTGTGGATGTGCGACCCGATGCACGGCAACACCGAAGTGACCCAGTCCGGGTTGAAGACGCGACGCTTCGACCGCATCCTCGCCGAACTCGAAGCAGCCACGCGAATCCACGCCGCACAGGGTACCCACCTCGGCGGCGTCCACCTCGAACTCACCGGCGAGCACGTGACCGAATGTGTCGGCGGTGCCCGTGGCCTCACCGAGAATGACCTGCACTCGGCCTATCGCACCCAGGTCGATCCGCGCCTGAACTACGAGCAGGCGATGGAGATCGCCATGCGCATCGCCGACCGGGGCAGTCATGGTGCCTGACGGCGGCGTTGCTGCCGCCACCGGCACCTTCTCGAGCGACTGCCGGCGCTGCCCGCGCCTCGCCGCATTCCTCGCCGCGCATCGTCGCGAGTATCCGCAGCACTATGGCCGCCCGGTGCCGTCCTTCGGCCCGTCGCAACAGCGCCTGCTGCTGGTGGGACTGGCGCCCGGGCTGCACGGCGCCAACGCCACGGGGCGGCCGTTCACCGGCGACTTCGCCGGCCGGCTGCTCTACGCCACGCTGCACCGCTACGGCTTCGCGAGCCGGCCGCAGAGCGTTGCCGTCGACGATGGGCTCGAGCTGTTCGACTGCCGCATCACCAATGCCGTGCGCTGCGTGCCGCCGCAGAATCGGCCCACACCCGCCGAGGTACGCAGCTGCAACGCCTACCTGTGTGAAGAACTCGCGGCCGTACCGGCGGGCGGCGTGGTACTGGCCCTGGGCGCCATCGCCCACGCGGCGGTCCTGCGTGCCCTCGGGCTGCGCCAGGCTGCGTACCGCTTCGCCCATGGCGCCGTGCATGCCGCCACTCCCACGCTGACGCTCGTCGACAGCTATCACTGCAGCCGCTACAACACCCAGACCGGGCGGCTCACGGCAGGGATGTTCGCCGAGGTATTCGCCCGCATCCGTGAACTCCCGGGCCTGCGCGACGCACCGTGAGCGCGGCCTTCGATCCGCAGGAACTGGTCCGCGGCCTGGCGCGGCGACCCGGCGTCTACCGCATGCTCGACCGCGAAGGGCGTGTCCTCTATGTCGGCAAGGCGCGCAACCTGCAACGGCGCGTCGGCAGCTACTTCGGCCGTCGCCCGCACGACGCGAAGACCGGCGCGCTGCTGCGCGTGGTCGCCGGCATCGAGGTGACGGTCACCCGCACCGAGCAGGAGGCGCTGCTCCTCGAGTACACCCTGATCAAGGAGCACAAGCCACGCTTCAATGTCGTCCTGCGCGACGACAAGAGCTATCCCTACATCCGGGTCGGCACGCACCAGGACTTCCCGCGCTTCGAGTTCCACCGCGGTTCCCGCCGCGTTCAGGGACGCTTCTTCGGACCCTTTCCGAACGCCGGCGCTGTCCGCCACATGTTGCAGCAGCTGCAGAAGCTGTTCCGGATCAGGCCCTGCAGCGACTCGTTCTTCGCCAACCGCAGCCGGCCGTGTCTGCAGTACCAGATCCGCCGCTGCTCGGCTCCCTGCACCGGGCTCATCAGCCAGGCTGACTATCGCCGTGATGTCGAGGATGCCATGCGTTTCATCGCCGGCGGTGGCGACGACCTGCTCGCCAGCCTCGTGGAACGCATGGAGCGCTGTTCAGCCACCCTCGAATACGAGAAGGCTGCTGGATTCCGGGACCAGATCGCCGAGATCAGACGCATCCAGGAGCAGCAGGTCATGGCGGGGGCGGGCACGGCCGATCTCGACGCACTGGCCGTGGCCTTCGCGCACGGCCAGTGTTGCGTGGCGGTGCTCATGGTCCGTGGCGGTCGCGTCCTCGGCAGCCGGGCGTTCTCGCCACGCGTCGTCGCGGGAACCTCGCCAGGTGAGGTGCTCGGCGCATTCCTGAGCCAGCACTACCTCGGTACGACCACGCCGCCGGAGATCCTCGTCGCGGCAGCGGTCGAGGACGCCGACCTGATCGCCGAGCTGCTCGCGACACGTGCAGGACACGCAGTCGCGGTGCGCCACAAGGTCCGCGGCACGCGCCGGCGCTGGCTCGAACTTGCTGCCACCAATGCCACCCAGGAAGCCACAGCACGCGCTGCGACGTCCCAGACCGTCAGCGAACAGCTGCAGGATCTGGCCCAGGCCATCTGCCTGCCGGCGCTGCCCGCCCGCATCGAGTGTTTCGACATCAGCCACACCCAGGGCGGGGAAACGGTGGCCGCGTGCGTCGTCATGGGTCCGGCCGGACCGGTGAAGTCCGACTACCGCCGCTTCAACATCCACACCGTCGCCACCGGCGACGACTACGGTGCGCTGGCGGAGGCCGTCGCACGGCGCTACCGCGCCGGTCGCGGCGCCGACCGCCCGGTGCCGGACCTGGTCCTCGTCGACGGCGGCCGTGGCCAGCTCGGCCGCGTCGCCGACGTCATGCAGGAACTCGGTCTCGGCGACGTCGCGCTGCTCGCCGTCGCCAAGGGAGAGGGGCGGCGCCCGGGGCACGAGCAACTGTGGGTCCCCGGCCAGCAGGCACCTCTCGCGCTGCCGCCCGACGGGGCGGCCTTCCGCCTCATTCAGCAGGTCCGCGACGAGGCCCACCGCTTCGCCATCACCGGACACCGGCAACGGCGCGCCCGGCGGCAGTCGCAGTCGGTGCTGGAGTCGATTGCCGGCCTGGGGCCACGGCGCCGCCGGGCCCTGCTGCAGCGTTTCGGCGGCCTGCAGGGCGTCACGCGCGCCGGGGTCGATGACCTCGCCCGCACCGAAGGGGTGAGCCGCGCACTCGCCGAACGCATTTACGGCCACCTGCACGACGCGCCGGACGGCGGCTGACCGGCCTGCGCACGCTCGCGCTAAAATGCCGGTCAGGCCCGCTCCCCATGTATCCGCAATTCAACATCGCTACCTCGCTCACCTGGCTGCGCATCGCGGCGATCCCGGCCGTGGGCGTGGCGTTCTATTGGCCGGGCGAGTGGTCGAGGCCCGTGTCCTGCCTGATCTTTACCCTCGCCGGTATCACCGACCTGCTCGACGGCTACCTCGCGCGACGCCTGCAGCAGACCTCCCAGTTCGGCGCCTTCCTCGATCCCGTCGCCGACAAGCTCATGGTCGCCGTCGCGCTGGTGCTGATCCTGCAGGCCGACCCGCGCATCGTGATCGCCCTGGTGGCCGTGATCATCATCGGCCGCGAGATCGCCGTCTCGGCCTTGCGGGAATGGATGGCGGAACTCGGTGCGCGCAGCCGGGTCGCGGTATCCGGCATCGGCAAGGCCAAGACCACGCTGCAGATGATCGGTCTCGGTGCCATGCTGTTCACCCACGACCTGGCGGGCGTGCCGGTATACGAGATCGGGCTCGCGCTGCTGATCGTGGCTGCCGGCATCACGCTCTGGTCCATGGCCGGCTACATCCGTGCCGCCTGGCCGAGCACGCGCGAGCGCGAACAGGTTTCTTGACAGGAAACCGCGCGCCGATACCATATGGCGCTCTCGTGAGGCGGGAATAGCTCAGTTGGTAGAGCGATACCTTGCCAAGGTATAGGTCGCCGGTTCGAGCCCGGTTTCCCGCTCCATCGATTCTCCGGCACCGGTTGTGTCGGCGCCCGACCCCGACCGGGTGCTGAGGCGATCTGGCGCGCGGCCCCGCGCGCAGCACCGTGGTACAGTCCCGCGGCGATCGGCGCCTCCCGAGGCTAGGTGGCAGAGTGGTCATGCAGCGGCCTGCAAAGCCGTGTACGCCGGTTCGATTCCGACCCTAGCCTCCACAACTTCCGGTGCTGCCTGCGTGCAGGTACCGCGTCTCCGGGACGCGTAGCGGCTGGCGATCGCGCGGGCCCGGGTGGCGGAACTGGTAGACGCTGCGGACTTAAAATCCGCTGACCCGCAAGGATCGTGCCGGTTCGAGTCCGGCCCCGGGCACGTCAGACCAGCCGACGCCGCCGGCAGGCGCACGCGACGGCGAGCAGCAGCAGCTGCCAGGCGTCGAGCGCCGAACCTCCCGAGTCGTTTTCCTGCGCCGGATAGACGGCCACGGTCACCGTGGCCGTGTCGGTGGCGCCATCGGCATCGGTGATCCGGTAGGTAAAGCTGGCGAGTCCGATGAAATCCTCGCTGGCCGTGAAGGTCACGGTGTTGTCGGCATTGGCGCGGGCACTGCCACCGGTCGGCCCCGGCTCGATAGTGAGCGTGATCGGTCCGCGCAGCAGTCCGCCGTCGTTGACGAGCACGTCGAAACGCGAGGTAGCGCCCGATGCGGTGCGGAAATCGCGTTCGACGGTGACCGAGTTGTCCGGGTCGTCGTTCGCCGTGAGGACGTTGCGCGGCACGATGGTCACGGTCGCTTCGCCGCTCGCATCACCGTCGGCATCCGTGACGCGGTAGCGGAACGTGTCGACTGCCGGATACCCGGCTGCATCGTCGTATCGATAGACGACCAGGGGAGTGTCGCCGACCTCGACCCCGGGGCAGTCGGCGGATGGCTCGCTGCAGACGCGCGCCGTGCCGTGCGCGGGCGGTGCGGTGATGGCGAGCGTGAGGGGCCGGTCCGCCAGGCCACTGTCGTTGGCGAGCACCGGGATGAGGACGGTCTGCCCGAAGTTCAGCGCGTCGACGCGGTTGTCGGTGGCAGCGGGCTGGTCGTCGATGCTCACCGTGAGCACACACACGACCGGATTGTTGAGGGCCTCGCGTGCGCGATACTCCACCCGGATCGCGCCACCGTGCCCGGCCGCCGGCGTGAGGGTAATGCGGTTGTCGGCTTCGACGACCGCGGAACCCGCTGCGGATGGCAACACGCCGGTGACCTCGACGACCACCGGCGGTGCATTCAGGCCGCTGTCGTTGGCGAGCACGTCTGCCGTGACCGGCACCCCGGGATCGGTCGTCGCCGTGTCGGCGGTGCACTGTGGTGGGTCGGTCTGTGGTGCGCCGAAGACGGTGACGGCAACGCTGGCCGGGGCGCTGGTATCGGCATCGGCGTCGGTGATCGTGTACGTGAACGTATCGCTGCCAAGATAGCCGGCCGCCGGCGCGTAGCGGATGCGGGGGAGGGTCTCCGAGGTGTCCACCACTGCCATGCCATGCTGCGGTGCTGTGACCACGGTTAGCGTCAGGGGCGTGTCGCTGATCTCGAGGTCGTTCGCGAGCACATCGATCGGCGTGGCCGTGTCGACGGCGATGCCCGCCGAGTCGTCGAGCGCCTGCGGCAGCCCCGGCACGCGGATTTCTGCGTTGCAGGTGGCGCTGCGACCGGAGCCGTCCGCGAGCCGGTAGCCGATGGTGAAACGACCACCGGTATCGGCGGGTGGTGTGTAGCTGATGCTGCGGTCGGGGTTCACGGTGGTGGTGCCGGCATCCGGGAAGTTGCGCAGCGTCACGGTGACCGGTGGCAAGTCGAAACCGGCGTCGTTGGCGAGCACGTTGACCGTGGTCGTGGTATTGCGCGCGCCATCGGCGACGTCGTTCGTGCAGGTGAGCGGATCGGTGACGAGGATGTGCAGCTCCGCCGTGGCCGTACGGTCAGCGTCGTCCGTGATGCGGTAGGCGATGACCTGTTCGCCCTCCGGCGCCGAATTGCGCAGGTACTGGATGCGGTTGGGCGGGGTCGTCGTGACCGTGGCCGTGCCCGCCGCGGGTGGTGTGACGATCTCCACCGTCACCGGCGCGGTACCCGGCACGTCGTTGGCGAGGACGTCGGTGGTGACCGACTCGGAGCCGGGAAAGTCCGTGCTGATGACCAGGACGTTGCGGTCGTCGAATGCCGCCGGTGCGCTCGTCGCCGGACCGGCGAAGTCGAGCGTCATCGCACTCCAGCTGTCCAGGCCAGCCACCGCCACCGACAGGTCGGCTTCGTTGACGAGAAAAGCCTCCGCCGCGACGATGTCGCCATCGCCATCGGTGGAGATGCGCAGCAGCACATTGCCGAAGGCGGCGCGGCTGTCCCCGTCCCAGTTCAGGCCGCCGGTGAGACAACCGGCAGGGCCCGGTGCACCGTCGCCGTCGTCGCAGCTGTAGCCCCAGACGGTGGCCGAGGAGCGCGTGCCGATCGCTGCGCTGTCGCCGTCAAAGGTTGCGAAACCGTACGCGCCTGGAGCGGCCCAGTACGGTTGATCCCCGGCGTCGGCCGAAGACTGCGAGGCCACCTCGCTCGGGAACTGATCGGCGAAGCCACCTCCGGCGCTGGTCGTCCCGGCGAGGCGGGCCGGGAACGCAGCGCCGCCATCGGCCTGCGCGACGACGTAGTCGATGCCGCCACTGGCGTTCGGGGTGGCACTGCTGACCCGCGCCGGCGCCAGGCGGTGGATGACGCGCCCGAACGACTCGATGTGGCGGCTGGTGGGGCCGATGCCGACGTTGCGCTCGAAGGCACCGAACTCGATCGTCCCACCGATCACGTCGTCGATGACCGCCGGTGAATCTCGATCGTCGATGCTGATGAAGCCCCGGGTGACCGGAATGCCGGTCTTGCCACCAGTGGGCAGGACCGCTGCCGGTGCGGTCACCGGACCGGGATCAGGCAGGGAAGTCACGTAGATGGGCGGAGCCAGGCCCGGGGCATAATGCCCGGCACCGAACACCGGCCCGACCCACTGCGTCGTACCGAGGCTCGATGGTGCACCGGCGTGATACGAGCAATCATCGTGATTACCCTCCAGCACCCAGGCGGGGCAGGCGTTGGCCGCACCAGCGCTGCTGCCGGTGATCTCCGCATAACGTACCGCCGCGGGCGTTGCTGCCGACCAGGACACCAACAGCAGGCTGGCAATGGCGAGGCGGGCAGGATGGGTCATGGGTGCTCCAGGCATCTCTTGTTGTTCTTCCAGCTGCGACCAGGACGTTGTCGCCGTCACGGGCCAGCCAGCTGCAGGGTCATTCTACGCAACGCGGCCGCACCGATGCCCCGCCGCCTTGACTTAACGGCGACCGCCACGCGCGATGCGGTTCACGGAACCGGCAACATCAGGCCATGCTGGCCCGGCGTGGCAGCGTCGCAGCATCGGGATGTGGCTCAGCGAAAGACCGGACGGCAGCTGGCGCCGACGGCGCGACAGCGGTTCACCGCACCGGGTGTGAGCGCGCTGGTCAGGCGACTGAGGTGGAGGACCCCGGCTTCGCCACCGAAGCCTCGGGCGCGGACATCGCCAGCAGCGAACGCATGACCACGGTCTCGCTGAGCTGGTCGCCGGCCGGCACGCCTTCCCGCTGCGGCCACCGGCCGGCCGGGTTGAGGTACTGCAGGCGATGATTGCCGATGCTGATGACGTCGCCGTGGCGCAGGCGTCGCCGGGACATGGTTCTGGAGTTGATGCTGGTGCCGTTGGTGCTCTTCAGGTCGAGCAGCCAGTCGCCATCGTTGTTGCGGATGAGCAGGGCATGCTGGCGACTGACGAAGCGGCTGCGGATGCACAGGTCGCAATGCGGACCGCGACCGATCAGGACGCGCCCCTGGCCGAGCGGGAAGCGCTGCACCACATCCTGCCCCAGGGACAGCACCAGTTCGGGCGTTGCCGGCGGCACTTCCGGCGCTACGGCGGGCGGCGCAGTGACCGCAGCGAGTTCGAAACGCTGTCGCGTCAGCACGGCAACGGCTGCCATCCCTCGCGAATCGAGGACGCGAAGAAGCGCCGCGTTGCCGGTCAGCAGGAGCAGGGGCGGGCGTGCCAGGTCGGCAACATTGCGGGCGAGTTCGCACAGCGTTTCGAAAACCCTTGGACCGTACTCCTGCGCCTGATCGATGACGATGCAGACAGGGTCCTGCTGTTCCGACCCCTGGCGCAGCACCACGGTCAGGAGCCGCAACAGGTCGTCCGAGGTCGATTCGAATGGCTCGAAGCCGAGATCCACGAGGATGGCCTCGAGGAATACGTGACTGCTGTCCGATGGTGCCGGCGGCCGCGCCACGCGCAGGGCCGGTACTGTCCGCTCGAGGAAGCGGTCTGCTGCCAGCCGGACCTCGCCACGCGCCTCGCCCGTGACGACGGCGAATAGTCGTGAGGTCCGGCGACACTGTTCCAGGTAGCGGACGGCCTCTAGAATCCGCCAGGACAGCGTGGCGGGTTCTGCCATTTCGGTATCGCGGGTGGGAATGTCGGTGGTCATGTCGTGACGGCCCTGTCTTGTCGCGGGTTCCATGGCACGGCGCCAACGCACAGCGTGCAGACGCTGTGGTTTCCTGCGCAGTCTAGGAGCAGGCGATGCTTATGTAAACGCTGTTGTGACAGCGGCATTCAGGCACCAGGCACGTCGCGGCATGGAGATGCGAAGGTTTCGACAAACGTATTGTTACTTACTGTTTTTATTGTTGTTATAGACCAATGCTCGCCATCGAAGAGCTGACCGCCCGGCGTGGCGACCACTGGCTGTTCACGGACCTGCATTTCAGCGTGGGTGCCGGAGAGGCGTTGCTGTTGCGTGGCCCGAACGGCACGGGCAAGACCACGCTGCTGCGCATCCTGGCGGGTCTGACCCAACCTGAATCGGGCCGCGTTCGCTGGCAGGGAACCTCGCGCCAGGAAGCGCTGCGGGGACTGGCCGCCTATGCCGGGCACCAGCCCGGCCTCAGCGGCGACCTTACCGTCGGGCAGAACCTGCAGTTCTACGCAAGGCTCGACGGTTGGCAGGAGGACTGGTCGGCGCTCATCGACGCCCTCGCACTCGGCCGTTGCCGTGACCTGGAGGTCAGGCTGCTCTCGGCGGGGCAGAAGCGCCGCGCTGCCCTGGTGCGGGTACTTGCCAGCCGGCAGCCGGTCTGGTTGCTCGACGAACCATTCACGAATATCGATGCCGACGGCCGCAGCCTCGTCGAAACCCGCATCGGCGACCATCTGGCTGCTGGCGGACTGGCCGTGATCGCCGTCCACGGCGAACTCGCACCGTCACGCGGGCTGGTCCGCTCCCTGGCGCTGGGAGGCAGCTGAGCGATGCGCCGGCTGATCCACGCCATCGTGCAACGGGAACTGCGCCTGGCCTGGCGGCGCTGGGGCGATGCGGCGACGCCGCTGCTGTTCTTCGCGCTGGTCGGCATCCTGTTTCCGCTCGCCCTGAGCCCGACGCCGCAGACGCTGCAGCTGCTCGGGCCGGCGGTACTCTGGGTGGCAGCGCTGCTCAGCACCCTGTTGTCGCTCAATGGCCTTTATCGGGCCGACGTCGACGACGGCACCATGGAGCAATTGCTGATCCGTCCCGAGCCGCTCACCATCGTGATGCTCGCGCGCAGCGTGAGTCACTGGCTCATCACCGGCGCACCACTGGTCGTGCTGGCCCCACTGGTCGGAATGGCCTACTATCTGCCCGGTCAGGCGATCGTCGTGTTGTGCGTCACGCTGCTGCTCGGCACCCCAACGTTGTGTCTGCTCGGTGCCATTGGCGCTGCACTGACTGCTGGCCTGCGGCAGGCCTCGGGGCTGCTCGCCCTGCTCGTGTTGCCGATGATGTTGCCGGTGTTGATCTTCGGCGCGCGCGCCACCGACCTGGCGGTGGCGGGGCACGATCCGACAGGCATATTCTTCCTGCTGGGTGCGCTGTTGCTGCTCGCTCTCAGCCTGGCGCCGGTGGCGGCGGCTGCGGCCATCCGCATCGCACTCGACTGAGCGGCGGCAGCAGCGTCCGCAGCACTGCATTTGACGGAGCACGTCCAAGGTATGGCCTCCTGGATGCCCGCCTGGTTGCACAGGCTCGCTTCACCGCCGCATTTCTTCGGAGTCGCGGGCCGGCTGCGCCGCTGGCTCATGTGGCCGGCGCTCGTCTGCCTCGCGCTGGGCGCCTGGGGTGGGCTGGTGGTGGCGCCCGCTGACTACCAGCAGGGCGATGCCTTTCGCATCATCTATGTGCACGTACCTAGTGCGTACCTGTCGATGATGGTGTACATGGTGATGGCGACCGGGGCGGCCATCGGCCTGGTCTGGCGCATGAAACTTGCCCACGCGGTTGCAGCGGCGGCAGCGCCCGTCGGCGCCTCGTTCACGTTCCTGGCCCTGGTCACCGGCGCGGTGTGGGGCCAGCCGATGTGGGGCACGTGGTGGGTCTGGGACGCGCGGCTGACCTCGGAGCTGATCCTGCTGTTCATCTACTTCGGTTACATGCTCCTGCGCGATGCATTCGACGATGTCGCCAGGGCGGATCGTGCGAGTGCCGTATTCGCGATCGTCGGTGTGATCAACGTACCGATCATCCACTACTCGGTGATCTGGTGGAACACACTGCACCAGGGCCCGACGATCTCCAAGTTCGACAACCCCTCGATCACCGCCGACATGCTCTGGCCGCTGCTGCTGATGATCCTCGGCTTCACGCTGTTCGCCTTCGCCGTTCTGACCGAACGGGTGCAGGCCGAAGTGCTGGAGCGCGAGCAGCAGGCACGCTGGGCCCAGGAACTTGTCGGCGGGGTCGCCGGTCCGGGATCATGACGATGACCGATTTTCTCGACATGGGTGGCTATGCGCTCTGGGTCTGGAGCGCCTATGGCCTGACGGTGCTGGTGATGCTCGCCAACGTGATCCTCGCCCGCAGCCGCCTGCGCCGATCGACGGCACGGCTGCGCGCCCGGGCAGGCCGACTGGCAAGGAGTGCGACGCGATGACAGCGCGACAGCAACGGATGATGGTCGTCGGCCTGGTGCTCGCCGGGGTTGCTGCGGCAGCGATCCTCGGGCTGCGGGCCTTCGACGAGAACATGCTCTATTTCTACAGCCCGAGCCAGATCGCTGCGGGCGAAGCGCCGACAGGACGCAAGATCCGCCTCGGCGGACTCGTCACCCACGGCAGCGTTACCCGGACCCCCGGTGAACTGGCCGTGCATTTCACGGTGACCGACAACCGGGAGAGCATGGCCGTCACCTATGCGGGTGTACTGCCGGACCTGTTCCGCGAAGGGCAGGGGGTCATCGCGCACGGTATCGTCGGGCCGGACAGAACCTTTGTCGCCGACGAGGTGCTCGCCAAGCACGACGAGAATTACATGCCGCCCGAGGTCGCCGACTCGCTCCAGGCCCAGGGCCATCCGGGCGGCGCGGCGCCGGCGGGCATGCCCTGAGGGCTGCACCATGACCCCTGAATTCGGCCAGTTGTGCCTGGTCCTGGCGCTGTGCCTGGCAGTCGTGCAGGCGGTGTTCCCGCTCGCCGGTGCCCAGACAGGGCGCAACGCGTGGATGGCGGTGGCCGTGCCCGCGGCCGCCGGCCAGGCGGTGTTTGCCCTCGGGGCGTTCGCCGCGCTCGCCTGGTCGTTCCTCACCAGCGATTTCACGGTCGCCTACGTAGCCACGCACTCGAACACGGCGCTGCCGGCGTTCTATCGCTTTGCCGCCGTATGGGGCGGGCACGAAGGCTCGCTGCTGCTCTGGATCGTGCTGCTGTCGCTGTGGACGGCCGCAGTCGCGGCCTTCAGCCGCGGCCTGCCGCGTGAGTTCTCGGCGCGGGTGATCGGCGTCATCGGCTGCGTCAGTGCGGGTTTCATCCTCTTCGTGCTGCTGACTTCCAATCCGTTCCTGCGCCTGTGGCCGGCTCCGCTCGATGGCAACGACCTCAATCCGCTGCTGCAGGATCCGGCGATGGCCTTGCATCCGCCGCTACTCTACACCGGCTACGTCGGCTTCTCGGTGGCCTTCGCTTTCGCGGTCGCCGCCATGCTTGCCGGGCGCATCGACCAGCAATGGGCCCGCTGGGCACGCCCGTGGACGACCGCAGCCTGGGCGTTCCTGACACTGGGAATCGCGCTCGGCAGCTGGTGGGCCTATTACGAGCTCGGCTGGGGCGGCTGGTGGTTCTGGGATCCGGTGGAAAACGCGTCGTTCATGCCGTGGCTGGTCGGCACCGCCCTCATCCATTCGCTCGCGGTGACGGAGAAGCGCGGCCTGTTCAAGAGCTCGACGCTGCTGCTGGCGATCGGCGCGTTCTCGCTGAGCCTGCTCGGCACCTTCCTGGTGCGCTCGGGCGTGCTGGTCTCGGTGCACGCCTTTGCCTCCGATCCGGCGCGCGGCCTGTTCATCCTCGGTTACCTGGCGACGGTGATCGGGGCAGCGCTCGTGCTCTACGCCTGGCGCGCGCCGCGGCTCGATCGTGCCATCGGTTTCAAGGCATTTTCGCGCGAGACTTTCCTGCTGGTGAACAACCTGCTCCTGTGCATCGCCGCCGGGCTGATCCTGCTCGGTACGCTTTACCCGTTGTTACTCGACGCGTTGAACAAGGGCAAGATCTCGGTCGGTCCGCCGTACTTCGAATCCGTGTTCCTGATCCCGATGCTGCCGCTGCTATTGGCCGTCGGCGTCGGCATGCATACGGCCTGGCGTGCTGCCGACGCCGGCGTCGTTGCCCGGCGTCTGCGCTGGCCTGCGCTGGTGGCCGTGCTCGCCGGCATCGGCGTGCCGTGGCTCGTGTACGGCGGCGGTTCGGTCCTGACGGCGGTCGGCGTGGCGGCGGGTACCTGGCTCGTGCTGACGTCATTGCTCGATCCGGCGCTGCGCCTGGCTGGTGCCGGTGCCCGCCTGACGCGGGGAGCAGTCGGCATGCAGGTCGCCCATCTCGGCCTCGGCCTGAGCGTGCTCGGCATCGTCATCACCTCGAGCCACAGCATCGTGACCGACCAGCGCATCGCCCCCGGCGAGACGCTGCGCCTCGGTGAGTATGCGCTGACGTTTCGCGGCACGACCCACGTCGAGGGCCCGAACTACGTCGCCGAGCGCGGTGAGATGGCACTGACGCGGGCCGGCCAGACCGTGGCGGTCGTCTACCCCGAGAAACGCACCTACCACGTGCGCCAGTCGCCCATGACCGAAGCGGGCATCGACGCGCGCTGGCACCGCGACCTGTTCGTTGCGCTCGGCGACGAGCTCGGCGAGGGCGCATGGAGCGTGCGCCTGCAGTACAAGCCGATGGTGCGCTTCATCTGGTTCGGCGCGCTGGTCATGGCCTGCGGCGGCCTGCTGGCCATCTCGGACAAGCGCTACCGGGCGGCGGTGCGCCAGGGTGCGACCGAACCCGCCGCCACGCGCGCACGGGCCTGAGCGGCCCGCCCGACACCGTCCGGAATCCCCAGGCATGCTGCGATATCTCCTGCCGATCGTCGCGCTCGCGGCACTCGTCGTGCTGCTTGCCGTCGGTCTGCGCCGCGACCCCGGTTTTGTGCCATCGCCGCTGATCGGCCGCCAGGCGCCGGCGTTCTCGCTGCCGCGCCTCGACGACCCTTCCCGCCAGCTCGACCTCACCGACCTGGCCGGCGACGTGGCGCTGCTCAACGTCTGGGCCACCTGGTGCGGGGGCTGTCGCCAGGAGCATCCTTTCCTGATGCAACTCGCCGCCGGGCGCCAGATCCGGATCTTCGGTCTGAACTGGAAGGACGACCCGGTCCTCGCCACCCGCTGGCTCGCCGATCTCGGCAATCCCTACGTGGCCGTTGGCGTCGACCAGGACGGTCGTGCGGCGATCGACTGGGGCGTATACGGCGCACCCGAGACCTTCCTCGTCGATGCCACCGGGCGCGTGCTGTACAAGCACATCGCCCCGCTGACAGCCGAGGTCTGGGCGGCAGAGTTCGTGCCGCGCATCGCCGCCAGCCGTGCCGGACGCGTGCCATGACCCTGCGCCCGCTCCTGCTGGCGTGCCTGCTCGCCTGCGCGTGGCCTGCCGCCGCCATCGACACCGAACCGCCGTTCGCGGACCAGCAGCGCGAGGCGTTGTATCAGCGGCTCATCCACGAGGTGCGCTGCCTGGTATGCCAGAACCAGACGGTGGGCGATTCGACGGCACCGCTCGCCGCCGACCTGCGCCGCGAAATCCGCCGCCTGGTCGAGGAGGGCAGGAGCGAGGCCGAAATCGAGGATTTCCTGCTCACCCGCTACGGCGATTTCGTGCTGTACCGCCCGCGCTTCCGGGCCGGAACGGCCGTGCTGTGGCTGGCGCCTGTCCTGCTGCTGGCGCTCGCCGGCACGACGCTGGCCGTGGTCATCCGCCGCCGCCGGCGCCTGCCGAGCGACGTCGATGCCGACGAGGGCGCTTCACCCGAGGTGCGTGGGTGACACTGGCTGTATTCATCGGCCTCGCCGTCGGCATGACGCTCGCAGCGGTCGCGATTGCCGTCGTGCCACTGCTACGCGGGCGCGGCACCGCGGCGCCGGTTGCTGCGCTGACCTGCGCGCTCGCCATCCCCGCGGCGGCGGTGCTCCTCTACGTCGCGGCCAGCAATTTTCCGTGGCGTGCCGCCGCAGCGGTCATCGGCCCGCCCGGGACCGCCGCGGGCACCGAGAACCCGGCGATCCTTGCTCTACGACAACAGGCCGAGGCCGCCACCCCCGGCGACGCCGCGCCCTGGGCCGCGCTTGCCGACGCCTACCTTGCCGAGGAACGATTCACCGACGCCGTTGCGGCGTATCGTCGCGCGCTGGCAGCGAACGGCAGTGACGATGGGCTGCGCCTCGCCCTGGCCGAAGCGCTCATCCTCGAGGACGGCAGCGTGGTGCCCGAGGAGGCCAGCCGCCTGCTGGACGACGTGCTGATCAGGGATCCGGCCAATCCGAAGGCCCTCTGGTACGGGGCCCTGGCGGCGCTGGCCCACGGCGATACCGCGAGTGCGCGCATGCGTTTTTCGCAACTGCTCGCACTGTCGCCACCGCCCGAGGTCCGCAGCGTCATCGAACGCCAGCTGTCGACGCTCGGCGACGGTCCGCCCGTGCCCGCGCGTAGCGCCGCCATTGCGGTGCGCGTCAGCATCAGCACTGCTCTGGCAAACCGCGTGCCGCCCGGTGCCGTGCTGTTTCTCATCGCCCGCACGACCGATGCGCGCGGCCCGCCCGTGGCGGTCATCCGACGCGCCGCGCCGGTCCTGCCACTCGATCTCGAACTGAGCGACAGCGACCGCATGGCCGCGGGGCCCGGACTGGCCGATCACCAGAGCCTGCAGCTGACTGCGCGCCTCGACAGCGACGGCGATGCCAGCGCGGCACCCGGCGATGTGTTCGGCGAAGCTACCTGGCAGCCGGCAGCCGGGCGGATCGACCTCGTCATCGACCAGGTCACGCCGTGAAGCGTGGACCCGGCGATCGACCACGGATTTTTTCGTGCGCCACGGACCAGCGACGGAGACCATGCAGATGACAGGAACGCGACGCAGAATCGGCGAACGTGGCCACGACCTCATCCGCGAACCGCTCCTCAACAAGGGAGCCGCGTTCTCGCCGGAAGAGCGCCATGCGTTCGGTCTGGAAGGGCTGCTGCCCTGGCGCTCGATACCGATCGAACTGCAGCGCCGGCGCGTGCTCGCCAACCTCGACGTCATCACTGATCCCCTGCAGAAGTATGTCTCGCTGGCAGCGCTGCAGGATCGCAACGAGTACCTGTATTTCGATGTGTTGATGCACCGCCTCGAGGAACTGCTGCCGATCGTGTACACGCCGACGGTGGGGCTCGCCACACAGCGCTTCAGCCACGTCTTCCAGCGTGGCCGCGGCGTGTGGATCACGCCCGACATGCAGGGCCGGGTGGCAACTGTGCTGCGCCAGGCGGCCGGCGGACGCCAGGTCCGGCTGATCGTCGCCACGGACAACGAGTCCATCCTCGGCATCGGCGACCAGGGCGCCGGTGGCATCGCCATTGCAATCGGCAAGCTGTCGATCTACACGGCCGCGGCAGGAATCGACCCTGCCATGGTGCTGCCGGTGAGTCTTGACGTCGGTACCGACAACGAGGAACTGCGCACCGATCCGCTGTATCTCGGCTGGCCGGAACGTCGCCTGCGCGGCGCGGCGTATCAGCAACTGCTCGACGAATTCGTCACCGCGGTCACCGCGGTGTTCCCCGGGGCGCTCGTGCAGTGGGAAGACCTGCGCAAGGACAACGCCCTGCAGGTCCTCGACCGTTATCGCGAACGGCTGCCGTCGTTCAACGACGACATCCAGGGCACCGGCGCCGTGGCGCTGGCCGGCATGCTCACCGCCGGACGGATCACCGGCCGTCGTCTCGTCGACGAGCGCGTGGTGATCCTCGGCGGCGGCGCCGCAGGCCTAGGCATCGCGCGCCAGATCCGTGCCGGCCTGCAGGCCGAAGGCGGTGCCGATGCCGGCGACGTACCGCGTATCGCGGTTCTCGACAGCAAGGGGCTGATCGTCGCCGATGCAGACATGGACGCCTACAAACGCGAATTGGCCTGGGATCCGCGCACTGCTGCGCGGATCGGCCTCGAGCGCGGCCGGCGCACGCTCGCCGACGTGGTGGCGGCGTTCCGGCCGACGGTGTTGATCGGGACGTCCGGGCAGCCCGGGGCCTTTTCGCGCGAGATCGTCATGCGCATGGCCGCCGAGGTCCCGCGTCCGGTGATCCTGCCGCTCTCGAATCCGACTGCGAACTGCGAAGCCTTGCCGGCCGACCTTTACGCCTGGACGGACGGGCGTGCGCTGGTGGCCACCGGCAGCCCGTTTCCCGACGTCGAGGTCGCCGGCGTTCGCCGCCGGGTCGGGCAGGGCAACAACGCGTTCATATTCCCCGGAGTCGGTCTGGCGGCCCTGGCCGGCAATCTCGAGCGGATCGACGATCGGGCCTTCACCACGGCCGCCCGCGCGCTGGCCGCGAGCGTCACCGAGGCGGACCTCGCCAGCGGGCTCCTGTACCCACAGGCGAACCGGTTGCGCCTGGCGGCACGCGAGGTCGCCACCGCGGTGCTGCGCGACCTGCTGGGTGACAAGGATGCCGAGGGGATGCCGGTGGCTGAGCGGGTCGCGGCGACGATGTGGGCGCCTGTGTACCCGACGTTCGAGAGCCGATAAAGGGCCTTGGGGACAGCGACCGAACGGTATCCAAACATGTGATTTACCATAATATACATTATGCGCTATTTGGACTGATCAGGCTGACGGGTTGGCAGCGGCTACCGGCTCAGCCCGGGATGTAACGCCCGACCCACCCGGCCACCAGGTCGGGAAAGTCCGTGAACAGGCCGTCCGCCCGCAGCTGGCCGAGCACGAGGTCGAGCACTTCATCCACGCTATCGCAACCAGCGGGCAGTTCCTCGCGCCGCAAGGTGTACGGGTGCACGACGAGGCCAGCGGCGTGCGCATCGGCGACGAGCCCCGTGGCAATCGGCCCGCCTGCGCCGCGTCCTGCGCAGATCAGCCGCAACGACGGGCCGATGCCCTGCGCGTAGCTGGCAATACCCGCCAGCGCCGCCGCCGACGGCGGTCCACCGGCGCTGTCGAGCAACTGCACCAGCGGCAGCCGGCAGCCGAGATCGGTACGCAGTCGCTGCAGCTCGGCCGCCTCGAAGCACTGGACGAATACGCGGCCATCGGCCGCGTCATAGCCTGCGTCCGCCAGCGCCTCGAGCACGCGCGCGCCGAGATCGATGCCATGCCGACGATGCCAGGCCGGATCTTTGACCTCGGGGTACAGGCCGAGCGGCCTGCCCATGGCATCCCCGAGCCCGCGGATGAATGCCATTTCCTCGGCGAACGTCGGGATGGCAAAGCGGCCTGCACCGTCCGGGAAACGCCCCGGGAAACGTGCGCTGCAGCTGCCCGCCGCGCGCCGCTCGCCGATGGTGAGCTCACGGATCTCGGCCAGGGTGAAGTCGATGCAGTAGAAACAACCGTCCGCCCGCTGGCGTCCCGGGAACCGGGTCGCCACATCGGTCATGGCGTCGAGGACGAGATCGTGGAAAACGATGAGTTCGCCATCGCGCGTAGCGACGACGTCCTGCTCGAGGTAGTCGGCGCCCATGCCGGCGGCGAGCGCCTTGGCGACCAGCGTGTGTTCGGGCAGATAGCCGCTGGCGCCGCGATGCGCGATGACGACTGGGCGGCCGGGGAGCGTCGCTCGCATGCCGCCCGTTTCCGGCTCAGGCGTCCCCGGCCACACCCAGGCGCTGCTGCATGATCGGGCTGGTCGTGGTGTACTGCAGGTGCACCTTGCGGCCAGGTTCGATCAGCGCCTTCGCCGCGAACGCGGCGAGCGCCGCCTCGTGGAAGCCGCTCAGGATGAGCTTCTTCTTGCCGGGATAATCGCAGATGTCCCCGATCGCGAACACGCCGGGGATGTTGCTCTGGAAGGTGGCGGTGTCGACCTTGATCGCCTTGCGCTCCATCTCCAGGCCCCACTCGAGAATCGGGCCGAGCTTGGGCGACATGCCGAAGAAGGCAAAAAGATGATCGGCCGCGAGCACGTGGTTGGTGCCGTCGTCCTGGCGGATCTCCACCCCGGTCAGCCGGGTACCGTCGGCCTGGTAACTGGTGGCGTTGCCGAACTCGATCAGCCTGGCGCGACCGGCCGTGACCAGTTCGCGGAACGCCGCCAGCGAGGCCGGTGCCGCCCGGAACTGGTCGGAACGGTGTACCAGCGTCAGGTTGCGTGCCCCGGGCGCGAGCGCCAGCGCCCAGTCGAGAGCGCTGTCGCCGCCGCCGAGGATCACCAGGTCCTGGCCCTCGAATCGGCCCGGCTCGCGCACGCGGTAGTGCACCGTGACCTCCTCGAGCGCCTCGAGACCCGGCAGCTTCAGCTTGCGCGGCTGGAACGAGCCCACACCGCCGGCGACGAAAACCGTCTTGGCGAGGAACTCGCTGCCGCGCGAGGTGCGTACGAGGAACCTGCCGTTCTCGCCCTTGAGTTCGGTCACCTCCTCGCCGAGGTGCATGCCGGGCTTGAACGGAGCGATCTGATGCATGAGCGCATCGACCAGTCCCTGCCCGGTGCACACGGGCACCGCGGGAATGTCGTAGATGGGCTTGTCCGGGTAGAGCCAGGTGCACTGCCCGCCGACGGCAGGCAGGGAATCGACGATGTCGCTGTGGATGCCGAGCAGACCCAGCTCGAACACCTGGAACAGGCCGCAGGGGCCGGCACCGACGATGAGGGCATCAGTTTCAGTGGTCATGGACGTAGGGCGTGATATCGCGGCCGGCACGGCACCCCGCGGGAGGCGGCGAATATACTGCACCGCCCCGTCGTCAACAAGCGCGGCGCTTTGTCGCAACGACCGCGTGGCCGCCGGCTCAGTCGAGCTTGAACTCGATCACTTCCCATTCCCCGGAGCTGTCGTTGCGGGCGAGCCGCTTGATCGCCTCCGAGATGGTGCGGGCGTTCCAGTCGACGACGTCGTCGGCCTTGTCGAGCAGCGCCTTCTTGATCACCACGGTTTCGCCGAATGACTTGATCGCCAGCACCGGTTTCTTCAGCCCCTTGGCCGCGTCGACCTGGAACGTGACGAGCACGGGATTGCCGGCGAACAGCGTAACCGGCAGGATCACGATCTCGGCAAGCTGGATCTGCCGGCGCAATTCTTCGTGGACGGCCTCGGTCGACCCGCCGGCCGGGCTGGCCGCCGGATTGCTGCAGTTGTGATAGTAGAAATTCGGCCGGCTCTCGAGGTACTCGAAAACCCGCAGGTAGTCGGGGTGTTCGCTGAACGTGTGCACGACGAACACCCGGATGGGATTTGCTTCCGACATCGTTCCACTCCCCTGCGGCACCCTGTACCGCAGACACGCACCCGTGGTCCCGGCAGGGATCTGCCGGTCATGCAGGTTCCAACCATCGTCGAGCAGCAATTACACTGTCAAGGACATGCGTCTCCTCGTTTACAACATCCGCTACGCCGTCGGCGCCGGGGCCCCGTCCCACGTGCCGGTCCCCGGGGCCGGGTACCTGTTCGGCAACCCCGGCAACCTCGAGAACATCATCGGCTTCCTCAAGGGCGAGCGCCCGGACATCGTCGGCCTGATCGAGGTCGACATCGGCTCCGTGCGCAGTGCCCGGGTGAACCAGGCCGAGACCATCGCCACGGCGCTGGGCCACTATTCGTCGTACGAGTGCAAGTACGGCGAGGAGTCGGTCAACCAGTACCTGCCCATCCTGCGCAAGCAGGCCAATGCCTTCCTGGCCGGGCCGGGCGTGACCGGCGAACGATTCCACTATTTCGATACTGGCATCAAGCGCCTCGTCATCGAGCTCGAACTCGAGCAGGTGGCGATCTTCCTGGTGCACCTGTCGCTGAAGTACCGTCACCGGCATTTCCAGCTCCGTCACCTCTACGAACTGGTGAAGCGCTGCCGCAAGCCGGTCATCATCGCCGGCGACTTCAATACCTTCTGGGGTGAGAACGAGATCTTCCTGTTCAAGGAGGCGCTCGGCCTGCGTAGCGCCAATGCCCATGGACTGCCGTCTTTTCCGAGCCGGGCACCACGGCTGGAGCTCGATTTCATCCTCTACGGGCCTGGCATAGAAGTGACCGACTTCCGGGTGCCCAGGGTCGGTTATTCCGACCATCTGCCGCTGGTCTGCGACTTCGAGGTGAACGGTTCGTGACCACGACGGACGCGACCCTGCCGCAATTCTCCTGCTGGCGGCTCGAACGCGATCCCGCTGGCATTTGCTGGCTCGGTCTCGACCGGCCGGATACCAGCACCAACACGCTGTCGCGCGCGGTGATGCAGGAACTCGACCAGGCTCTCGCGCACCTCGAGCGGGCCGGCGCGACGGGGCTCGTCCTCTGGTCGGGCAAGGCGGATGGCTTCGTCGCCGGCGCCGACATCCACGAGTTTCCGGCCATCCGCACGGCAGACGAAGCGCACGAACTCGTGACCCAGGGGCAGCGCATCCTGCAGCGGCTCGAGTCCCTCCCCTGTCCCAGCGTCGCGGTGATCAACGGCAATGCCCTCGGCGGTGGCCTCGAACTGGCACTCGCGGCGACCTGGCGGCTCGGCCTGGACACGGTGCGCGGTCCCTGCCTCGGCCTGCCCGAAGTCCAGCTTGGGCTACACCCCGGCTTCGGTGGCACCGTGCGTACCGTACGCCTGGCTGGCGTGCGCCACGCGTTGGAGCTCATGCTGGCCGGACGCACGATCGGCATGGCCGATGGGGTGAAATGGGGGCTCATCGACCGCCTGTCGAGTCCCGATCGCTGGCGCGAAGACGCTTCGCGGCTGTTGCGCATGCCGCGACCGCGGCGTCGCGTGCCATGGCCCGATACCCTGCTGGCCCTGGGGCCGGCGCGCCGCTGGTTGAGCAGCAGGCTGGTGCAGCAGGCCCGGCGCAAGGCCGATCCGCGCCACTACCCGGCCCCGTTTGCCATGATCGACCTGTGGCGTGAGCATGCAGCCACCGGCCCGGCGGCCTACGCGGCCGAAGCCCGCTCGTTCGCGCGTCTCGCCGTCACGCCGACCTCGCGCAACCTCGTCCGGGTGTTCTTTCTGCAGGATCGCCTGAAGCGCCTGGCCGGACGTGCAGCGCAACCGGCGACGCGGGTCCATGTCGTCGGCGCGGGTGTCATGGGTGGCGACATCGCCGCCTGGTGCGCGGCCCGCGGACTCGAGGTGACCCTGCAGGATCGCGCGATGAAGTACGTCGAGCCCGCGCTGGCACGTGCGGAAAAACTGTTCACGCGCCGCTTTCGCGACGACGCCGGGGGGCTCGCCGCCGCCCGACAGCGGCTGCAGCCCGACACTGCCGGCGTGGGCGTCGCCACCGCTGATGTCGTGATCGAAGCCATCTACGAGGACCTGGCAGCGAAGCAGGCGCTGTGGCGCGACGTCGAGAGCCGGGCACGTCCGGACTGCGTGCTGGCGACGAACACCAGCAGCATTCCGCTGCAGGACCTGGGCACCTGCCTGGCGCGTCCGGACCGTCTCATCGGCCTGCACTTCTTCAATCCCGTCGCCAGGCTGCCACTGGTGGAAGTCGTGCGCACGCCGACGACCGCCGGCACCGCCCTCCAGGCGGGCCTGGAGTTCACGCGCCAGATCGGCAAGCTGCCGATACCGTGCCGCAGCCACCCGGGCTTTCTCGTCAATCGCATCCTCGCTCCCTACCTCGCCGAGGCGATAGCTCTGGCGCAGGAAGGCGTGCCCCTGGCGGAAATCGATGCGGCGGCGACTGCCTTCGGCATGCCGATGGGTCCGGTCGAACTCGCCGATGCGGTCGGGCTCGACGTCGCCCTGCACGTCGCACGGATCCTCGCCCCGCTGTCGGGTCGCAGCATCGACCCCACGCTCGAAAAGATGGTGGCGGCCGGACAACTCGGCCAGAAGACGGGGCGCGGCTTCTACGCCTACCGGGACGGTCGCGCCGTCAAGCCGCGCGGTACCGGCGCCGTGTCGGCCGAGGTGCAGGACCGCCTGATGCTCGCGCTGCTGAACGAGGCCGCACAGTGCCTGGCCGAGGACATCGTCGACGATGCCGACCTCGTCGACGCCGGCGTGATCTTCGGCACGGGCTTTGCGCCTTTCCGCGGCGGCCCGCTCCACCACGCACGCCAGACCGGCATCGATGCCGTGGTCCACCGTCTCACGGAACTTGCCGCCCGCCATGGGCCACGCTTCACCCCATCGGGTGGCTGGCAGAAGCTGCGCGCGATGTGAACAGGTTCCCGTATCTCCCTAATCCCGTTATGGTTAAAATACGGCGCCCAACACCGGATCGGCTCGGTCCGGGACAGGTGGCGATTGTTTAACCGGCACTAACAGGCATGACGGGATCTCCTCTCACCATCGAGAGCCTGCGGCGGTTTACTCCGCTCGACAGTCTCAAGCGCGAGAACATCGCGGCTCTGGCCAAGAAGATCCAGAGTCACCACCTTGATGGCGGCAAGACCCTGTTCAAGGAAGGGGACAGCGAGCGGCGCACTTTCTACCTGCTCAGCGGCACCCTGCAGCTTACCAACCAGGACGGTGGGCTGAAGACGGTACGGGCCGGCAGCGACGAAGCCCGCAACCCGATCGCTTCGATGCTGCCACGCCGCTGGACCGCCAAAGCTGTCGATCGGGTGGAGTACGTTTCGATCGACACCGACCTGCTCGATGTCATGCTGACCTGGGACCAGACCGGCAGCTACGAGGTCCACGATCTCAACACCACACAGACCGCCCCGGCACCCGACGACTGGATGACGACGCTGCTGCAGACCAAGGCGTTCCACCGCGTACCGCCGGCGAATATCCAGGCGGTGTTCATGCGCATGCAGAAGGTCAACTGCAGCGCTGGCGAAATGGTCATCAAGCAGGGCGACGAAGGCGACTACTTCTACGCCATCACCCGTGGCCGCTGCAGCGTCACGCGCGAGACGCCGCTCAACAAGGAAGGCATCAAGCTTGCCGAACTCGGCGTTGGCGACACCTTCGGCGAGGAAGCGCTGATCTCCGAGACGCGCCGCAACGCTTCCGTGACGATGCTCACGGACGGCTCCCTCATGCGCCTCGGCAAGGACGATTTCCGCACCCTGCTGAACGAGCCGATGCTCGACTGGGTGACCCAGCAGGAAGCGCGCCAGATCGTCGCCCGCGGCGGCAAGTGGCTGGACGTGCGCCTGCCGAGCGAGTTCGAGAGCAACCACGAGACGGGCGCGATCAACATCCCGCTGTATTTCATCCGCCTGAAGCTCGGCACGCTCGATCCGTCGCTCACCTACGTGGTCTGCTGCGACACGGGCCGACGCAGTTCCGCAGGCGCTTTCATCCTGAACGAGCGCGGCTTCGACACCCGCGTCCTCAAGGGCGGGCTGAATACCGCCGACAAGCGCGCCGGCACCTACTGAGACTGATCCGCCGCGCGACGGTGCGTCTACATGGTGTGCGTGGGCTTGTCGCCGCCGAGCGCGCCGGCAAGATAGTTCTCGATCTTCTTCTGCGTCGCGCCGCCATCCTGGTCGCTGAACTGCACGCCGATACCGGCGGTGCGTTTGCCCTGCGCACCCTTGGGCGTCATCCAGATGACCTTGCCGGCCACCGGGATCTTCTCGTCCTCACCCATGAGGTTCAGCAGCATGAATACCTCGTCGCCGAGTTTGTAGCTGCTGTTGGTCGGGATGAACAACCCGCCATTGCGGATGAACGGCATGTACGCGAGGTACAACGCGCTCTTGTCCTTGATCGTGAGCGTCAGCAGGCCTGGCTTCGACATCAATGCTTCCCGTCACCCGTCGGGCTATCGCCGTACCAGCGCTGCAGTACCGCCGCGAGCTGCACCTCGGTGGCCAGACCGCGAACTTCGTGCCGGTGCAGCTCCTCCGCATCCCGCAGGCGCTGCAGTGGCATGTTTGTTGGTTTCGCGGGGTTTTGCAAGCGTCCGGCGCCACTGCCGCGGCCAGCATCTGCCAGGGCAGCGGTCAGTCCCGCCGCCGCGTGCAGGTATAGCCAGCGCAGCGCCAGCGTGGCATCGCCCCCGATCCAGCGGCGCGCCACCGCAACTGGTGTCGTGTGCCGGCGGCGCAGCTGCTCGAGATCCGAGGCGTAGTCGGCCAGCTGGCGTTCGAGTCCCGCACGCGACCAGTCGAGCGCCGCGAGCGGTGCGCCTCCCGCGAAGTCGAGCACGGCGCCCCAGTCCCCTGCCCCGCCCGCGGCTGCCAGCCAGGCGAGCGCTAGCGCCCGCTCCGGTAACGGCACCCGTAGCCGCTGGCAGCGGCTGAGTATGGTCGGCGGCAGCCGCGCGGGCAGTGCAGTCACCAGCACGATGCTGCCGGCGGCCGGTGGTTCCTCGAGCGTTTTCAGCAGCGCATTGGCAGCCGCCGGCGTCATCGCCTCGGCAGGCCACAACAGGGCCACGCGCCGGCCGCCCTGATGACTCGTGAGCTGCAGGAAGGCAATCAGCTCGCGGACCGACTCGACGTGGATCGCCGCTTTGTCCGGTGGCGGCCGCACCTGCATCAGGTCCGGGTGCCCGAGGCCAGGTTCTCCTGACTCGTCGTCGCCACCGGCATCGCTCGCGAACCGTACCAGCGCCTCCTCCGGCAGCCGGAGCAGGCGTGCCGCCAGCCAGAGCGCCAGGCGGCGGCGTCCCGTGCCCGGTACGCCGTGAATCAGCAGTGCCTGCGGCAGATGTCCACGCCCCAGCAAGTCATCGAGGTGCTGGCGTGGCCCCTGCAGCCACGACGGCCAGGCGTCCGTGCCGCTGCGGCTCACGGACCCGCTAGCCCTCGCCACAATGACGCTCGAGGAATTGTGCGACGGCGAGGCGCAGGGACTCCCGTACCCGGTCGAGGTCGAGCACAGCGTCGATGATGCAGACGCGTTGCGGCTCAACCCGCGCACGGGCGAGATATCCCGCGCGCACGCGGGTGAAGAAGGCGACATCCTCCTGCTCGAAGCGATCGCCGGCGCCGCGTCCGGCGCGCCGCGCACGGGTCGCTTCCCAGTCCGCATCGAGGAGCAGGGTCAGGTGCGGGCGCAGGTTTCCCTGCACGGCGTTTTCCAGCTGCGCGATGAGTGCCTCCGGCAGACCACGCCCGGCGCCCTGGTAAGCGTAGGTGGCATCGGTAAAGCGGTCACAGACCACCCAGCTGCCAGCGGCCAGGGCCGGCTCGACGAGATCGCGCAGGTGCGCAGCGCGGGCCGCAAACATCAGCAGCAGTTCCGCGACCGGCGGCAGTGGCGGTTCACCGGGCGCGAGCAGCAGTTCGCGGATACGCTCCGCCGCCGGCACGCCCCCGGGCTCGCGCGTCACCACCACGGAGAGACCTGCCGTGCGCAGCAGACCAGCCACGAACTGCAGATTCGCCGATTTGCCGACACCCTCGATGCCCTCGAGGGTGATGAAGCAGCCACGTCGCGGATTTGCCGCCGGCGTCATTCGCTGACCTTCGCTGCCGCCAGAAAGCGCTTCACCGCCGCGTTGTGCTCCCGCAGGGTCGCCGAAAACACGTGGCTGCCATCATCCTCGCCGCTGGCGACGAAATACAGGGTGTCTGCATCGTCCGGGTGCAGCACGGCGAGGATCGAACTCTCCCCGGGAAGCGAGATCGGCGTCGGCGGCAGGCCCGTGCGGCTGTAGGTGTTGTAGGGACCGTCCTGGGTGAGTTGACGACGGGTGAGATTGCCGTCGAACGCAGGACCGAGGCCATAGATCACCGTCGGATCCGCCTGCAGGCGCATGCCAGCCCGCAGGCGGCGGACGAAGACCCCCGCGATGCGGGTGCGCTCACGGTCGAGACCCGTTTCCTTTTCGACGATGGAGGCGAGGATCAGAGCCTCGTAGGGCGAGCGCAGCGGCAGGCCAGCGCTGCGCCCGCTCCACGCACGCTCGAGCACGGTCTTCATGCGTTCGTTCGCCATGCGCAGCAGCGCCTCGTCCGTGGTGCCCCGCGGGAACCGGTAGGTATCGGGAAAGAACCACCCTTCCGGGTGCTCCGCGCCACCGGCGGCAGCTTCCATGACCTCGCCGGCAGCCGCCAGCGGTGCCGAGCGGATCGCCGGATGACGGCGAATGGCCTGCATCAGGTCGTCCGTGGTCCAGCCTTCCACGATGGTCAGGGAATGCAGCCGCACCTTGCCTTCCACGAGCTGGTACAGCAGCCCGGTCGGTGTCGTCCCCGGCACGACCTGGTACTCACCGGCCTTGATCGCCCCGGCCATGCCGGAAATCCGGCCATAGGTCAGGACGATGCGGGGGTGTGCCAGGATGCCTTCCTCGCCCAGACGCGTCGTCACCGAGCGCAGCGACGCGCCGGCGGGCACCTCGAGGACGTAGCCCGCTTCGGGCAGGTGCAGTGGTTCACGCAGGGCCGTTCGCCCCAGCCAGCCGGCACCGGCGGCGAGACCGAGGCCGACGGCGCCCAGAAGCAGCAGGCCCCGCCTCACGAGGCCGGCTCCACGACACCGCCTGCCGCAAGCGCCGCAATGAGACGCTGCGTCAGCGGTCCGACAGCGAGTTCGCGCCCGTCCATGAACTGTACCGCACGGATGCCGACAAGACTGCTGGTCAGAAATATCTCCTCGGCCTGCACGAGATCCTGCGGGCTGCCACGCCCGACCTGCACCGGTATGTCGTGGTGCGCAGCGATTTCCAGGACCAGCCCGCGCATGACACCGGCAACACCGGCAGCATCGACGGCGGGCGTGAACAGCACGCGGTCGCGGACCAGGAACAGGTTCGCGCGTGTGCCACCCACCAGCCTGCCATCGTGTCCCAGCATGATGCCCTCCCCGGCGCCGCGCCGCGCGACCTCGGCCTGAGCCAGCACATTATCGAGCCGGTTCAGCGTCTTGATACCACCTAGCGCCCGGTTTTCGCTGGCAGGAACCGACGAGGTCAGCGCCCTGGCGCCACGCCCGACCGCGTGTGTCCCGATCGCGGTGCTGAAACCAACCGCCAGGCGCGGTGCGGCCGACGGTGGCGGTGCGTAACCGCGTGGCCCCGAGCCGCGCGTGACGATGATCTTCACCGTACCGCAGGCGACGCCGCGGCCCAGCCCGGTGATCTGCGCCGCCAACACCCGCGGCTCGGGCGGGGGCAGCGCCAGGCGACGGCAGCCGTCGGCAAGCCTGGCGAGATGGCGTTCGAACAGGCGTGGCGCCCCATCGCGCCAGGCGATGGTCTCGAACAGGCCGTCGCCGTAGGCGAGTCCACGATCATCAAGATCGATCGCGCCCGCTTCCTCGCCATCGAGCAGCCAGCGCGTCACTTCAGCTCTCTCCCGATTGCAGCGCAAGCAGCATGCCGCGGGCCTTGGCGCGCGTCTCATCGAGTTCCCGCGCCGGAATCGAATCGGCGACGATGCCGCTGCCGGCGCAGGCCCGCCAGGAACTTCCCTGCAGCGCGATGGTGCGGATGAGGATGT
The DNA here is from genome assembly GCA_963205295.1 of Pseudomonadota bacterium. GTDB lineage: Bacteria > Pseudomonadota > Gammaproteobacteria > Steroidobacterales > QUBU01. The sequence goes on from CAUJIY010000165.1 coordinate 61,435, forward strand.
TGAAATCGCAGCTCCCATCACGATTCACGTAACCCATAGAACCCGTGTACGGACCTCGCGGCCGACCCTCCAGCTCGCGGATGATTTCCAGGGAACGGACCTTCGGGCAGCCGGTGATGGTGCCACCCGGGAAGACCGCCCGCAGCACTGCGCCCGGGCCGGTTCCGGGGAGCAACACGCCGCCGATGCCGGACACGATGTGATGCACGTGCGCGTAGCTTTCAATCGTCATGAAATCCTCGACCTGGACGCTGCCGGCCCGGCAGATGCGGCCGAGATCGTTGCGCTCGAGATCGATCAGCATCACGTGCTCGGCCCGTTCCTTGTCACTGGCAGCCAGCTCGACGCGATGTGCGACGTCGACGGCACCGGTCCCGCGTGGGCGCGTGCCGGCAATCGGCCGGGTCCTGACCCGCGTGCCGCGCACCTCCACCAGGCGTTCCGGCGAGGATGACAGGATCCAGGCGTCGCCGAAGCGCGCGAGCCCGGCAAAGGGCGACGGATTCGTGCGCCGCAACCGCGAGTAGACCTGCCAGGCCGGGCAATCGGCGGCCAGCACACCGCGCCACTGCCGGCTGAGATTCACCTGGTAGACGTCGCCGCGGGCAATGTACTCCGCGGCGCGCCCGACTGCCTGCAGGAACGGTGCTGGATCATCCTCGATGCAGCTCCCGGCAGGTGCCGGCAGCTCGTCACCGGCCACTGGCGCGAGGTCGGCAACGCGGGCGGCATCCGCGACGATCTCCGCGAGCAGCGACTCGTGGCCCGCTTCGGCGACGGCTGTCGTCGCCCCGGTGAGGTGGTCGTGAATGACGGCGGCCGGGATCCGTACCGCCTGCGCCACCGGGAGCATCGGCTCCGTTGGCAACGCCACGCCCGGCTCCACCTGCTGTGCCAGTTCGTAGCCCAGCACGACGAACCAGCCGCCCGTGAACGGCAGGTCACCGCCTGGTCCGGCACTGCGTTCGGCGAGCCACCAGTGGTCGAAGGCAGCGAGAAAGTCGCTGCCGGCTGCGGCGGGCGCTCCCTGCAGGCGCAGTGCGGCGTTGAGGCTCAGTACCGCTCCGGGAAACGCAAACAGGATGTCGAAGCGACCCAGGGCCGCGGCGCCACCAAGGCTCTGCAGCAGGAACGGATAGCGTGCCGGCGCCAGGGCGTGCAGCCCGATGAGGTCGATCGACCCGGGAAGCCGCACGGTGCTGGCGGGCGCGCCGGCCACGGTCGACGGCCTCGGGATTGCGCCGCCTGCCTGGGATGGGGTCACGTGCCAGCGCCTGCCTTCCGCCCGTGCCGGCCCGCCGCGCAGCGGCTCAGATGCGCCGGAAGATCACGCTGCCGTTCGTGCCGCCGAAACCGAAGGAATTGGAGATGGCAGCGTCGATCGGCATCCGCCGGGCGACGTTGGGGGCATAGTCGAGATCGCACTCGGGATCGGGGTTGTCGAGATTGACCGTGGGTGGCACCACCTGGTCGCGGATGGCGAGTACCGAGAACACCGCCTCGACCGCACCGGCAGCGCCGAGCAGGTGTCCGGTGGTCGACTTGGTCGAACTCACCACGAGCTTCCGTGCGTGATCACCGAAGGCGCGCTTGATGGCCAGCGTCTCGGCCACGTCGCCGAGCGGTGTGGAGGTCCCATGCGCGTTGACGTACTGCACCGCGGACGGATCGAGTTGTGCATCCCGCAGGGCAGCGGCCATGCAGGCGCGTGCCCCCTCGCCGTCGTCGGATGGTGCCGTGATGTGGTGGGCATCGCCACTCATGCCGAAGCCGACCAGTTCGGCCAGAATCGGCGCCCCGCGGCGTCGCGCGCAATCGTATTCCTCGAGCACCAGCGCCGCGCCACCGTTGCTGAGCACGAAACCGTCGCGGTCGCGGTCCCAGGGCCGGCTGGCGCGCTGCGGGTCATCGTTGCGCTGGGAGAGCGCCCGTGCTGCGCAGAAGCCGCCGAGTCCGAGCGTGGTGGTGGCGTGCTCGGCCCCGCCGGCCACGATGGCGTCGGCGTCACCGGCGGCGATGAGCCGCCCGGCGATGCCGATACAGTGGGTCGAGGTCGTGCAGGCCGTCACCAGGGCGAGATTCGGCCCGCGAAAACCGAATTCGATGGAGACATGGCCCGAGATCATGTTGATGATGCTGGCCGGCACGAAAAACGGCGAAATGCGCCGCGGCGAGCCGGATTCGGCATACTTGCGGTAATTGGCCTCGATCGTGCCAATGCCGCCGATGCCCGAGCCCATGGCGATGCCGACGCGGTCCGGGGCATAGCCGGCCGCATCGAGGCCGGCGTCGCGGATCGCCTGGCGCGCGGCCACGATCCCGTAATGGATGAAGGTATCCATCTTCCGGGCTTCCTTGGCCGGAATATGGTCCTCGACGTTGAAATCCCGAATGCAGCCGCCGAAACGGGTGGAATAATCGCTGACGTCGAACTCGGTGATCGGCCCGATGCCGCTCACGCCCTCGACGACATTGCGCCAGGCGGTCGGGATGTCGTTACCGACCGGTGCGAGAATCCCCATGCCGGTGACGACCACCCGACGCTTCGACATCTGGCTGTACTCTGTTCAGGGCCGCCTGAAGGCGAACACCCGGGCGGCTAAGCCCGGGAATCTGCGGGGTAGCCGCCGGCTCAGGTCTTGTTCTGGCGTGCGGTGATGTAGTCGATGGCTTCCTGGACGGTCGTGATCTTCTCGGCCTCTTCGTCCGGGATCTCCGTCTCGAACTCTTCCTCCAGGGCCATGACCAGCTCGACGGTATCCAGCGAGTCGGCGCCCAGGTCCTCGACGAAGGAAGCGTCGTTGGTGACCTCTTCTTCCTTCACCCCGAGCTGTTCCGCCACGATGGTCTTTACCTGTTCGGCAATGCTGCTCATTTTCAATCAGTCCTCATGAAACCCAGATGAAGTGGCGCCGCCCAGGCACGGCGGGAAACAGCGCGCGGCGTATTTTACGGAATTGGCCCAGCACAGGCTAGGCCGCTCTGCGGAGCCCCGGTGCAGGTCCAAAACCTGCTCAGATCATGTACATACCGCCATTGACGTGCAGGGTCTCCCCCGTGACGTAGGCCGCCGCGGGCGAGGCGAGGAACAGCACGGCCTGTGCCACATCGGCCGCCGTACCGAGCCTCTGCAGGGGCACCTGGCGCAGCAGCCCCTGGACCTGTTCCTCGCCGAGCGCGGCGGTCATGTCGGTGGCGATGAACCCCGGCGCTACGACGTTGACCGTTATGCCGCGGCTGCCAACCTCACGTGCCAGCGACTTGCTGAGCCCGGCCATGCCTGCCTTTGCGGCCGCATAATTGGCCTGGCCGGCATTGCCCATCGCCCCGACCACCGAGGCGACATTGACGATCCGCCCGTGGCGTGCCTTGAGCATGCCGCGCAGAAAGGCACGGCTGGTCTGGAATGCCGCCGACAGATTGGTGGCGATCACCGCGTCCCACTCCTCGTCTTTCATCCGCATGACGAGGTTGTCGCGGGTGATGCCGGCGTTGTTCACCAGGATCGAGACAGTGCCTTCGCACGCCTCGATGTCCTTCTGCACGGTGAGGATCTGCTCGCGCACCGCCACGTCGAGTACGAGGCCGCGGCCGCTGCGCCCGGCCGCGGCGAGCCGGGCTGAAATCTTCCCGGCACCGTCCGGCGTGGTCGCGGTGCCGATCACCGTGGCACCCGCCTCGGCCAGCAGGTCGGCGATCGCGGCACCGATACCGCGCGTGGCGCCGGTCACGAGCGCCACCTCGCCGGAGAGATCGATCAGGGCACTGATTGGCACGGATGCATCCTGGAGATCGAACGACAACGGCGCTGCCGCCGCGGCGCCGCATTATACCCGTGCGATCCGCCCCTTCCAGACGGTGGCGAGCGCCAGGAATGCACTACCGCCGAGCGCGCCCCAGACATGGGCGGCCGTGACCACGCGCCCACCGGCGAGGCTGTCGGCCCAGGGCATGTCGCCGCCCGCTTGCTCCCACGCCATCTTGCCGATGACCAGCGCCAGCAGCCCGCACGCGATCCGATCGCCGGTCAGGGCCCACCCGCCAAAGCCGATGATCATCATGCCGTGGAGCACGCCCGACAGGCCAACGCACCAGAGCACGTCAGGGTTGAACAGCCACAGTCCGGCACCTGTGGTGAATGCCGTCAGCAGCGTGGCTGCGAGCCACTGCCGTGGACTGCGGTCGGCCCCGAACAGCCAGGTACCGAGCCACAGTCCGGCCAGATTCAACGCCAGGTGCTGCCAGCCGAGGTGCACGAAATTGCCGGTTACTAGGCGCCACCATGCGCCGGCCCCGACCGCGACCCGGTCATAGCGCAGCGCGTCCTGCCAGGCGGCGGGTGCTGCCTGCAATCCGATCATCACCAGCGTGGCTGCGACGACGATACTTGCGATCGGCAGCATCGCGTAGCGCCGCGGGCCGTCATCTAATGCCATATTGCTATAATCCCATCGGTCGTGGCGCATGGGTCGTGGGGTGAGTTGTGCGCCAGTTCCCCATGGCCGCGTAGACTACCAGTATGATCGGGCGGCGCTGCGCGGCCAGCCGGTCGCTGTCACACACGGGTTGTCGTCATGAAACGTCTGTCGTCCACGCAGCTGCGGGCAGCCGCGGCGGGATTCACGCTGATCGAGATCATGGTGGTCGTGGTGATCCTCGGCATTCTCGCCGCCCTGATCGCACCGAACGTGATCAGCCGTATCGACGAAGCCCAGGTGACCAAGGTGCGCCAGGACATCCGCGCCATCGAGAGCGCCCTGAAGCTCTACCGCCTCGACCGTTTCCGCTACCCCAGCAGTGACGAAGGTCTGAGCGCCCTGGTGACGCCACCAAACGACCCCACGGCACCGTGGCCGACGGGTGGCTACCTCGACCGCCTGCCGAAGGATCCCTGGGACCGCCCCTACGTCTACGCACAGCCGGGCACCAAGGGTGGGGAGTTCGACATCTACTCGCTCGGCCGCGACGGTACCCAGGGTGGCGAGGGCGTCGATGCCGACATCGGCAACTGGGACCAGGAGTAGCACGGCAACGCCGCCGCGTGCTGTCCCGTCCTGTCGGACCGGCGGGAGTCACCCGACGATGAGCCGCCCGGCTGCAGGCCGTGGCTTCACGCTCCTCGAGTTGCTGGTGGTGCTGTTCATCATCGGCATCGTCACCGCGATGGCGACGCTCTCGATCGGCACGGCCACCAGCGGCAAGGGCGTCGAGAAGGCGGCGGATCAACTTGCCGGCCAGCTCACGCTGGTACGCGAGGAAGCCAGCATCCAGGGCCGGGAATTCGGCCTCACCTTCTTCACCGACCGTTATGCGTTCAGCACCTTCGACTTCGAGAACGGGCGCTGGCAGGAACTGGGCGACGACGCCGAAGCACTGCGCCCGCAGCGGCTGCCGGGCGAGTCCGTGCTGGAACTGGAACTCGACGGCCGCAGCGTGGTCCTCGCATCCGGGCCGACGCCTGCCCTGACCGAACGCAGTACCGACGAAAAGGACAAGGCCGGGGATCCGCCTGCCAGGCGCATCTATCGGCCGGCCGACGACCGTCAGGCGCCCCAGGTACTGATCCTGTCGAGCGGCGACGTCACGCCGTTCACGCTCCACCTGCGCCCGGCGATCGGCAGCCCCGGCCTGCGCCTGGTCGTGGCAGCAGACGGCACCACGCAGACGGTGAGAGATGAGCACTAGCGCGGCCCGTCGCGGCCAGGGTTTCACCCTGATCGAAGTGCTCGTCGCACTGGCCATCGTCGCGTTCGGACTGAGCGCCGTTTTCGGCCAGCTCGGCCAGTCGGCGACGGCCGCCGGGCGTCTGCGTGACAAGACGCTCGCCCACTGGGTCGCCATGAACGTCCTCACCGAGATGCGCCTGCGTGGCGACTTTCCCGCAGCCGGCACGCGCTCCGACAACGTCGAAATGGCCAGGGTCCGCTGGCATTACGAGGTCCGCGTCGAGGAAACCGCGAGCGATGCCCTGCGCCGCGCCGACATCACGGTGGGCTTCGAGGACGATCCCGGGCGACCGCTCGCGACCGCCGTCGGATTCCTGCCGCAGCCGGTTACCGGCGGCGTGCCGCGGCCGACCTCCGGCTGGCCGCTCGTCACACCCGGGGCCGGGCCGGTACCGGGAGGCGACCCGCCACCCGGCAATGCCCCGCAGCCACGGCCGGCGCCAGCGCCGGATACCGGGAGCGCACGGCAGTGAAGCCCGGTGTGCGCCACCCGGCAGCGCTGCAGGAGGGCTTCACCCTGCTCGAACTGCTGGTCGCCATGGCGATCTTCGCCATCATCGGCGCGCTCGCCATGGGCGGCCTGAACACCGTGCTCGGCCAGCGCGAAGCAGCTGCCGGGCAGCTCGCGCGCCTGCACCAGGTGCAGCGCACGATGCGCATCCTCACCACGGACTTCAGCCAGCTCGCGCCGCGCGTCGTACGCGATGCGCTCGGCACCGCCGAGGGTGCGCTGATTGCACCGTGCGGCGTGGAGGCCGCGGTCTGCCTCAGCCGCGACGGCTGGCGCAACCCCTTCGCCCAGTTGGCGCGCGGCACCCTGCAACGGGTGCAGTACCGGATCGCCGACGGGCAGTTGCTGCGCGAGTACTGGGGGGTGATGGACCGCACGCTCGCCGATGAGCCGCACCGCGAAGTGCTCGTCGACGGCGTCGAGCACTTCGAGATCGCCTACGTGGACCCGAGCGGCAACGGCGAGTGGGTGACGCAGTGGCCACCGCTGCAGCAGCAGAACGCCTCGTCCACGCTGCCGCTGGCGGTGCGCCTGACGCTGACGCTCGCGGACTGGGGCGAGATCGTCCGGCTCGTCGAGGTGGTGCAGTGATGCGGCAGCCACCGGCGGGCGTGCGACGGCAGCGCGGCATCGCGGTGCTTACCGCCATGCTGGTGGTCACGATTGCCACCGTGCTCGCCATCGAGATCGCCTGGGATACGGCACTCGACCTGCGCCGTACCGAGTCGCTGTTCGCGCGCGACCAGGCCCAGCTCTATGGTCTCGGCGCGGAGGCCTATGCAGCCACACTCCTCGAGGATGCCCTCTTCAACCAGAGTGGCAACACGGCCATCTACTCGCGCACGGACGACGCCACGGCCTGCGGCGGCTTCGCGTTCACGCTCGACGAGGGCGGCATGACCGGCGGGGTCTGCGACCTGCAGGCCCGCTTCAACCTCAACAACCTCGTCACCGCCGACGGCGAGCGTGACCCACTGGTCATGCAGCAGTTTCGCCGCCTGCTCGCGGCGGTGAGCACCGTCGACGAGACGCTCGACATCGATGCGGTCACCGCCGACACGATCGTGGAGTCGGCTGCCGACTGGATCGATCCGGACACGAGCGCCGATTTCAATGGTGCCGAGGACGATACCTACACCTCCGGGCAGCCGCCCTATCGTGCCGCCAATTTCTGGTTCACCTCGGTCTCGGAGCTGCGCGCCGTGCGCGGGGTGAGCGACGAGATCTTCCTCGCCCTCGCCCCGTACCTGGCCGCCCTGCCGGTGACCGGCGGGCAGCCGACCCGGATCAACGTCAACACGGCCGCCGTGCCGGTGCTGATGTCGCTCGGTGAAAACATCACGGCGCAGAATGCACAGCTGTGGGTCGACGACAGCGCCGATGAACCCTTCGAGGATGAGACGCCGTTCGCGGGGTTCGTCGATCCCGGCATGTTCCCATACCTCGCCTACAGCAGCGCTTACTTCGAACTGAAGGGCTTCGTGTCTATTGGCGCCACCCGGCTGGGTCTGTACAGTCTGCTCGAAAGCAACGGGCAGGCGGTCGTCACGCGGCTGCGCCAGTTCGACGTCGTGGACGTCGTGGTGAGCGCGCAGAGCGTGGAGCCTGCCGAGGACGCGGAGTCGACGAGCGACGATGAGTGAGAGCCTGGTCATCCGCCTGGATCCGGCGCCGTGTGACACGGCCACCTGGGTCGCCGTCGACGCCACCGGCGCACTGCTCGACCAGCCGGCGGCGGGACCGCTCGCCGCGGCATCGCCCGCCGCGGCCGGGCGTCAGGTCATCGCGCTCCTGCCGGCGCTCGAGGTCCTGCGCACCAGCGCCGACGTGCCGCTGAAGGCCGGCAGCCGGCTCCTGCAGGCCCTGCCCTTCGCCCTGGAGGAGCAGCTCGCCGCCGATGTCGACGAACTGCATTTCGCGGCGGGCAGCCGCGACGAACACGGCCGGGTCCCGGTCGCCGTGGTGCGTCGTGACGCCATGGCCGCATGGACGCAGCGCCTGGGCGAAGCCGGCCTCAAGGCCGCACACGCGTACTGCGAAAGCGACGCGGTCGGCGCCATGCCGAATACCGCCACCCTGCTGATCCAGGCCGACGGCGCCGTGCTCACCGCCGCAGACGGCAGCGCCACAGCGCTCGACTGCGACAACCTGGATGCCGTGCTCGAACTCTGGGTGAGCCAGCAACTCGCCGGTGCCGATGCCAGTATGCCGCTTCACCTCGTGGTGTACGGTACGCCGGCGGTGCTGGCTCCGTTCGCGCCGACCTGGGAGCGGTTGCAGGTGCGGCTGGCCTCGCTGGATGTCCGCGGCCTGGCCGAGGGTGCCCTGCCCCGGCTGGCGGCCCGGATCGTGACCAGTCCGGGAATCGACCTGCTGCAGGGCGAGTTTGCGCGGCGGGCGGGACTCGCCAGCTACTGGCCTGCCTGGCGGCTCTGCGCCGCGCTCGCCGCCGCCCTCGCCCTGCTCGCCCTCGGCGTGCAGCTGCTCGAGACCAGCCGGCTCGGGCGCGAGGCGGCCCGGCTCGACAGCACCATCGACCAGGCCTTCCACTACGTCTTCCCCGATGCCGGGCCGGTCGCTGACGCGCGTACCGAGCTCTCGGCCCGGCTGCAGCAACTCGGCCAGCAGGGTGCAGGCGGACCGCGCGAGTTTCTCGACGTCCTGCGCGTCGTCGGTCAGACCGTGAAGGCCGAGAACCAGGCGCGGATCGAAGGCCTGAGCTACCGCCCCGGCACGCTCGAACTGCGCCTGCGCGCGCCGAACGTCGAGGCGCTCGACCGCATCCAGCAGGGCGTCACGCAGTCCGGCGGCGTGCGTGCCCAGATCCAGTCGGCCAACTCCGTCGGCGACCAGGTGGTCGGCCGCCTGCAGATCACCCGCGCCGGAGGTTGATGTGCCCGATATCCGGCAATGGTTCACCGGACTGGCACCGCGCGAGCGGCTGCTCGTCGCCAGCGCCGCATCGCTCACGCTGGTCGCGGTGGTGGTCATCGGCGTCCTGCGGCCGCTCGCGGCGAGCCGCGCAGCCGCGCAGGCGGGACTCGAGGAGAAACGTGCCGTGCTGGCCGACATCGAACGCGTCGCCGCACGCTTCGGACCGAATGCCGGCGCGCGCGCTGCGCCTGTCCAGGCCAGCGGCGAGTCACTGGTGGTCATGGTCGATCGCACCACGCGCGCCGGCGGCCTCGGCGCTTACCTGAAGCGCAACGAGCCGGACGGCGACAGCTCGATCCGGCTGCGCTTCGAGAACGCACCCTTCGACGAAATGGTGCGCTGGCTTGCCGGCCTGCAGGCCACCCAGGGGATCGGTGTCATCGCCGCGAGTATCGATCCCGGCCAGGATGTCGGCCGGGTCAACGCCAACCTGCAGCTCTCCCGCGGGCCGGCGCCGCACTGACCGTGACCCGTCCCCGCCTGCTCGTCGTTGCCGGTGCTGCAGCGTTCCTGCTCGCGGTTGTCGCCAGGCTGCCGGCGACGGTCGCGCTCGCCTGGCTGCCGGATGCGACCTTGCATCCCTCCGGCGTCACCGGCACATGGTGGCGCGGCGGCTTTGCCGCGGCCGATACCGGTGCGCTGCGCCTCGGGCCGACGAGCTGGCAGCTGTCGCTGCCGGCGCTGTTCCTGGGACGGCTGCAGGGTACTGTCGAGACGCAGCTCGGCAGTGGCACGGCGAGCGGCGTGGTTGCGCTCGGTATCGGCGGCACCGTGAGCTGTCGCGACTGTCGCTATGCCGGCCCGGCCGCGAGCCTGCGCAGCCTGCTCCCGGCGCTCGCCACCGTCGACGGTCGTCTCGAGCTGAGCTTCACCGATCTGGCCCTGCGTGACCGCTGGCCGGTGCGCGCAACCGGGACGGCAACCGTCACGGGCGTGGCGCTCGCCGTGCCGGGCGCGCCGCTCACGCCAGCCACGCCGCGCGGCAACTTCACCGCACGCGTCGCTGCCGATCCGGTCGGCGACGACGGCATCATCGTCGCCGAGGTCGCCGACGACGGTGGTCCGCTGCAGCTGCAGGCCAGCCTCACGCTCACTCCACCGGGCAGCTTCGAGGCCAGCGGTCGGGCCCGGACCCGGCCGGAGGCCCCGCCGACGCTGGCGGCAGCACTCGGCATCCTCGGACGTCCCGGGCCCGACGGCGCCATCGAAATCAGTTTCGCCGGCAGTTTCTGACGGTCAGGCTTCCGGCATGATCGTACCGGCCGCATCGATTTCCACGAAAGCACCGATCAGCGGAAACCACAGTGCGGTGCGCACCGGCTCCGCCTCGCCGAGGGCGGAGACCGCTTCGCGATAGGCCCGCAGCTGGGGCTCGTGGCGCAGTGCCTGCTCGTGCAGGAAGACTGCGCGATCGCCACCCTCGTGGCTGGTGGTCTTGTAATCGATGATCCAGCGCACGCCGTCGCTGACGAAACTGCGATCGATCACGAGCTGGCGAAAACCGCCGCCAGCCACCACGGTCAGCGCCCATTCGCTGCGCGCATCACGGTGCGTGTCCGACAGCAGCCACCGGCCGCGGGCCGTCCCGACCGCACCAGCGAGCGCCGCGGCCACCCGCGCGGTAGCCTGCCCGAGGTCGCCCGGTGCCGTACCGAGCTGTCGCAACCGCCGGCGCAACTCCGGCTCCAGCAGCACGACTGCTGCGGGCTGCGGCAGTTCGGCGCCCGGCAGGGCGAATCGCTGCAGCCATTCGTGCACCACGACACCTGCCTGTCGCGCCCAGGGGCTGACCCACTCGTAGATCAGGGGCCCGTCACCAGCCACCGGCCCCGCGCCCGGTACCGGTGCTGCCAGCGCGGGCGCAGCCCAGTCGGGCGGCAGGCGCCGGATCAGCGGCTGCACCCAGACGTCCTGGTCTGGCGCGCCGTCGGCCACCGGATCCATCGTTGCCGCAGCCGCATGCGCCGCGGGCCCGAGCAGCGGCCAGAGATGACCGAGCAGCGAGCCGGCCGGCGGGCGACGCGCGCTGATACCCTCTCCCTCTGCCGCCGCATGGGGCACGAGTGTCGCGACCAGGTGCAGGGCCTGGCGCGCGCGCGTGCACGCCACGTACAGCAGGCGTGCCGCCTCGAACCGCTCCTTCTCGCCTTCCAGATGACCGAGATAGCTGTAGAGCGCATCGGCCGTGCCGTCGCGGGCAGCGATCGGCGCCAGAACGGGCTCGTGACCGCCGGCGGCATCCGTGAGCTCGTGCCACAACAGCAGCGGCTGCCCGCCCTGACGCGGCCGGCGCGCGAGGCCCGGCACAATCACGGTCTCGAACTCCAGCCCCTTGGCCTTGTGCACGGTCATGACCTGCACGCCCGACTCCGCCCCGCCGAGCGAGCCCTGTTGCCGCTCCAGCTCCGTCCCGAGGTCCACCGGGTCGAAGCCACTGCGATCGGCACCGAGGGTCTCGATCAGGTGCAGGCAGAGGCGTGCCGTGTCGAGCTCACCGGCTTCGCGCAGCGTGGCCGGACCGCCGAGCCCAAGCCACGCGGCCTCCACCAGCTCGCGCAGCCCGATGCGCCCGCGCAGCGGTGCGACCCGGTCGACGACGCCGAGCAGCCTTGCGCCGATCGCCTGGCCTGCCGACGACAGGTGTCCGGCCGACAGCCCGAGACGCAGCAGCTCGGGTACCGCTCGCGCGTGGTCCGCCTCGAGCAGCAGTGCGAGATCGGCCAGCGACAGCCCGCACAGCGGGCTGCGCAGCACGCCGACCCAGGCCAGACGATCGGCGGGATCGAGCAGCGCGCGGGTCAGCGCCAGCAGGTCCAGCGCGACATCGCTGCGGTCCATGTGCTCCATGTCCGGGGCCACGAAGGGCACGCCTGCGGCGCGCAGCGCTGCGATCAGTGGCGCGACGTGGCTGCGCGTGCGCACCAGGATGCAGGTCCCGGCATGCCCATGGCGCCGGCCCGCATCCTGCACGAGTTCGAGCACCTGGGCCGCCTCGAGCGCCGGCTCGCCAGCCCGCAGCCAGTGGCAGGTCACCCCGCCGGCGGCGTCGGCGGCGCGTACCGCACGGCTCGGGCACCAGGCGACGGCGCCCGACACCGGGTCGTCCTGTGCCGGCAGCAGCGTGGCGAAGGCCTGGTTGTTCCACTCGACCACGGCCGGCAGCGAGCGGAAGTTGGCCGTCAGCTGCAGGAACTCGGGGTGCAGCGGCCCAAGCCCGTCATCGCGTACCCGCAGGAACAGCGACACCTCGGCCTGACGAAAACGGTAGATCGATTGCATCGGGTCGCCGACGAGGAACAGGCTGCGGCCATCGCCCGGCAGCCAGCCGGCCACCAGCTGCCGCAACAGGTCGAACTGCGCGAGCGAGGTATCCTGGAACTCGTCGACGAGGATGTGGCGGATGCGCTGATCGAGCGCCAGGTGCAGTTCCGTCGGCTGATCTTCGGTACCGAGGGCCTCCAGCGCCGCGGCCGCGATCTCGGGAAAATCCACCTGCCCGGCGGCTGCGAACACGAGGCGCAACTCGGCTGCCGCGAGGCGCAGGACCGCAAGCAGTTCCCCGAGCAGGGTCCACTGCGCATCGCTGTAGCGGGCGCCGGGCAACAAGCGGACGGTCAGCAGCGCATCGCGCAAGGCGGTGTCGCCGGCGCGTGCGGTGAGGAACTCCACCATGCGCTGTTTCTCCGCCGTGCCCGGCGGGAACCCCTCGGTCACCGTCAGCCGCTTGCGCCAGGTGCCTTGCGGCCCGCTCATCAGCAGCAGGTTGGCCAGTGCCTGCCAGGCCGGCAGCTCCGCGGAGACGGGTGACGGCAGGCACTTCCTGCCGGCCCAGGTCCTGGCGAGTGCGATCTGCGGCGAGTCTGCCGGCACCTGCCCCGCCGCGAAGTCGAGCAAGGTAACGAGCTCGTGGCCCACGTCGCCACCCAACTGCGCCGCCACGGTCTCCAGGCCGTGTGCGGTGAGCGCGGCCAGGGCGGCTTCGCGCCTGTCGCGGTCGCTGTCATCGACGGCCAGGTGCCGCAGCCACTGGTCGCGCCGCGGCAGCATGGCCACCAGCAGGCGCTCGAAGCGCGCCGCGTCGTAGTCGAGGTGCGCGAGCAACGCGGCCACCGGCCCGGCGTACTCGTCGTCGCCCGCGATCAGGGCGAGCGTGGCGCGTGCCGCTTCCCGATACAGCCGTTCCGGCGCCTCGGCCACGGTCGGCGCCACGGCTGCCGCGGCGCCCAGCGGCGCGCGCGCGGCGATCCAGGCGTTCAGCGAATCGATGGTGCCGATGCCGAGGCGGGCCGGATGACGCTGCAGCTGCCAGAGCGCACGGCGCGGATCGGCGAGTACGTCACGCGCGAGTTCGTACGAGATCCGCAGATGCGGCGCCTCCGGCACCTCGCCGCCCGCCGCCTGGCGCAGTGCCGCGACGACGCGATTGCGCATCTCGCCGGCGGCCTTGCGCGTGAAAGTCACGGCGAGCACCTGCTCGGGTTCGTCCACGCAGGCGAGCAGGCGCAGGAATCGCTGGATCAGGAGTTCCGTCTTGCCGGATCCGGCTGGCGCCTGGACGATAAACGAGCGCGCCGGGTCGAGCGCCCGCGTGCGCGCCGCATGGTCCGGGAGCATCGCCGGCGGGCTGCTCATAGCGCATCCTCCTCGGCCTCATCGCCATCGAGTGCATCGGTGCGCAGCGCCAGCGCCCACTGGCCGCCGGTATCCTGCAGTCGCCAGCGATCGACGGCGAACGAGCCGGCGAGAAACTCCGCGGCGATCCGCTCCAGCGCCGTCCACCAGGACGTACGCAGGGCGGACCAGTCGGCGGTCTCACGGTGCGTCCACTTGGTCGGCGCTCGCATCCCGGCGATGCCCCATTCCCCATCGCCGACGCCCGCCCACTCGGGTGATCCGGTGCCGAGGCGCACGAACGCCATCCCGCTCGCGCCGGTCGCCGTCACATACAGCGGCAGTTGCGGTGCGCGCGGTCGTGGCCCGCAGGTTGCGGTGGCCGGTGGAAACTCGCGCGCCGTCTTGTAGTCGATGACGAGGTGGCGGCCATCGGCGAGTTCGTCGATGCGATCGGCACGCAGCGTGAGCCCCAGCGCCGTGACCGCGGGCGGCAAGGCGCGCAGGACCGGCGTGGTCTCGGTGCCGAGCACCCGGAATGGCGGGCGTGAGCGCTCGGCCTCGAGCAGGCCGGCCAGCAGCCTGCGCAGCCGCCCGGCCTCGAGCCGCGCCAGTGCACGCACCAGCGGATCGCCGAGCGGCAGGTGCTCGCGTAGCGCTGCATCGATCAGTTCGTCGAGCAACGCGCGCTCCGCTGGCAGTCCGAGGGCGAGCAGTTCTTCCTGGCCCGGGATGCGCACGAACAGCCGGGCGAGCACGGCATGCGTCATGGCGCCGTGCCTGGCCGCATCGATCCCGACCGACGGTACTGCCAGCTCGCGCGCTTCCAGCCGGAACTCGAGGAATGCACGCGCGGGACAGCGGGCCTGTCGCTCCAGCAGGCTCGCACCGCCGCGCCAGCGCCTCCGGGCTGCCACCGGCGGCGGTGGATCGTGCTCCAGCACTTCCCCGGCGCGCGCCGTGAAGAGCGCCTCCGTAGCGCGCGCGCCCGTCCACTGCGCCAGGCTCGTCTCCCCGACACACGCGACGCCGGCGAGGAGCGGGCTCGGGAGCTGGCGCTCGTCGCCGCACAGCCGCGGCCAGCTCACCACCGCAGCGCCGGCACCGCCGAGCAACCAGCGCAGTTCGCGCTCGGAGCGCTCGCGCACAGCCGCGGGGGAGCTTCCCGGCAGCCCCAGGCGCCGCTGCAGGGCGAGGCCGACCAGCGGCTCCGGGCGTGCCGGCGGCGGCCAGGTTTCGGCCGTGACACCGCCGATCCACAGCCGGTCGAAGCGCTGCCCGAGCGCCTCCAGCACACCGAGGACCTGGACCGCGTCCGGAGCGCCGGCCGGCTGAAACAAGCGTTCCTGAGCCAGGCGTCCCAGCAACGCCAGCGCGCGCGCGATTCCCATGGGACCGCACACCGCATCGCAGGCCCGCAGGTCGCCCAGCAGATCCTGGACCGCGGCAGCCGCCTGGAACTCGTCGCTCGCGAGCGGCCGCCCTCCTGGCCAGCCGGCCAGCTGCAGGCTCCGGGCAAAACCTGCCGCCCAGCCGGCCGCTCCCTGCCGTGCCGGCAGCGTCGCCGCAAAGGCAAGCAGCGCGTCGAGCTGCCGCACCCACCTCGGTGCCGCGGCGCTGCCGCTGGCGGGCAGCAACGAACGCAGCGCGACGCGCCTGCCGATGCGATCGCGCAGCCGCAGCGCGAGCTGCGCCAGTGCCGGAGCGTCGTCCGCCGTGGCAGCAGCGTAGGGACTGTGCAGCCACTCGATGACTTCGCGGTAGTCGAGCTCACCGCCGAGCGCACGGGCGATGATCAGCGCGAGGCGACCGAGGCCGCTGTCGCCGAGGCTCCCACCGTAGGACAGGTTGACCGGCGTCGGCGCCTCTGGCTGCAGGCGCCAGTCGGGCGCAAAGACGTCGAGGAACTCGCGCCGCACTTCGGCGGCACGCCGCGCGAGATCGGGCACCACGACGGCGATCGTCGCCGCCGGATCCTGCTCGCGCTGCCAGCGCGCCCAGCGGGCCGCGCACTCGAGTTCGTGGCGCTGGTCGCGGCAGGCAACCTGCAGCACCGTCGCGGCGCCGCCGGCCGGCGCCGGTGCGAACTGCGCCGCCACACCAGCGGCCTCCAGGGCCGCAACCAGCTCGATCTGCAGTGGCACCGGTTGATCGAAACCCGCTAGCAGCACGGGACCCGTGACATGCAGCCGCCCGGTGCGCAGATCGGCCGCCAGCAGGCCGACGCTGTCACGCCGGTCGACCCAGCCGGATCGCGCGCAGAGCCGCCGATACCCGGCAGCCCACGCCGCGAAGGCACGGGAGTCCGCGGAGTCGGCGGTGGTGGCGAGCAGCTCAGGACCGATGCGCCAGTCCTGGCACAGCTGCCAGGCGCGCCCGGCCAGCACAGCGGCCGCATCGCACTGCCCCGGCAGGGTGTCGCCGCCCGTGGTACGCACGACCTCGCCCCACAGGGCACGCGACTGCACTTCGGTGAGCAGGTCGCGGCCGCCGGCCTCGCCTCCGGCCACGAAGGATTGCCGCCACAGCCCGCTGAGCCAGTCACCCCAAGGCACGACTGCCGGGGTGGCCCAGCTGCGCCGGCCCTCGGCCTGCTGCGCCCGGTTGAACGCCAGCGTCAGGCTGCGCGCGAGGCGGTTGTTGGCCGTGACGACGGTGCCGCCGCGCGCGAGTGTCCCTAGCAGCGAATGCACACGCGCCTCCGCACGCCGTCAGCCTGCGCGCTGTGCGGCTCCGGGTGCGCGCTGTCCCGCCATTTCGTCGAGTACCAGCTCCATGCGCCGGAACACCTCGGTCAGGGTACGGCTGTCGGGCAGGTTGGTGACGCGGAAGTAGTGGTTGTACGGCGTATTGAAGCTGGTGCCGGGCGCCACCAGCACGTGCTGCTGCTCGAGCAGCTGCAGGGCGAATGCCTGATCGTCGAAGCCGGGCAGGCGTTCGCGGTCGACACCGACGAAGGCGTACATCGCACCCTCGGGTGGCACCAGGGTGAGGTAGCGGCTCGCGGCCACGCCATCGATCAGCGCCTGGCGGGACTCGAACAGCCGCCCGCCCGGCCGCACCAGGTCGCGGATGCTCTGGAAGCCGCCGAGCGCCGTCTGCACGGCCCACTGGCCGGGAACATTGCCGCACAGGCGCAGGGATGCGAGCAGGTCGAGTCCATCGAGGTACTCCTGGGCGTGCTCGCGCCGTCCCGAGAAGACGACCCAGCCGACACGATAGCCGCAGGCACGATAGACCTTCGACAGCCCGCTGAAGGTGGCACACAGGGTGTCGCGCACCAGCGTGGCGAGCGGGACCGACTGCGCTTCCCCATACGTCATCTGGTCGTAGATCTCATCGCTGAGGACGATCAGCCCGTGCTGCTCGGCGAGGCGCACGATCGCCTCGAGCGTCGCGCGCGGATACACCGCGCCCGTCGGATTGTTCGGGTTGATGATCACCACGGCGCGCGTGCGCGGCGTCACCAGCCGTGCCATCGCCTCGAGATCGGGCTGGAAACCGCGCTCCGGCGGGCAGGGGTAGTGCACCGCACGCCCGCGGTTGAGCGTCACGCTCGCGGTCCACAGCGGATAGTCGGGGCTCGGCACGAGTACCTCGTCGCCCGGATCGAGCAGCGCCCGCATGGTGAGGTCGATCAGCTCGCTCACCCCGTTGCCCATGAACACGTGCTCGGCGGTCACGCCCTCGACGCCGCGGTCCTGCTGCTGCATGACCACAGCCTCACGCGCGGGGAAGATGCCCTTCTGGTGGCAGTAACCCTCGCTCGCCTGCAGGTTCTCGATCATGGCGAGGCGCATCGTCTCGGGCGTGCGAAATCCGAACGGCGCGGGATTGCCGATGTTCAGCATCACGATCTCGTAGCCGCGACGCTGCATCTCGTGCGCACGGGCCGCGAGCCGGCCGCGGATCTCGTAGCGCACGCCGTGCAGCGCATCGCTCGGCTTGATCTGCCTGGATGTCATTGCCCTGCCCGTCCTATTCCTTGTCGTGGACCAGCTCGACGAGTTCGTAGCAGGTCTGCATGTAGCCGCCGATCACGCCCCGCAGGAACACATAGTCCTCGTCGGCGGTGCACCAGATGTCGTAGGGCGGGTGCTCGACCGGCAGCCCCGGTGCCGAGACATAGCGGAAATGCAGGGCGTCGAACCGGCCGGCAGCGACCTCGATCGACTCCTCGCCGACGAAGTCGATGCACAGCCCGGCGCGGAACAGCAGCGGACCGGTGGCCCCACGATGATCGGGCGAGGACAGCATCAGTTCGTCGATGACCTGCACGCCGCGCTGGCGCCGGTCGTACAGGCGCAGGTGCCAGGCGTCGCACTGGATGGCGTGGTTCTGGAAGCTGCGTAGGCGTCCCTGCGTCGGCATGCGCTGGGTCACGCGTCCCTCGAGGGCCGTCCAAGTCTCGCACTCGGCAAAGTCGGCGCCGAAGCGGAACCAGCCCGAGCCCATGAAGCGGTCGTTCACGGCGAGACGCACGAAACAATCGGTGGGGTACCAGAGTTCGTCGAGGCTGTAGGTGATGTCGCGCATCACGCTCGGGCGGTCATCGATTTCGCAGTGCGCGATGCAGGTGCGCCTGCCGTCGCCATGCGTGTTTATCATGAAGTATTCGCGCCCGCGCTCCTGCCCGAGGCGGTCGGGCTTGTTGCTGGTGTAGCGGATGGTGCCGTGCACCGACCGATGGTCCCTCTGCAAGATGCTGCTCATGTGCTCCTGTCCTTACCTGCCCATTGCTGCCAGGCGAAATATCCGCGTCCGCGCGGCCCGAACCTCAGGGGCCGTCTTCGTCACCGAGATCGCGCTCGAGCGCTGCGCCCGGACCGGGCTGCGGTTTGCCTCCCGCCGGTCGCGCCGACCCGAGGCCAAACCGGGCACGCAACCCGGCCAGCGCCGTCTCGTCGAGCCGGAAGACGCCGATGACGCCGAGCCGCTGCGGTCCCAGACCCGAATCGTGCACGATCAGGGCATCACCCGCATGCCCGCAGACCCGTGCAGACCGGGACTCGAAGGCCAGTGTGCCGGCAAACCGCAAGCCGGTAGCCGGTGGACTGACCTGCACATGGTACGCCTCAGCCTCCCCGGCGGCGAACACGATCAGGTTGCGATCGTCGAGGACCTCAAAATTCCGCAGCGTCTGCCACAGGAAGCAGTCCTGCTCGCCGAATTCACCCGCAGCGACGCTGGGACGCGGCCGCCGCGCAAACTCGTCGTCGCTGGTCGCGCAACCCCCGAGCAGCAGCGCCAGAGCCGCGATACCGGCCAGCCGCACGCGCATGGAACTGCCGCTGGGCACCGGTCAGGGCTGCGGACCGCGCGCGACCGGACGAGACGGCGTGCGGATCCACTCGCTCCACGAGCCCGGGTACAGGCGTGCGGTGCCGAGCCCGGCCCGCTCCAGCGCGAACAGGTCATGGCAGGCCGTCACGCCGGAACCGCACATGACGGCGATCTCGTGCGGTGCGCCGGCGACGTGCGGTGCGAACAATTCGCGCAGTTCGTCCGGCGTGCGGAACCGGCCGTCGGGTGTGAGGTTGAGCTGGAACGGCTGGTTGATCGCCCCGGGGACGTGCCCGGCGACCGGATCGATCGGCTCCTCGTCGCCGCGGTACCTTGCCGGCAGGCGCGCGTCGAGCAGACGCAGGCCGGGATCGTCGAGCCGTCGCTCGATCTCGGGCGCCTCGATGACCGGCATCTGGCCGGGCGTACCGCGAAAGACTGCCGGCCGCGGGGCTGGCGCTGCGGTACTGAGTGAATGCCCGGCCGCCACCCAGGCCGGCAGGCCACCGTCGAGCAATCCCACCTCGGCATGCCCCATCCAGCGCAGCAGCCACCACAGACGTGCCGCCCAGGCTCCACCCGCGGCATCGTAGGCGACGACCGGCACCCCGGGACCGATGCCCCAGGACGAGAACAGCCGCACGAGCTGCTGCGGGTCCGGCAGCGGGTGCCGGCCGCTGGCCGCGGTACGCGCTGCGGCGAGATCCCGATCGAGATGGGCGTAGTGCGCGCCGGCGATGTGCCCGGCACGCCAGGCCGCTTCGCCTGCGTCCGGTCGGGCGAGATCGAAGCGGCAGTCGACGACGACGCCATCGCCGCCGCCGATCGCTGCGGCCAGTTCCTCGACCTGGACCAGCCGGGCACCCGGCTCAACGCGCTGATTCATGGGAAATCCCCCGGCGGGTGTCAGGCCGCTTGTAAGGACGCGGCACGCCGGATGACAATACCGGCGTTCGTCGCCCGCCCCTCACCCATGGCTCTGCCCCATGCCAGCCATCCGGCGCGGCGCGACGCCGTCTGTACTTCGATTGGCCTGACTGCGGGAACCGCTGCATGGAAAAGATCATGGTATGCCTCAAGCGCGTTGTCGACTACAACGTGCGCATCAGGGTCCGCCCCGACGGCACGGGCGTGGTGACCGACGGGGTCAAAATGAGCATCAACCCCTTCGACGAGATCGCCCTGGAGGAAGCGCTGCGGATCCGCGAACGCGGCCAGGCACGCGAAGTCTTCGTGGTCTGCATCGGGCCCGGCGACTGCCAGCAGCAGCTGCGCACTGGTCTGGCGATGGGCGCCGACCGCGCTGTCCTGATCGAGACC
>CAUJIY010000166.1 GCA_963205295.1 Pseudomonadota bacterium
GTGGCTGGAGGGCTGGTACAACCCGCATCGGCGTCACTCCTCCCTCGGCTACTTGTCACCCATCAACTACGAGAGGAGGATGTTACCCAGAGCCGCTTAGGTCCCAAGTCCAAACCCGTCCACTGAAGCGGGTCAACTCCACATGAAGGTTTTCGCGTGGACTGCACCGGCACTGGTTCCAGGATCACCCGTCGACCACACCTGGGTGACGAGCTACGACTCGAGGGCGGACCTTTTTACCGACATTAATGCTGTCATTGCCCAAGGATTGGGCCGAACAACGACGTGAGTTAGGCTTTCCGTCACCGCTCCGAGTGGTACCGCGAAAATGCGCCGTTGAGACTACACCGCGTTGTCGGTGACTTTTTGCGGCTAAGGTGGCCTTCTCTGGTACCACTCAGGCGAGCAAGGGGTGTAACCCGCGGATTTTGCGGAATGTGCTGGACGGCCCGTGACCCGGACCGCCCAGCACTGGACTCGTTGGCGGAGGGAGAGGGATTCGAACCCCCGTGACGTTTCCGTCCCACTGATTTCGAGTCAGGGCCGTTTAGCCGCTCCGGCATCCCTCCGCGGGCGCTGGCAGGCGGGGCGAATTATAGGCGGTTCGAGCGATGCCGCCAGACGCTCCCGGGAAACTGAAATCAGGCGACCGATTCGACAGCCGCGAGGGCGGCGAGGACACGCAGGAAGGCGGCAGGACGGGCGACGGCGCCGCGGTTGCGGGCGCTGGCGTCGACCGAGCAGCCGGAAGCAGTCGGGGCATTCTGACCGGCCTCGCTGGCCGCCTCGAGGTGGTAGTAACCAAACCAGGTCTCGAGCGGTAACGGCTCGCTGCCGCGCTGGCTGCGGTGGTAACGGCAGTAAGCCCGGTAGCGCCCGAAGACCAGGCGTACTTCGCCCGGATCCAGGCCCTCGTCGGCGGCCTGCCCCTGCCAGCCGGGCCCTGTCGCTTCAGCCACGGCGCTGACGGGCCAGCAGCCCGCTAATAGCCAACAGGTTTAAGAAATTTCTGTATCTCATTGTTTTAGTTGTCTATCAACATAATGGTCGCGCTGATAACGGTGATCCGCTCCGATGGTGCCGCTCCGGGGCTCCATGGTAACGTTTGCGCCGCAATGAGCGAACCGGTCGCGACAGACGACCGGAAGCGGAGGAAGAACCGCGTGCTTTCACGACGCGTCAAGGCTGGCATCCTGCTCTGCGCCAGTGCAGTGCTGGGTACCTGCGTCCGGCCGCCGTCCCTCCTCGAGGAGATCCAGGCGACCGGGGAACTGCGCGTGGTCACCCGCAACGGTCCGCATACCTATTTCACCTCCGGCGAGGGGCCGGCCGGCCCCGAGTACGACCTGATCCGGGGCTTCGCGGACTTCCTCGGCGTGCGGCTGCGCCTGATGGTCGTCGATCGCCCGACCGACGTGCTGCCGGCGGTCGTCGGCGGCACGGCACACCTGGCCGCGGCAGGCCTGACCGTGAACCCGGAAACCGCAGGTCTGGTGGATTTCGGCCCGGTCTTCCAGCAGGTCACTGAACACCTCGTGTACCGCGAAGGCCGGCGCCGGCCGCGGGATGTCGCCCAGCTGCGCGGCAAGCGCCTGGAGGTAGCTTCGGGAACGTCTTATGTCAAAACGCTCACCCGTGCCCAGGCCCGCCACCCGGAGCTGGTGTGGACGGAGAACCCGGTCGCCGACCAGCAGGATCTGCTCACCCGCGTGGCGCAGGGCAGCCTCGACTACACGGTGGTGAAGTCGAACGCGTTTGCGGTCTACCGCACCTACATCCCGGAGATCCGCGTGGCGTTCAATCTCGCCGAGGGCGAGTCGGTGGCCTGGGCCTTCCCGAAGCGCGCCGATGCAAGCCTGCGCGAAGCCGCGGCCCGCTACTTCGAGACCATCCGCGCCACCGGCGAACTCGACCGCATTCTCGACCACTACTACGGCACGGTGCCGCGCATCGACTACGTCGGCACGCGCCAGTACATGAAGGACGTGCGCGCGCGGCTGCCTTCCTACCGCGCCCTCTTCCGGGCAGCGGCCACCGAGCACGACCTCGACTGGCGCCTGCTGGCCGCGATCGGTTATCAGGAATCGAAATGGGATCCCGAGGCCGTCTCCCCGACTGGCGTACGCGGGCTGATGATGCTCACCGAGGAAACCGCCACGACCTTCGGCATCGAGGATCGCACCGACGCGGCGCAGAGCATCCATGGCGGGGCACGCTACTTTGCGCACATCCTCGACAAGCTGCCCGCGACCATCCAGGAGCCGGACCGCACCTGGTTCGCGCTTGCCAGCTACAACATCGGCTACGGCCACCTGCTCGATGCGCGACGCCTGACGCGTGAGCGCGGCGGCGACTGGAACCGCTGGAACGACGTGCGCCCGCATATCCGCCTGCTCGCCGACCCGGCCATCGCGGCCAGGACGCGCCACGGCTATGCCCGTGGCGGCGAGACCCTGCACTTCGTCAACAACGTGCGGACCTACTACAACGCGCTCGCCTGGGCGACGCGTGACGAGAACGGCGACGACGGCACGCCCTGGCTGCAGCAGCGCAGTGCGCCACCGGCGATCCAGGCCTATCTCGGTCGCATCAAGGTCGCCACGCGCCCGACCACGAACCGGCGCGGCTGATGCCGCTCAGCGCCGGCTGCGGAAGAATCCCTGCAGCAGCGCGCGACTCTCCTCCCCGAGAATGCCGCCCTCGACCGCAATGCGATGGTTGAGCGCATCGCTGCGCGCCAGGTCGAACACCGTGCCAGCCGCGCCCGCACGCGGGTCGACGGCGCCGTAAACGAGCCGCGCGATGCGCGCGTGCACCATCGCCCCGGCACACATCGGACAGGGCTCGAGCGTGACGTACAGCGTGCAACCCGGCAGACGGTAGTTACCGAGCGCCTGCGCCGCCGCCCGCAGTGCCACGATCTCGGCATGCGCCGTCGGATCGCCACTCGCGATCGGCTGGTTGCTGCCGGTGCCGACCACCCTGCCCTCATGCACGATGACGCAGCCGACCGGCACCTCGCCGGCATCCTGCGCCTGGCACGCAAGCGCCAGCGCCTGGCTCATGTAGTCGGCGTCGGTGGCATCCATGACGGACTGGCGGGCGAGATGCCGCGTGCGATGCCGGCCAGGACGGACCGGCTTACTTTACGATCCGCAGTTTGTGCGTGAAGACCCAGCCAGTCTTCGCGCTGTCGTCGACCACGATCGTCCTGCCGTCCTTGCCGACGGTCATGTTCGTGCTGAGCGCCTGCTGCGGCATCACCAGGTACATGCCCGATGGCGCCACGAAACCAGCCATTCTCGTGGCCACGCCACCGATCCAAAACGCCTTGTGCATCATGACCATTCCCGCAATGGACGAACCGATGCAGACCTGAGTGCATCACCAGCACCGTGGGCAGCCGGCTCATTGTTCGCTGCTGTCTTCCATGTCGCCGTCCCCCGATCTCTCGCAGACTTCCTGCGCCTTCAGCGCCTGGAGCGGCCTGATCTGATTATCGTGCCGGCGCACGAAAGAACGCGAACGGCAGCAGTAGGCGCCCCGTCGGCGTGGGATGTCAAGCCACGCCGGGCCTCGTTAAGCTATTTGTCATCTGCGGTGGCTGACAATCGTTTTGCGTATCCTGCGGACTGCTCCATGTACCTGCTGCTCGTGGAAGATGACCTGAACCTCGGCAAGGCGCTGTGCAAGCTGCTGCGCGAGCAGTTCAACGTCGACTGGGTGCGCACGCTCGCCGCCGCGCAGACCCGGTTCCCCACGGCTGAATACGACGTGCTGCTGCTCGATCTCGGCCTGCCCGACGGTGACGGCGTCGGCTGGCTCGGCGAACTGCGGGCAGCCGGATGCCTGACGCCGGTGTTGATCATCTCGGCGCGCGACGGCCTCGATGAGCGGGTGAAGGGCCTCGATACCGGGGCCGACGATTACCTCGTCAAACCGTTCGAAGCCGGCGAACTGCTGGCGCGCATCCGCGTCCTCCTGCGGCGCAAGGCCGGCAGCGCCCAGCCCAGGCTCGCCGTTGGGGATCTCAGCTACGCTGCCGATGCGCACCAGTTCTATCTCAAGGACCAGCCGATCAGCCTGTCGCCGCAGGAGCGCGGCATTCTTGCCGTCCTCGTCCAGGCCGGGGGCAAGCCCGTGAGCCGGGAACGGTTGCTCCAGCAGCTCTATGGTCTCGGCGACGGGGTCGACTCCAACACCCTCGAAGTCAGGATCCACGGCCTGCGCAGGCAGCTCGGCCGAGAGCGCATCGAAACCGTCCGCGGCATCGGCTATCGCCTGGTGGCGCTGTGAAACTCCGGTTGTCGTACGTGGCCACGCTGCTGGCACTGACCACCATCGTCAGCGCCGTGACCGGCGTGGTGGCGACGTACCAGGAAGCCGGTGACGAGCTGCGCGACGTGCTCGACGACGACCTCGAGAACCAGGGCCGGTTGCTCGCACGACTGCTGGCAGCCGAGAAAGTCCGCCTGCCGGCAGCGGAGCTTCCCGGGTTGCTGCGCCGGACTTTCCGGGCTGACGAGGAGGACACGCTGTGGGTGACCGTTTACGACACCGCCGATGGCAGCGTTGCCAGCAATCTCGCACACACCTTGCCGTTGCAAGATATGAAAAACCGCGGGATACAGCTCACGCTCGACGGCTACCAATGGGAAGGCCATCAACAGCGCGAAGGCACGCTGGTGGTGCAGCTGCTGCGCCGGGCTGACCAGTACGCGGAAGTCGGCGAGGACATACTCGAGAACATCACGCTGCCCGCCGTGCTGGGCAGCGCCGTCAACCTCGCGCTGCTCGGCGCGCTGATCGGCCTGACGCTGTGGCCGTTGTCGCGCCTGGTGCGGGAGATCGAGTCCCGCAACGCCGATTCCCTGGCCCCGCTGGTCCTGCCGACCGTCGCTGCCGAAGTGGCGGTCCTGCGCGACACTCTCAACCACCTGATGGCCGACGTCGACTCGGTGCTGACGCGCGAGCGGCAGTTCGCCAGCGACGTCGCGCACGAACTGCGCACGCCGCTCACGACACTGAAGCTCGAACTGGCCGGGCCGCAACCGGACGCAGAGGTCATCCAGGCCGAAGTGGACCGGCTGGCACGGCTGGTCGGGCAATTGCTGATTCTGGCCCGGCTCGAGCAGGGACGCTGGCGGGAAGCGTTCACCACCGTGGACCTGCAGGAACTCTTTACGCGCGAACTCGGGCGATTCAAACCCCGCATGCGCGCGGCCGGGATGACGCTGACGGACGATCTCGCCCCGACGACGATCAGCGGTGAGGCAACGCTTCTGCAGGCGCTGCTCAGGAACCTGCTCGACAACATCCTCGACCATTGTCCGTCGGGAACCCGCGTGCACGTACGGCTGCACCAGGTGGCTGACCGTGCCGTCCTCGAGGTCGCCGACGATGGCCCCGGCATCCCCGAGCCGCTGCGCCTGCAGCTGGGCTGCGACATCACACGCCTCGACAGTCGCAGCGAGGGGTTGGGCATCGGGCTGGCGATCTGCCAGCGTATTGCACAGGTGCACGGAGCGACGCTGGAGTTTTCCGCCGGCGACGGCAGCGTGAAAGGCCTGACGGTGCGCCTCGCGTTCGCCTCGTAAGGTGCCTGTAATGCAGGCGCCGCCACACTGGCGACTCCAACAACCTGAGGAGACCCGCGATGAAGAGAATCCTGACCTGCCTGACGTTCGTACTCGCTGCCGGCACAGCCGGTGCCCAGGACAAAGCCGGCGGCTTCACGGGCCCCGATAGTGCCAAACTGGTGACCGTCGCGGAGCTCGGTGGGCTCCAGGACGAAACGCCGGTGAAGCTGCGTGGCTACATCGTCAAGGCGCAGGGCGACGAGAACTACGAGTTCAAGGACGCCACCGGCACCGTGACCGTCGAGATCGATGACGAGGACTGGAACGGCGTGAAGGCCACGCCCGAAACGCTGGTCGAACTGCGCGGCGAGGTCGACAAGGACTTCACCCGTACCGAGCTGGACGTGGACAGCGTCCAGCTGGTGCAGTGACCCGCAGGCGCAACGCCGCGAAGCTGGGCTGTACCGGGTCGGTGACCCGGTACAGCGCTGCTTTCATCGGCTGAAGTGGCGGTTGCCTCGTTCATCCAGTCGTAGTCATCGATGCAGGGCACGCTACGGGGCGCGCGCCGGGAAATCCTGCATGGCGACGGCCACCGCAGCGGCCACCGCCTCCGCGTCGAGCCTGGAGCGGTCCACCTCGCCCGAAACCGTCCCGTACCACACCTCGGTGTTCTTCGCGGCGTCGATGGCGCGGATGACGAGCTCGCCTTCCTGGTAGTTCTTCACGCTCGGCGTGCCCATGCTGACGGAGCCCCCGGCGTTGCCGCCCCAGCTGCCCACGCCGACGCCGAAGCGCACGGGGCTCGACTTCACCTTGTCCTTGACGGCGGTCTCATAGGTCATGAGGAACTGCGGCGCCGATGCGTCCTCCGCGTAACCACGCTTCGTGAGCTCTGCGGTCACCGCATTGCGGATGTTGACGTCGAGCATGCGCAGCGGCGCATCCTGCGCACCCTCGCCGGACGCCTGGCGCCACGCAAAGGTGCGGTAGGCGGAAAAGTCCGTGCCAGCGTCCTGCATGGAGCGGCGCTCAGGCGTGGACGT
Source organism: Pseudomonadota bacterium (assembly GCA_963205295.1). Classification (GTDB taxonomy): domain Bacteria; phylum Pseudomonadota; class Gammaproteobacteria; order Steroidobacterales; genus QUBU01. The sequence continues at coordinate 6,626 of CAUJIY010000166.1, forward strand.
AGCGCAGGCGGCCATCCCGGTGGCCACGACGACAAGGACGGCGAAGCGAAGGGCAGTACGCATGGCGGGCCTCGGCGGTGGAATCGGTGGGTACGATGCCAAGGATACCCTGACAAACTGGCGAAGCGGCGTCGTTCGGTGCCGGGTTTGGCTTATGGGCCTAATAGGCCAATAAGCCAAACCCGGCACCTGGAATCACCCGACTGATTTCGGCGGTCGCCGCCGTCTCACGGGCAGTTGACCTGCGCCCGGAGGTGCCATGGCTACGGTTCCCTGCGAAGTTCTGCCGTATTGCCCCGGCCCCGGGCGAGCCGCGACGGTGCCGGGTGCGGCCGGCCGGCCGCTTGCCGCGCACCAGGGTGCCCACGGCCGCCGCTTCTGGCTGCGCCACGCGGTGTTGCCAGGTGCGGCATTCGCCGCGCTGGCCTGGGCCGGTGCCCGGACGGGACTCGATCTCGCCCTGGCGCGGGCCTGGGCGTTCGACGCGGCTGCCGGCCGGTTCATCGGCACCGGCCCGGGCGACTGGTGGGCGCGCGGACTGCTGCACACCGGCGGCGGCGCGGCGATCCGCGCCGCCGGGGTCGCGCTGCTCATCATCTGGCTGCTGGCCCGGCTGCGCCCGGCGCTCATGCCCTGGCGACGCGCCGCGGCCTACGCGCTGACGGCGGTGGTCGTCGGGGCCACGCTCGTCGGCCTGCTCAAGGCGACGAGCAACGTCGACTGCCCGCGCGTGCTCGAACCCTTCGGCGGCGCGCGGCCCTACGTGCACCTGTTCGCCGACCGGTCCAACGCGCTGCCGCAGGCCAACTGTTTTCCTGGCGGGCACTCGTCCTCCGGCTTCGCACTCTTCGCGCTCTATTTCGCGTTGCGCGACCGCCATCGCCGCGTGGCGCGATGGGCACTCGGCCTCGCGCTCGCGGTCGGCATGGTCTTCGCGTTCGGCCAGGAAGCGCGCGGCGCACATTTCCTCTCGCACGATGTCTGGAGCGCGGCCATCATGTGGTTCACGGGCCTCGCGCTCTATGCCGGGCCGTACCGGGGCCGGCTGTGGAGCGACGCGCCGCGGCGTCAGGCCGGGGAGCAGACCATGACGGGGTGATGCCGCCGGATCCGGTCGGGCGACCTGCGATGGCGGGCACCCGGCCGGAACCCGACAGCGGCCGTCACCGTTATGTCAACCCGTCTTTGCAAGTTGATGTGATGCGGCGCAAACTGGTCCGTGACCGTTTCAGGAGAACAACCACATGAATGTCCTGATTCGTACCCGCCCCGGCCATCGTCGCAGCGCCATGCTCATCGGTGCCGTGAGCGCCCTGTTCGGCATCACTGCCGAGGCGGCACTGGTGCAGTTGAACCTGGTGGGTGGCACCGATAACACCTTCGTGGGCAGCGGCGATCCCTGCGATACCGGGCTGAGCGGTGGCAACGCCTGCAACAGCCAGACGATGACCGTGTCGCTGCTGATCGACACCGCGAACACCACGGCAGATCTGATGCCAGCCGATCCCGCGGACGGTTACTACAATGCGGTGGCACCGCCGGGCTTCATCACCGGCAGCGCGACCATCAACGGCAATGTGTTCAGCATTCCGGCCACGTTCGTGTTCAACTTTGCGCAGACGAACCAGGTCCGGGACAACTATTTCGGCCTCGATCAGTTCATCTTCGGTATCGACGGCGGCAACATGACCGAGAGATTTTCGCTGGGTGGGACGCTCAACCTCACCGGCAACCCGTTCTCCGGCGACTCGCTCGAGGTGATCGCCGGGCTCGGCAATGTATCGCTCTACAACAATATGGCATTCGGCACCTTCAATTTCACAGGTGCATCCGGGCAGGTGCAGGGCAATTACGTGATCGGCCAGGCGTCCTTCGCCCCCGTGCCGGCTCCGGCGGCGGGCTGGCTGCTCGCCACCGGCGTGGCCGCGGCGCTGCGGTATCGGCGCCGCACGCGGTAAGGCTCAGCGCAGACCCTGCCGCCGCCCTGCGAGCGCAGGTGCCGTTTCCCCTGGGCTTGCCGGGACGGATGTCCGGATCAGCGGCTACTGGACCAGCGGGCTTGTCGCCGCTCCGAGATCGATCCCTTCTACCTCGTGGCTCGCAGCCAGCAGGCGGATGTACTGGCTGATGGCACGGCGGTGAACCTGCTCGCGCAGGTAATCGGCAATCCGCTCGCGGCAAGCCCGGAATTCGAGTGCCTGCCCGACCTGCCGCCTGTGAATCAGCACGACGTGAAACCCGTACCGGGTTTCGACCGGGTGTTCTGGCACTGCCCCGACCGGCAGGCGCGACAGCGCGCGCTGGAATTCCGGGGCCGTCTGCCCGCGGCCGACGAGCCCGAGATGGCCACCGACCTCGCGCGATGGGCAGCGCGAGTGCTCGCGCGCCAGTTCAGCGAAGCGCTGCGGTTGCGCACGCAGGATCGCGCACAGTTGCGTCGCGGTCCGTCGCGCCTCGGCACGGGCCTCGGCGTCGTCGGCGGGCGCTGGAATCAGAATGTGGGACAGCTCGTGGGTGTCACCGGAACGCATTCGGCCCGGGTTGGACTCATAATAGCGGCGACAGTCGTTTTCCGTGGGTTCAGGCACGGCGACGTTGCGCTCAATCAGGATGCGGATGCGCGATTCATCCTGCATCGCGAGTTCGGCGTCGCCGCCGGAGATACCCTGCCGCAAGGCTTCCGCCAGCAGGAGTTCCCGCACCACGAGCGCCTGCGCGGCACGCCTGCGCGCCTCGGCCAGTGTCGGTGCCGCGTGATACTGCGCTTCGCGGTCGACTGCTGCCGCGTCGATCGTGCGGCCGGCCACCCGGATGCAGCCCCGGTCCATGTCAATGCTGGCGCACGATCTGGTAATGGCGCCGGGCGTAGGCCCACGGCCAGCTCCAGACGTGCACCAGCCGGCTGAACGGAAATGCGGTGAACATCACCATGCCGAGCAGGATGTGGGTCTTGTAGGACCAGGACACGTCCTGGATGAATTCGTGCGCGCCGGAGCGGAACGTCACGATGTGCTGCGCCCAGTGCGCGAGCAACTGCATCGTGTGTCCGTCGAGGTGGCCCGTCGATTCGACGATCGTGCCAAGCCCCGTCATGAGCTGCAGGCAGATCAGCGAGATAATGAAGGTGTCCATCGCGGCGCTGTTGGCGCGTACCGCCGGCACGAACAGCCGGCGCCACAACAGGTACGTGATGCCATACAGGCACAGGAATCCAAACAGCCCGCCGGCCAGCATGGCGGCCATCTGCTTCGCCGCGGCGGTGAGCCCGAGACTTTCGTAGATCCAGCTCGGGGTCAGGAGACCCACGAGGTGACCGAAGAACAGCAGCAGGATCCCGACGTGGAAGGCGACGCTGGCGCGCTGGAACGTAGCCGAGCGCGGGGTGAGCATCTGACTCGACATGGCGCGCCATGTGTACTGGCCGCGCTCGAAGCGCAGCAGCGAGCCGAAAATGAAGACCGTGCCGGCCACATAAGGGTAAACGCCGAACACGAACTGATTGATGAAATGGTCCATGGTCCCTACCGCCGGCCACCAGTCGCGGCCCGTTCGTCCGCCGGCGCCTCGACGCGCACCGCAATGCCCGCTGCCGTGATCGGGTCGGGTGGCAGCGCGCGCCTGGCGTCGCAGGCTCCCGCTGGATCCTGGTTGCCCATGAACGTGACCTGTTCGTCCTGCCAGATTTCGTCCATCTTCTGGATCGTCGGATCCGGGCCCTCGGTCGCGGCACGCCGCTTCAGGCTGGCGGCGTCGGCCGGGCTGCCGACGGCGGTCTCGAGCGCGACAAACAGGAGCGCATAGTCCGAACCGCGCTCGGCGAGGCGTGCGCCGACGAGTACGATCACACCCATGGCATCGCCGAGCAGCTCGTCGGCTTCCGCTCGCGGCCGGGTGGACAGGTACTCGAGCATCAGCGGCAGGTAGTCCGGCAGCTCGCGGGCATCGAGCACGAGGCCGCCGGTGCGATAGTGTTCCAGCAGGTCCACCATCGCCTGGCCACGGTCGCGCGACTCGCCGTGCACGTGCTCGAACAGATGCAGCGAAAGCGCCCGACCGCGATCGAACAGCGCGACATATTCTTCCTGCAGCTCGGTGACCGGCCGGGACGCCAGCCGGCGCATGAACGCCTCGATCTTCCCGGCGAGGGCCGGCGGGAACCACGCCTCGCCACGCAGCACCTCGATCATCCGCGGCATCGCATCGAGCAGCGGCTGCTCGGGATAGGCCATGAGGCGCGCCAGCACACGCAATGTAAGGCAGTCGTTCGTCAGCGCCGCCATGGGGTGTGCTCCGGCTCCTTCGAATCGAGCCTGTCGCTCGCCTTCTCGACCCGGATCGGGAAGAACTTGCGCCGGCTGTTCGCCTTGCCGCCGAATACGTCGGCGGACGACTGGCCGGTATAGTCGCAGCCGCTGCCAAAGCTGAAGCCGCAGCCGCCGCGTTCGCTGTAACCGTCGTACAGCGACTGCGCGTACTCGCGCTTGTTGGTCGGAATGACGAACCGATCCTCGTAGTTCGCGATCGCCATGTACCGGTACATGTCCTCGACTGTCTCCACAGTCAGCCCGACCCGTTCAAGGATGGTGGGACGCTCCTCGCCATCCACGTGGCGCGCGCGCATGAACGCACGCATCGCCAGCATTCGCTCCAGCGCCAGCACCACCGGCTGCTCCTCGCCTGCGGTCAGGAGGTTGGCGAGGTAGCGCACGGGAATCCGCAGCGCCCCGATGTCGGGGATCTCGCCATTCGTGCCGATCTTTCCGGCCTCAGCCGCTGCCTGGATCGGCGACAGCGGCGGGCAGTACCACACCATCGGCAGCGTGCGGTACTCCGGGTGCAGAGGAAAGGCGACCTTCCACTGCATCGCCATCTTGTACACCGGCGAGGCGCGCGCCGCTACGAGCCAGTCTTCCGGAATACCGGCACGACGCGCCTCCGCCACCACGGCCGGGTTGTGCGGATCGAGGAACATACTGAGCTGCGCCTCGTAGAGATCCTGCTCATTGGCGACGCTCGCCACTTCCGCGATGCAATCCGCGTCATAAAGCATGACGCCGAGATAGCGGATACGCCCGACGCAGGACTCCGAGCACACGGTCGGTTGGCCGACCTCGATACGCGGGTAGCAGAACGTGCACTTCTCGGACTTGCCCGACTTCCAGTTGTAGTAAACCTTCTTGTACGGGCAGCCCGACACGCACATGCGCCAACCGCGGCATTTGTCCTGGTCGATCAGAACGATGCCGTCTTCCTCGCGTTTGTAGATCGCGCCCGACGGGCAGGCGGCGACGCAGGCGGGATTCAGGCAGTGCTCGCACAGCCGCGGCAGGTACATCAGGAACGTGTGCTCGAACTGCCCGTAGATCTCCTTCTGCACGCCCTCGAAGTTGTAGTCGCGCGATCGGCTCGAGAATTCCGTGCCGAGAATCTCCTCCCAGTTCGGCCCCCATTCGATCTTCTGCATGCGTTTGCCGGAGATCACCGAGCGTGGTCTGGCAGTCGGCATCGTCGGCAGGTCGGGCGCTGCCTGCATGTGCTGGTAGTCGTAGTCCCAGGGCTCGTAGTAGTCGTCGATGGACGGCAGGTCGGGATTGGCGAAGATGTTCGCGAGCACGCGCCAGCGGCCGCCGATGCGCGGCTTCAGGCGGCCCTTCGCGTCGCGCACCCAGCCGCCGTTCCACTTGTCCTGGCTCTCCCATTCCTTCGGGTAACCGATGCCGGGCTTGGTCTCGACGTTGTTGAACCACGCGTACTGCATGCCCTCGCGCGAGGTCCAGACGTTCTTGCAGGTCACCGAGCAAGTGTGACAGCCGATGCACTTGTCGAGATTGAGGACCATGCCGATCTGCGCGCGGATCTTCATGCCCTTGCTCCCGCGTGCATGGTGTCCGCAACGTCGCCGTCGTCCATCCAGTCGACTTTGCGCATCTTGCGTACGATGATGAACTCGTCGCGGTTGGAGCCGACCGTGCCGTAGTAGTTGAAGCCGTAGCTCAGCTGCGCGTAGCCGCCGATCATGTGCGTGGGCTTCAACACCGCGCGGGTCACGGAGTTATGGATGCCACCGCGGTTGCCCGTGATCTCGGAACCCGGCGTGTTCACGATCTTCTCCTGCGCGTGGTACATCATCGCCATGCCCTCGGGGACCCGCTGGCTGACGACCGCGCGCGCCGTGACCGCGCCGTTGACGTTGTAGGCCTCGATCCAGTCGTTGTCGCGAATCGCGGCCCGGGCCGCGTCCTTCTCCGACATCCAGATGATCGGGCCGCCGCGCGAGAGGGTCAGCATCAGCAGGTTGTCGGTGTAGGTGCTGTGGATGCCCCATTTCTGGTGCGGCGTGATGAAGTTCAGCACCACCTCCGGGTTGCCGTTGCCGCGCTGCCCCTGGATGGGGGCGATCGTCTTCAGGTCCACCGGCGGCTTGTACACGCACAGCTGCTCGCCGAATGCCCGCATCCACGGATGGTCCTGGTAGAACTGCTGGCGGCCCGTCAAGGTGCGCCAGGGGATCAGCTCGTTCACGTTGGTCCAGCCGGCGTTGTAGGAGACGCTCGCGGACTCGATGCCGGACCAGGTCGGCGAGCTGTAGATCTTGCGCGGCTGCGCGATGAGGTCGTTGAAACGGATCTTCTCGGCCGCGTGGCCGCGAGCGAGGTGCGCGTGCTCGCGCCCGGTGATCGTGGACAAGGATTCCCATGCCTTGACCGCAACACGGCCGTTGGTCTCCGGCGCGAGCATCAGGATCGTCTCGCAGGCATCGCGCGCCGTTTCGATCCTCGGCCGCCCTGCATTTGCGTGCCCGGTGCCGTGCCGGCCGTTGAGGTCACCGAGGGCTTCGACCTCGTCGCGCGTGTCCCACTGGATGCCCTTGCCGCCGTTGCCGAGCCGATCCATCAGTGGCCCGAGCGAGGTGAACCGGTCGTAGGTCGCGGGGTAGTCGCGCTCGACGGTGACGATCGCGGGCATCGTCTTGCCAGGCACCGGCTCGCACTCGCCACGCTTCCAGTCGGCGACCTCGATCGGCTGGCCGAGCTCCCCGGGCGTGTCATGCTGCAGCGGCAGCGTCACGACGTCGATTTCCTTGCCGAGGTGGCCCACCGCGAGCTCCGAGAAGCGCTGCGCGATGCCCTTGTAGATCTCGAAGTCGGAACGCGACTCCCAGACCGGGTCCACCGCCGCCGTCAGCGGATGGATGAACGGGTGCATGTCCGACGTGTTCATGTCGTCCTTCTCGTACCAGGTCGCGGTCGGCAGCACGATGTCGGAGTACATGCACGTGGTGGACATGCGAAAGTCGAGCGTGACCAGAAGATCGAGCTTGCCCTTGACCGGCTCGCGCCAGCGCACCTCCTGCGGGTGTTTCCCGGCCTCCTCGCCGAGGTCCTTGCCCTGCACGCCGTTCTCCGTCCCGAGCAGGTGCTTGAGGAAGTACTCGTGGCCCTTGCCGGAGGAACCGAGCAGGTTCGAGCGCCAGACAAAGAGGTTCCGCGGAAAGTTCGCAGGATCGTCGGGATCCTCGCAGGCGAAGCCGAGCGTGCCGCCCTTCAGACTCTCGACGACGTAGTCGTCGGCCTTCCTGCCGGCGGCCGCCGCTTCGCGCCCGAGCGCGAGCGGGTTGCGGTTGAACTGCGGCGCCGACGGCAGCCAGCCCATGCGCTCGGCGCGCACGTTGTAGTCGATCATCGAGCCGCCCCAGCGCGCGGGATCGGCCAGCGGCGACAGGATCTCGGCGACGTCGAGCTTCTCGTACCGCCACTGGCTCGTGTGGTTGTAGAAAAAGGAGGTGCCGTTCATCTGCCGTGGCGGACGGTGCCAGTCGAGCGCGAATGCAAGCGGCAGCCACCCGGTCTGCGGGCGGAGCTTCTCCTGACCCACGTAGTGCGCCCAGCCACCACCGGATACGCCGATGCAGCCGCACATCATCAGCATCTTGATGATCCCGCGGTAGCCCATGTCCATGTGGTACCAGTGATTCATCCCCGCGCCGATCACGATCATCGACTTGCCGTGCGTCTTGTGCGCGTTCTCGGCGAACTGCCGCGCCACGGCGATGAGCCGGTCGCGCGGCACGCCGGTGATGCGCTCCTGCCAGGCCGGCGTGTACGGCACGTCGTCGTCGTAGCTCGCGGCAACGTTGCCGCCACCGAAGCCGCGGTCGATACCGTAATTGGCCGCCATCAGGTCGAACACCGATGCGACCAGCGCCGATTGCCCGTCCACGAGCGCGATCCGGCGGATCGGCACCCTGCGCACCTGCACCGGGGCGTGGCCGGTCTGCGCCCAGTGGGCATTGCCGCCACCGCCGAAATACGGGAAGCCGACGTCGGCCGTGCCGTCGCCGCCCTGGGCCTGGCTCAGTGCCAGCCGGACCTCCTCATCGGCGGCGGAGCGCACTTCGAGATTCCAGCGCTTGTCGCGCTCGCCCCAGCGGAAGCCGATCGAGCCGTGCGGCACGACCAGGCGACCGCTCGCCTCGTCGAACGCGAGCGTCTTCCATTCGGGATTGTTCGCCTGCCCGGCGCCGCCCGCAAGGTCCGACGCGCGCAGGTAGCGGCCCGGGACCAGGCAGCCCTGCGGCCCCGGCTCGAGCAGCACGAGGTTCGGCAGGTCCGTGTAGCGGCGCACGTAATCGTCGAAGTAGTCGCTGCGGCCCTCGATGTGCCACTCCCGCAGAATGACATGGCCCATCGCCATCGCGAGCGCCGAATCGCTGCCCTGCTTCGGGCTCAGCCAGATATCGCCGAACTTGGACGCCTCGGAGTAGTCGGGCGACACGGTCACCGTCTTCGTACCGCGGTAGCGCGCCTCGGTCATGAAGTGCGCATCGGGCGTGCGCGTCTGCGGCACGTTCGATCCCCACATCATCAGGAACGTGGAGTTGAACCAGTCCGCCGACTCCGGTACGTCGGTCTGTTCGCCCCAGGTCTGCGGGCTTGCCGGCGGCAGGTCGCAGTACCAGTCATAGAAGCTGAGGCAGGTGCCGCCGATCAGCGACAGATAGCGCGTGCCCGCGGCGTAGGAAACCATCGACATCGCGGGAATAGGCGAGAAGCCGACGACGCGATCGGGTCCCCAGCGCTCGACGGTGTACACGTTCGCGGCGGCGATGATTTCGTTGACCTCCTCCCAGCGCGCACGCACGAACCCGCCCAGGCCGCGGCGCTCGCGATAGCCCGCCGCCTGGCCCGCGTCTTCCTGGATCGAGCGCCAGGCCTCGACCGGGTCTGCGTGACGGGTGCGCGCCGCACGCCACAGCTCGACCAGCCGCCGGCGGATCATCGGGTACTTCAGCCGGTTGGCGCTGTAGATGTACCAGGAGAAGCTCGCACCGCGCGCGCAGCCGCGCGGCTCGTGGTTGGGCAGGCCCGGCCGCGTACGCGGGTAATCGGTCTGCTGGATTTCCCAGGTCACGAGCCCGTTCTTGACGTAGATTTTCCAGGAGCACGACCCGGTGCAGTTCACGCCGTGCGTCGAGCGCACCACCTTGTCGTGCTGCCAGCGCTGACGGTACGAGTCCTCCCAGCGCCGGCTCTGGTCGGTCGTGATACCGTGCCCGCCGGAGAATTCGATCTTCTCGCGGCGGAAGAACGCGAGCTGGTCCAGGAAGTAGCTCATGTGCGCGCTCCGGTTGGCTCGTCGGTGATCGCCGGATCGAGGTCCGCCTTCTGGGCGATCCGGATGACCACGATGTGCATCCACAGCAGGCAGGCGGACACGACGCCGAACAGCGCCATGAACGCCGTGGTCCAGATATTGGTGAGGTCGTTGACGATGCCGAAGATGATGGGCAGGAAGAAGCCGCCCAGCCCGCCGATCATGCCGACGAGGCCACCGACGGCACCGACGGACGCCGGAAAAAAGCTCGGGATGTGCTTGAACACCGCCGCCATGCCGAGCGACATGAAGAACCCGAGGATGAAGCTCACGGCCACGAACACCCGCAGCGACGTGCTCAGCCGGAACCGGATCAGCCCGTCGATGCCTTCCACGATGTAGGTAGTCGGTGGATACGAGAGCAGGAAGAGACAACCCATGCAGGCCCAGAACGACCAGTAGAGCACCGTGCGTGCACCGAACCGGTCGGAAAGGTAGCCGCCGAGCGCGCGAAACACCGCAGCAGCAAAGGAAAAGATGGCGGTCAGGATGCCCGCGGTCTCGATGTCGAGCTTGTACACCGCAATGTAGTAGCGCGGCAGCCAGGAGGCGAGCGCGACGAAGCCGCCGAAGAACATGAAGTAGTACAGCGAAAAACGCCAGGCGCGGATCTTGCGCATCGGCGCCAGCAGCTCGGCGAGCGTTGCGCCGCGCACGCCCGACTGGCGCCGCCGTCGTGTCTCGGGGTCATCGCTGGTCAGGAAGTAATAGAGGACTCCGGCTGCGGCGAGTGCGGCAGCGTACACCCGCGCCGTATCCTGCCAGCCGAGCGCGACCAGCAGCAAGGGCGCGGCGACGTTGGTGACCGCCGCGCCGATGAGGCCGATGCCAAACAGGCCGAACGCAGAACCATGGCGCTCGCGCGGGTACCAATGGGAGAGGAAAGCGATTCCGGTCGCGAACGTACCGCCCGCGAATCCGAAGCCGAGGCCTGCCAGCAGGAACTGCGGATAGGTTGATGCCCAGGTCAGCAACCACAGGCAAGCCGCGCACACGAACATGGTCAGCGTCGTGACGAGCCGGCCGCCGAGCCGGTCGGCGGCGACGCCGAGGAAGAGGCGAGAGACGGAACCGGAGAGGATCGGGACCGATATCAGCAGGCCGAACTGGGACTCTGACAGCCCGAGTTCCGTCTGGATTCTGATGCCGATGATCGAAAAAAGGGTCCAGACGGCGAAGCTTGCGGCAAATGCAAACGTCGACATCCAAAGCATACGCCGAGCGGCGGACGGCGCATGTCCCTGTGCCGCAGCCTCGACTGCATGCAGGTCATCGGTCATGACGTGGCGGCGGCCGCCGCGGTCCTGCAACGCACCATTGGTGGACGATTCGCAGTGAATGATACGGCTTGCGTCCGCCCGGTACAACGAGAGCGATTCCCGAGAACCGTCGTTGAACGCCCAACCGGAGAGGGCCATCGTGATAGCGGGCATCGCAGAGTTGTCGCCCGCCTGTGTCGGCCGGGTGATGGCGACCGGGATGCATCTGCAGGGGCATGCTGACCCGCCGCTGTTCCGGCACGTGCCGGCAGCCGCGGCAGATGCACCTCATCGACGAAGTGCATGTGCAGGTGGATGTTCCGGTTCGTCGCCGCATCGTGCGCCGATTACCGCAGACGCGGTGGAGAGCCTGGTCATCGTCCGCGACAGACTGCAGCACATGCAGGCGTCGCGTGGAAAAAAAAAGTCCGGCTCCGCCTTGGGTTCCAGGACAAGTCCTGCTAATCTTACTGTGTCACAAAAGCGTTACTGCGGAATCTTCCGCAGCACGGGCATCGAGGCAGGCGTGCGAGCAGCCGCACGCTGAGCTCGTGGCGCAGCGTGGCGAGCGAGTCGGCGACGTGGCGCTGCGCGCGTCGGGCTGCC
>CAUJIY010000167.1 GCA_963205295.1 Pseudomonadota bacterium
GTCGCTCCCACAGCTCCAGCCAGCACATCTGGAGCTGTGGGAGCGGCGCCAGCCGCGACTCCCTTGGGGGAGCAGTTGCGCGCGACACCCGGCGTTGGCGGGGCGCCCCGCCGCCGGGTCCTGTGACCGGGTGCGTTGACAAGCGTCGGGGCCGGGCCTACGGTCGCGCGAGGCTCAGCGAAGGAGGGCCTTTCCATGACGAGGCAGATCTGCAGGAAATTCGTCGCCGCGGCAACCGCCTGCGCGGTGCTCGCCGTGTCGCCGGCTACCCTGGCCGCCGGCTATGTCGACGAGAGGCCGTCGTTTGCGGCCATGTTCGCCGACGGCGTGCTGGTGCGTCCGCTCGGGCTCGGCGCCATGGTGCTCGGCGCGGCGACCTGGGTGGTCACCCTGCCGTTCAGCGCCCTCGGTGGCAATGTCGACGAGGCGACCCAGAAGCTTGTCGTCGAACCCGCCCAGTTCACGTTCACCCGGCCGCTCGGCGAACTCTGAGTCCGGCCCGCCGGGCCCGGGTGTTGCGCCGCGCTGGCGCCACCGGGCCCGTCCCTCAGCCTTCGATCACGAGCCGTGTGCCCTCCGGTGCCGTCAGGGCAGGCCCTTGCGCCGTGGTGGTGGCGGCCAGGCCGAGTGACGCGAGCTGTTTCAGCACCGTGCCACCGGCGCGTGCCGCGAAGCGCAGAGTCGCCGCCGACCGGGGTGTACCGGCGCGCAGGCCGAGGGTGATTCCGGGCGTTACCAGGCGGATGGTCTCATCCGCATCGTCCCCGGGCAGGAAGCCGGCGCGTTCGAACCAGGCGCGCGTCGCGCCCACGTCGGCGCAGGCGAGCGTCACTTCGCGGCAGCGGCCAAGCGCTGCCATCGGGGCACCGGTCGTGGCGCCACCCGGCGAGAAGGTGCGCGCCTCGAGCATCAGGATCAGCTGGCCGTCGGGCGCGCGCAGCGCGGCCTCGTGGAATTCATCGCTGCCGAGCCGGGCGAAGTCGAAGGCTTGCCCGGCCGCTTCGAGGGCCTGCACCTGGCGGGCGAGGTTCGGCCGGACGAAGGCGAGCGCCGGTTCGGTCACGCCGTCGCCGTGCAGGCCGATCGCGATCGAGCCGTCGGTGACGACCGCGTAGTGCCAGCGACGGATGTCGCCGGTCGGCAGTTCGTGGAACCCGAGTGCGCGGTAGAAGGCGAGCGAGCGTTGCACGTCCGGCGCCGGCACGCTCACTTCGAGGAAACGGCCGAAGGCGCCCATCATGCCGGGTAATGTAGCAGGGTGATCGGGGTGGGGGTCGTCGCGGCTCGCGCTGCTCCCACAGGGGAGGAGTCGCGGCTGGCGCCGCTTCCACAGGTCGAGGGGATCCTGCTGTGGGAGGGGCGCCAGCCCCGACTTCCTCCCTGAGACGCACTTTGCATAATTACCGGCCGTCACCCGCCGGCTCCGGCGGAATGTGACATATGACACGCCGCCAGTTCACGGCAACCAGCGAAGCTGCCCGGGCCGAACTCCCGGACAGGCGCGCGTGCGCCACGCGTCCGGGCCCGGCACGGATTCGTCACACGGGCGCATGTCATGGACCACCAGCAGGCGATCTCCGATTCGAGGCTCCGCGGCGCAGCGGCGCGGGGTCTCGCGGTCACCCTGGCGACAGCCGCGATGACGTCCCTCGCGGGTTGCGGCCCGCTCATGAAATTCGAGCCGGCACCCGAGCATCTGCAGACCGCGGTGCCCCACGGCGACATTCCTGCGCCGGTCACCCAGCTGCCGCTGCCACCGGCGCCGGTGCCGGCAGCGCGCCCGGAGACCTTCAGTGTCGTGGTCACCGACGTGCCGGTGCGCGAGGTGCTGTTCGCGCTCGCCCGCGACGCCGGCATCAACGTCGACGTGAGCGGCGACATCCAGGGCAACGTCACCATGAACGCCATCGACCAGACGCTGGCGCAGATCCTCGAGCGCGTCAGCCGCCAGGTGAGCCTGCGCTACCAGATCGAGGCCGGTCACGTCGTGGTTTCGCCGGACGTGCCGTTCTGGCGCAACTACCGCATCGACTACGTCAACCTCGCCCGGGCCAGCGAGGGCGAGGTCACGGTGGCCACGCAGGTCGCCACCACGGGTCGTGGCGGCGTGGCCGAGGACGACGAGGGCAGCGGAGGCGGCGAGGACGAGGACGGCAACATCTCGCGCACCACCGTCAAGAGCCTCTCGGACAACAGCTTCTGGGCGATGGTCACGGCCAACATCCGCCAGCTCGTCACCGGCCGCGGCGGGACCGGCGACGCTGCCGCCACCCCCGACGCGCAGGACCCCGTGGTCGCCAACGCGATCGCCGGGGTGGTCAGCGTGAAGGCGACCCAGGCCCAGCACGCACAGGTGCAGGCGTTCGTCGACGAGGTTGCCACCAACGCCAAGCGCCAGGTGCTGATCGAGGTGACGATCGTCGAGGTGAACCTGAGCGACCAGTACCAGGCGGGCGTGGACTGGGCGCGCGTGTCGTCCAGCGCAGGCGCCGGCAAGGACGGCATCTCCTATCTTTCCGAGATGCTCGGCGACGCCCTCGGCGCCCCGCCGGTCTTTACCATGACCTACAACAACTTCGACGCCGACGGCAGCGGCTTTTCCGCCGCGGTGAAGATGCTGCAGCAGTTCGGCGACACGAAGGTTCTCTCCAGCCCGCGCATCCTGGCGCTGAACAACCAGACGGCACTGCTCAAGGTGGTCGACGAGCGCGTCTACTTCAGCCTCGAGCAGGAGACGATCTCGGGTGCTGGCGACGGCGATCCGGGCCGCACCATCGTCACCAGCGAGATCAAGACGGTGCCGGTCGGGTTCGTCATGAGCGTGACCCCGCAGATCAACGCCAACGGCAACGTCAGCCTGAACGTGCGCCCGACGATCACCCGCATCGTCGGCTTCGTGAAGGACCCGGCACCGCAGTTCCTCGAGGGCGGGGCGGACATCGAGAACCTCGTGCCCGAGATCCACGTCAACGAGATCGAATCGCTGCTCGAGGTTGCCGACGGCCAGACCGTGGTGATCGGCGGCCTGATGACCGACGAGGTCGCGAACAACAGCGATGAGATCCCGCTGCTCGGCCGCCTGCCGGGCATCGGTAACCTGTTCAAGTACCGCGACGACGCCGTGCGCAAGAGCGAGCTGGTGCTGTTCCTGCGCCCGACGGTGATCCGCGGTGCCGGCGTCGGCGACGCGGCCGTGGCCCGCGCCACGCTGCCCACCGCACTCGGCGGGTTCGGTGCTGCAGCAGGCGTCACGCCGTGAGCTCGTTGCTCGACGTCCTGCACAAGCGCCCGCCGCGCTCGCGCCTGGCGGCGGGCGACACGCTGGCTCTCGCCACGGAGGCGCCGGCGATGCAGCCGGCCGAGGAACCGGCAGTCGACGTGGCGCCCGCGCCCGAACTCGAGCTGGCGGCTGCCGCGGATCCACTCCCGCCGGGCGATGAAGCGACCACGGAGATGCCTCGGCCCATGGCGGAGGCGCCACTTGCCGCCGGGGCCACTACGGCCCTGCGCCGCTGGACCGATGCGGCCTCTGCGGCGGTCGCCGATGTGGCGCCCGGGACCGCCGCTGCCCCGACGCCGCGACCGCGCCGGCGCTGGTCGCCCGTGGTCGGCGTGCTGCTCGTCGCTGTGGCTGTGTTCGGCGCCTTCCTCGCCTGGGAATTCGCCGGCGAGGAGCCGCAGACCTTTCTCGCTGCGCCGGCGGAGCTGCCGCCGGCCGCCGCGCCGCCAGCACCGGTGCCTGCAGAACCCGTGGCCGCGGCTCCGGTGAAGAAAAAGGCGCGCCGGTCGGCTCCGGCCGCCGTCGTGGCCACGCCGGACAGCGGATCGCCGGACGACCTACCCTGGTACGACCAGCCCGCGCTGCCGCAGGCCGCCGAGCCGGCGCCGGCGGCCATCCGCATTACGCGCGGTACGACCGTCGACCCGCACTACGAGCGGCTGCGCGCGGCCTGGTCGGCACTGCAGGCAGGCGATGCGCCGCGCGCCGAGGCGCTTTACCGCGAGACCCTCGCCAGCGATGCCCGCAGCGTCGATGCGCTGCTCGGGCTCGGTGCGCTCGCCGCCCGCGGCGGTCGCCGGGAAGAGGCCCGCGACCTGTTCCGCCAGGTGCAGCGGCTCGACCCGAGGAACCCCACCGCGGCGGCGGCGCTTGCCGCCCAGCCGGGCAGCGCCGCCGGCGCCGGCACCGAGAGCGACCTCAAGACCCGGCTGCGCGAGCAGCCGACGGCGGCAGCGCTGCACTTCGCGCTCGGCCTGCGCTACGTCGCCGACGCGCGCTGGCCCGATGCACAGCTCGCCTTCTTCGAGGCCGTGCGCCACGAGCCAACCAACCCGGACTACGCCTTCAACCTCGCCGTGAGCCTCGACCGGCTCGGCCAGGCGGGACCTGCCGCGAGCTACTACGAACGCGCACTGGCGCTCGCCGTCGGTCACCAGCAGTTCGACACCGCTGCCGCCCGCGCCCGGCTCGAGGCGCTGCGCGCCACCGGGAGCTGAGCGCCATGGCTGCGCCAAAGCCCCACCCAGCGCCCGCACCGGCAGTCGGCGCGCCGCGCCCGGAGCGGCGCGCTCCGCGCCGCCAGCTCGGCGAGTTCCTGCTCGAGAAGGGCCTCATCAACCGCGACCAGCTGCGCGTGGCCCTCACCGAGCAGAAGCAGAAGAACGAGCGCCTCGGCAAGATCCTGGTGCGCCTCGGCCTGGTCAGCGAATCGGTGCTGCGCGACGTACTGGCCGAGATGCTGCGGGTGGAGAGTGTCGACCTCTCCCGCGTCGTGCCCGATGCCGATGCCGTGGCGTTGCTGCCGGAGGACATCGCGCGCCGGCTGCGGCTGCTGCCGGTCGCCTTCGATCCGAACACCCGTGTGCTCACCGTGGCGATGTCCGACACCTTCGACGTCGTCGCCCTCGACCAGGTCGCGGCCCTGCTCGGCGGCAACATCGAGGTGCGCACGCTGCTGGCGAGCGAAGCGGAGATCATCGCCGCCATCGACGGTTTCTACGAACACGAGTTCTCGCTGGCGGCGATCCTGCAGGAGATCGATGCGCCGGAAGCGGCCGGCGGCGCGCCGGCGCATGGCGCCGACGAGGTCACCCAGCCACTGGTGCGCCTGGTCGATGCGCTGCTCGCCGACGCGGTCAAGCGGCGCGCCTCGGACATCCACCTCGAGCCCGAGGACGGCTTCATCCGCGTGCGCTACCGCATCGACGGCGTGTTGCGCCAGGTGTCGACGATCCACAAGAAGTTCTGGTCGCCGATCGTGGTGCGCATCAAGGTCATGTCCGGCATGGACATCACCGAGACGCGCGCACCGCAGGACGGGCGCATCTCGCTCAACCTCGGCGGGCGTACGGTCGACTTCCGGGTCGCAGCGCAGCCGACCATCCACGGCGAGAACGTGGTGCTGCGCATCCTCGACCGGCGTGCCGGCATCGTGCCGCTCGAGCAGCTCGGGCTGGCCGAGGACCAGCTCACGCTCCTGCGGATGCTGATGGCGCGCCCCGAGGGCGTGATCCTGGTGACCGGACCGACCGGCAGCGGCAAGACCACCACGCTCTACTCGATCCTCAACGACCGCAACGACGAGTCGGTCAACATCATGACGCTCGAGGACCCGGTCGAGTACCCGTTCCCGATGATCCGCCAGACCTCGCTCGGCGATGCCGTGAAGCTCGACTTCGCGGGCGGCATACGCTCGCTGATGCGCCAGGATCCGGACATCATCCTCGTCGGCGAGATCCGCGACGAAGCCACCGCGGAAATGGCCTTCCGCGCGGCCATGACCGGCCACCAGGTGTACTCCACCCTGCACACCAACTCGGCCCTCGGCGCCATTCCGCGCCTGCTCGACATCGGCCTGCGGCCCGGGATCCTCGCCGGCAATATCATCGGCATCGTCGCGCAGCGGCTGGTGCGGCGCCTGTGCCCGGACTGCCGCAGCCCCTATGCGCCGGGCGCCATCGAGCGGCGCCTGCTGGGGATCGGCGACGATACGCCGCTGACGCTGCACCAGGCGCGCGGCTGCGAACGCTGCCAGCAGCAGGGCTACCGTGGACGCCTCGCAATCATGGAGATCGTGCGCTTCGACCGCGAACTCGACTACGCGCTGGCCGAGGGACGCGCACTCGGTGAACTGCGCACGATCGCACTCGCCGCCGGCTTCCGCCCGCTCACCGAGGACGGCGTGCGCCGCGTGCTCGCCGGCGACACCAGTCTCGAGGAAGTCGCGCGCGTGGTCGACCTGACTGAGCGCGCACTCGGGGTGCACGCGTGACGAGCTTTGCCTACCGCGCCGTCGATCCGCACGGCCAGGTGGTGCGTGGCGAGCTGCCGGCGCTCACCGAGGCCGAGCTCGATGCGCGGCTGCTGCAGATCGGGCTGCAGCTGCTGACCTGCCGGCGGGTCGGCCGCGGTGGCCTGCGCCGCGGCGGGGCCCGGGTCGGGCGGCGCGAGCTGATCAATTTCTGCTTCCACCTCGGCCAGGCGCACAAGGCCGGGCTGCCGATCCTCGAGGCGCTGGCGGACTTGCGCGACAGCGCCGGCCACCCGGCGTTCCGCAACGTGCTCGCTTCGCTCGCGCTTGCCGTCGAGGGCGGGTCCAGCCTGTCGCAGGCCATGGCCGCATACCCGACCACCTTCGACCGCGTGTTCGTGAGCCTGATCCGTGCCGGCGAGCAGTCGGGCGAGCTGTCCGCAGTGCTCGCCAAGATGACCGAGACGCTCAAGTGGCAGGACGAACTGGCGGCACAGACGAAGAAGCTCGCCCTGTACCCGGCCTTCGTCGGCACCGTGGTCATGGGCGTGGTTTTCTTCCTGATGCTCTACGTCGTGCCCCAGCTTGGCGAGTTCCTGCGCAACATGGGCCGCGAGATGCCGCTGCACACGCGCGCCCTGGTCGCGCTGTCGGAGTTCCTGATGGGCTGGTGGTACCTTGTGCTCGCCGCGCCGGTGGCCGCCTTTGTCACCCTGCGCACGCTGGTGGCCCGCGATCTGCGTGCGCGCCGTGCCCTCGACCGGTTGAAGCTGCGCGTCTGGCTGCTCGGCCCGATCCTCGAGAAGATCGTGATGAGCCGGTTCGTCACCTATTTCCAGATCATGTACGCCTCGGGCATCACCATCGTCGATGCCCTGAAGACCTCGCGTGACCTGGCCGGCAACGCCGTCATCGCCGAGGCGCTCGAGCAGGCGACCGCACATGTGGAGCAGGGCAACGCCCTGAGCGCCGCGCTCGGCCGCACCGGGCTGTTCCCACCGCTGGTCGTGCGCATGGTGAAGATGGGCGAGGATATCGGCCAGCTCGAGGAGTCGCTCCTCAACGTCAGCTATTTCTACAGCCGTGAGGTGGAGGAAGCAGTCGAGCGGCTGCAGGGGATGATCGAGCCGGCCATGACGGTCGTCCTCGGGTTGATCCTCGGTTGGGTGATGATGTCGGTGCTCGGCCCGATCTACGACACCATCGGCAACCTCGGGATGTGAGGCCGCCATGAGTCACCCTGCGATCCGCCACTGCCCGAGGGAGCGCCGCTGATGCGCGTCGAGCATGTCATCTACCTGAGCTCGGCCGGCTGCTCGCTGTGGAGCTGGCTCGACACGGCATTTGCGGAGAGCCCCGTACGCACACCCGTGGGCACGGACCCCGGGGCCGTGGTCGCGGAACTCGGCCGCCTGGCCGCGGGTCCCGTGGCCGTGCTCGTCGACATGATCGACGAGGAGCACGTGCGCGACAGCGTGCCGCGACTCGGCCGGCGCGACCAGCAGGCCCTGCTCGAGCGCAAGCTCGGGCGGCGTTTCCCGCGTACGCCGCTGCGCGCCGCGCAGACGCAGGGTCGCAGCGCGGCCAGTGCCGACGAGGAGCAGGCACTGCTCTCGGCACTGACCCGTCCGGAGCCCGTGCAGCTGCTGCTCGCACGGCTCGAGGCGGCGCGCGTCCCGGTGGCCGGCGTGTACAGCCCGGCGCTGCTCGCCTCGCGCCTGCTCGACCCGGCGGCGCGTTGCGCCCCGGCGGTCATGCTGGTGCTGCGTCGGAGCAACGGTCGACAGCAGCACAGCCTGTTCATCGATGGCGTGCTGGTCGGCAGCCGGCGCCTGCGGGGCCAGCCCGACCCGGCCCTCGAGGACGCCGCGCTGATGATGCGCCAGTTCGAGGAGAGCCTGCGTTACTTCGATCCGAGTTTCGAGCCGAGTGCCGCCACACCGCTCGAACTGGTGCTCGCGCCGGCGGACCACGCCCTGCTCGAGACCGCTGCGGGCCACGGCGAGGGCTGGCGCCTGCGCCAGCTCGACGTGGCCGCGCTCGGCCGGCGTCTGCGGTTGCGTGCACCGCTCGATGCCGCACGCACCGAACGCATCTTCATCGAACTGCTGCGCCGGCCGGGCAACGTGTCGGGTTACCTCGCGCCGGGCGCACGCCGCTACTTCGCCCTGTTCCGGCTGCGCAGCTACGCGCGTGCCGCCTGTTTCACGCTTGCTGCCGCCGGTCTGGTCGGGGTGCTGTACAACGGCCTCTACATCCTCGATGCCGGTGCCAGGTTCAGTGCCGCTTCCGGCACGGTGCAACGCCTCGAGACGGTGTTGCCGGACGAGTCCGTGGCGCTGGCGGCAGGTGCCGATCCGCTGGAGATGCAGCAGGTGGTCGCCGCCTACGATGCGCTCGAGCGCGAGCAGGCGGAGCCTGCCGCCATCCTTGCCGCTGTCGGTGCTGCGGTCAGCCAGCGGCCGCAGATCCAGCTCGATGCGATCGAGTGGCGCGCGGGGGCGCCGCTCGCGGCAACACCCGATGGGCAGGCCGATCCCGGCGCTGAACCGGCGGACGATGGGGCAGAGGCACCGGCCGTTCCGTCCGACGGCGTGCGCGTGACGCTGCGTGGACGCGTGCGGCCGTTCGCCGGGGACTACACGCTGGCCTTCGACGAGGTGGCGGCGTTCATCGACGTGCTGCGTGCGGACCCGGCCGTCGACTCGGTGACGACGCGCGCGCAGCCGCTCGACGTCGGGTCCGCCGCCACGCTGAGCGGGGAGGTGACGCGCGGACAGGTGCCGGCGGAGGCGCGGTTCGTTCTGGAGATCGTGATGAGGCCGGACCATGAGCAGGCGTGACCTCGACTGGGGTTACCTGATGGGCGGCCTCGTGCCGTGCCTGTCAGCGTGCGTGCTGTCGCTGGCGGTGTTCGCCGCCACTGCCTGGGTGCGCGCCGACTATGGGTTGCGCACGGCCACCGAGGGCCAGCGACTCGCTGCGCTCGAGGCGCAGCGCAGTGAACTCGGCGCAAGGCTGGTGGCGCGGCAGCGCTCGGCAGCGCGGTTCGCCGGACTCGAGGCTGCCGGCATCGTCGGCGAGGAGCAGCGCCTGCAGTGGGCCCAGGTGCTGCGTGACGGGGCGGCGGCGCTGCAGCTGCCGTACCTGCGCTACACCGCCGCGCCGCGCCAGCCCTTCACGGCACCGTTCCTGGTACCGGGCGAATCCGCGCCGGTGCTGGTCACGCCGATGGACCTTCAGGTGGGGCTGGTCCACGAACTCGACCTGCTGCGCCTGCTCGCGCGGCTCGATGCCGAGGCTCCCGGCCTGGTGGCGGTGGCCGGCTGCACGCTGGAACGCGTTGCCGGCGACGTGCCGCCCGAGCCCGACAAGGCCAATGTCACCGCCGGCTGTGAGCTGCGCTGGTATTCGATCCAGCTGCCTGGCGCCATGGTGGCGATGGAGGACGGGGCGTGAACCCGCACGACATCCGATGCGCGCTGGCGGTGCTCGCGGGGCTCGTGCTGCTCGGTGGCTTCGCACCGCGCCACGCGGCGGGCGAGGAAGACGTGGCCATCGGTCGGTTGTTCCTCTCGCCTGCCGAGCGCCAGCTGCTCGACCAGCGCCGCGGCAGGACGGTGTCCGACACCGAGCTGCCAGCCGACCTCCTGCCGGCGCGCGCGCTGCCGCAGCGGCGCCTGGCCCTGAACGGCGTGGTGCGCCGCGACGGGCACGAACCGCTGGTGTGGATCAACGGCGCACCGGCGACGGTGCCTGGCCAGGGCGTGCGGGTGCGAGCCGGCGGCACGCGACCCGGCGATCGCGTCACGCTGGAAGTCGGGCGCAGCGGGGCGCTGGTGCGGCTGAAGCCCGGTCAGGCGTTCGACCCCGTGACCGGCCAGGTGCACGACTGCATCGCCTGCGGCGCGACACCGCCGCCGCCGGCAGCTCCTGGGCCGCCGCCACCGGAGCCGGTTGCCGGCGTCGTCACCGCCGCGGATGCCGCTGCGGCCGGTGACGCGGCGGCGGCTCCGCAGTGAGCCACGGGGACCGGCGATGCGCCGTGGCACTTCCCTGGCCCATCCTGCCGGCACGCGCGCACGCCAGCGCGGCGCGGCGCTCATGATCATGATGCTCATCGTCGTGCTGGGTGTCGCCGCACTGCTCGTGCGCGACCTCGCCGCGCGCTCCGCCGGGCAGGCACGCGTCGCGCAAGCAGCTGCCGCGCTGGCGCAGGCGAAGGAGGCCCTGCTCGGCTACGCGCTCACCAGCGACGCCGCGGTGCCCGGTGCCTGGGGCCTGCTGCCGTGCCCGGACCGGGTTGCCGGTGGCGGGCCTGCCGAGGGCGAGGCCGAACAGGCCGCCTGCCTGGCGCGCTACCGCAGCGTGCTCGGCCGCTTCCCCTGGAAGACGCTCGGTGTCGCACCGGGACGCAACGCTGCCGGTGAATGCCTGTGGTATGCGGTCTCGGGCAGCCACAAGCACGCGAGCGCAGCGCTGCCGGAACTCCTCAATACCGACAGCAACGGCCAGTTCCGCGTGCTCGCCGCCGACGGCAGCACCGTCCTCGCCGGCGCCACGCCCGCCGATCGCGTCGTCGCCGTCATCATCGCCCCCGGCGCGGGCCTGCCGGGGCAGGTGCGCACGACGCTCGGTGCCGGCGCCGAGCAGTGCGCCGGCAACTACACGGCGGGGAACTACCTCGATCGTCACGCGGCGGCAGGCATCGACAACGCCACGCTCGCCGCCGCTGCCGATGCGGTCGATGACTTTATCGCGGCGGACGCCGCTGGCACGGCGGTCGACGACCAGCTGATCTTCATCACCCGCGCCGAACTCGAGGAGCGCCTGATGCGGCGCGCCGACGTCGGCACGCGCCTGCGGGCCCTGACCGAAGCAGCTGCCCGGTGCGTGGCCGACTACGGCCGGCACAACGCCGCCGGGCCCGCCGACCGGCGCCTGCCGTGGCCGGCGCCGGTCGACCTGGCCCAGTACCGCGCGGCCACCGACTACGACGATGCGCCGCTCGGCGCCCTGAGCGGGCGGCTGCCCGACGGCGTCAACGACAGCAGCGCGGCGACGGGCAACAGCCTCGCACGCGTGCTCACCGACTGCGACAGCACCGCGGTGCCGGAGTGGACCGCCGCGGTGCGCGCCACCTGGCAACACTGGAAGGATCACCTGTTCTACGTCGTCGCCGGCAGCTACCGGCCGGACGCCACGCCGCACTCGGGCTGCGGCACCTGCCTCACGGTGAACGGTGCCGGCACCCATGCCGCCGTGGTCATGTTCGCGGGGGTGCGCCTGCCGGCACTCGGCCAGCTGCGCGACCAGCCGCCAGCCGACGCCGACACGCGCGGGACGATCGGCAACTACCTCGAAGGTCGCAACGCCGCGAATCATCCCGACGGCACCGGTGCCGGCGATTACCAGTCCGGTGCCGTGACAGCGACGTTCAACGACATCCTCTA
>CAUJIY010000168.1 GCA_963205295.1 Pseudomonadota bacterium
GCACCAACGACGACGACATCGAGACGGTCAACCTCGCCGCCACGCCGGCGGCGCGCGGCGTCATTCTGCGCGCCTCGGTGACGGAGCCCTCCAACTACCGCGCGACGCGCGGCCTCGACGCCTGGCTCAAGCGGCGCGGCGTTGTCGGGCTGAGCGGCATCGACACCCGCGCGCTCACCCGCCTGATCCGCGAAAAGGGCACGCCCAATGCCGTGATCGCCCACGACCCTTCCGGCGCCTTCGACCTCGAGGCGCTGAAGCGGGAGGCGCACGAATGGCCCGGCCTCGTCGGCATGGACCTCGTGCCCATGGTGACGAGCACGCAGCGCTTCGCCTGGGACGAGACGCCGTGGCAGTGGGGCCGCGGCTACGGCCGCCAGGAGGAGCCGGAGTTCAACGTCGTCGCCGTCGATTACGGCATCAAGCGCAACATCCTGCGCCTGCTGGTCGAGCAGGACTGCCGCGTCGTCGTGGTCCCTGCCCAGACCAGTGCCGAGGACGCGCTCGCCCTGGGTCCCGATGGGGTATTCCTTTCCAACGGCCCCGGTGATCCCGAGCCCTGTACCTATGCGATCGAGGCGATCCGCAAGATCCTCGCCGCCGGGATACCGGTTTTCGGCATATGCCTCGGACACCAACTGCTCGGGCTGGCCAGCGGCGCCCGTACCCGCAAGATGAAGTTCGGCCACCACGGCGCGAATCACCCCGTGCTCGACGTCGACAGCGGACGGGTACTGATCACCAGCCAGAACCACGGCTTTGCCATCGACGAGACGACCTTGCCGCCCAACCTGCGCGTGACGCATGTGAGCCTGTTTGACAAGTCACTGCAGGGAGTCGAGAGAACTGATTGTCCTGCCTTCAGTTTCCAGGGTCACCCGGAGGCCGGCCCGGGCCCCCGGGACGTGGCGCCGCTGTTTGCCAGATTCAACCAGCTGATGCGGGACCGTATCCGCCTCGATGCGGGCGTCGTCCGCACCGCAGCCGCACGGACCTGACGCCGAGTCCGCCATGCCCAAGCGTGCCGACATCCAGAGCGTGCTGATCATCGGTGCCGGTCCGATCGTGATCGGCCAGGCCTGTGAGTTCGACTACTCAGGCACCCAGGCCTGCAAGGCGCTGAAGGAAGAGGGCTACCGCGTCATCCTGGTGAACTCCAACCCGGCGACGATCATGACCGACCCGGGTTTTGCCGATGCCGTGTACATCGAACCGGTCACCTGGCGAACCGTGGCGCGCATCATCGAGCGGGAAAAGCCCGATGCACTGCTGCCGACGATGGGCGGGCAGACGGCACTCAACTGTGCGCTCGATCTGGTGCGCGAGGGCGTGCTCGCCAGATTCGACGTCGAGCTGATCGGCGCCTCGCGCGAGGCGATCGACACCGCGGAGGATCGCGAGCTCTTCCGCAACGCGATGCAGGAGATCGGGCTGGAGGTGCCGCGCGCCAGCGTTGCCCACACCATGGACGAGGCCCTGCGGATCCAGCCGGACATCGGCTTCCCGATCGTGATCAGGCCATCGTTCACCCTTGGTGGCAGCGGCGGCGGCATCGCCTACAACCGCGACGAGTTCGAGGACATCGTCGGGCGCGGCCTGGAGGCTTCGCCGACCAGCGAAGTGCTGCTCGAGGAATCGGTGCTCGGCTGGAAAGAATTCGAGATGGAGGTCGTGCGCGACCACCGTGACAACTGCATCATCATCTGTTCGATCGAGAACTTCGACCCGATGGGCGTGCACACGGGCGACTCGATCACGGTGGCCCCGGCGCAGACGCTCACCGACAAGGAATACCAGCGGTTGCGCGATGCCTCGATCGCCGTGCTCAGGCGCATCGGCGTCGACACCGGAGGTTCCAACGTGCAGTTCGCCGTCAACCCGGCGGACGGCCGCGTCCTCGTGATCGAGATGAATCCGCGCGTGTCGCGTTCATCGGCACTGGCGTCGAAGGCGACCGGTTTTCCGATTGCCAAGGTGGCGGCCAAGCTTGCCATCGGGTACACGCTCGATGAACTGCGCAACGACATCACCGGCGGGGCGACCCCGGCGTCGTTCGAGCCGACCATCGACTATGTCGTGACCAAGATCCCCCGGTTCACCTTCGAGAAATTTCCGGGTGCCGACACGCGTCTGACCACGCAGATGAAGTCGGTCGGCGAGGTGATGGCCATGGGCCGCACCTTCCAGGAATCACTGCAGAAGGCCCTGCGCGGGCTCGAGACGGGCATCGACGGACTGGTGGAACGTGTGCCTGCCGAGTGCAGCGAGGAAGACATGGACCGCATCCGCCAGGAACTGCGCATGGCGGGCGCCGACCGGCTGCTCTACCTGGCTGACGGGTTCAGGCACGGCCTCGATCTGCAGCAGGCCGGCGAACTCAGCGGCATCGATCCATGGTTCCTGGCCCAGGTCCAGGATCTGGTGGCGTGCGAGGCGCGCATTGCGCGCGAGGGCCTCGGGGCACTCAAGCCAGACCGGCTGCGCAGCCTCAAGCGCAAGGGATTCTCCGACAGCCGGCTCGCCCGCCTGCTCAGCGTCCGGGAGGAAGTCATCCGCCAGAACCGCCACAAGGCGGGCGTCCGCCCGGTCTACAAGCGGGTCGACACCTGCGCTGCGGAGTTTGCCACGACGACGGCCTACCTGTATTCGACGTACGAAGAAGAGTGCGAGGCCGAACCGACCGATCGACGCAAGGTCATGATCCTCGGCGGCGGGCCGAACCGGATCGGCCAGGGCATCGAGTTCGACTACTGCTGCGTGCACGCCTCGCTGGCGCTGAAGGAGGCCGGCTTCGAGACCATCATGGTGAACTGCAACCCGGAGACGGTCTCGACGGATTTCGATACGTCCGACCGGCTCTACTTCGAGTCGCTGACGTTCGAAGACGTCATGGAGATCATCGACCTCGAGAAGCCCGCCGGCGTCATCGTCCAGTACGGCGGGCAGACGCCGCTGAAGCTGGCACGCAGCCTCGAGGCGGCGGGGGCACCGATCATCGGCACCTCGCCCGACTCGATCGACATCGCCGAGGATCGCCAGCGCTTCCAGCAGCTGCTGAAGAAGCTCAACCTGAAGCAGCCACCAAACTGCACCGCCACCAACGAAGAAGATGCGGTGAGGTCGTCACAGGAAGTCGGTTTCCCGCTCGTGGTCCGTCCCTCCTATGTGCTGGGTGGCCGCGCCATGGAGATCGTCCATGGCGAAGAGGACCTGCGTGCCTACATGAAGAAGGCAGTAGCCGTCTCGAACGACAGCCCGGTGTTGCTCGACCGGTTCCTCGACCTGGCCGTGGAGGTCGATGTCGACTGCATCTGCGACGGGACCGAAGTATTCATCGGCGGCATCATGGAGCACATCGAGCAGGCCGGTATCCATTCCGGTGACTCCGGCTGTTCTTTGCCGCCGGCGACACTGAGCCAGGAGGTCCAGGAGGAGTTGTCCCGGCAGGTGGCGGCGATGGCGCAGTCCCTCGGTGTCATCGGTCTCATGAACACCCAGTTCGCGATCCAGAATGGAATCATCTACATCCTCGAGGTGAATCCGCGCGCATCGCGGACGGTGCCGTTCGTGTCGAAGGCGATCGGCCTGCCGCTGGCGAAGATCGCTGCGCGGGTCATGGTCGGGACGAGTCTCGCCGAGCAGGGCGTGGTGGCGCCGCGGACGCCGTCCTACTACTCGGTCAAGGAATCCGTATTTCCCTTCAACAAGTTCCCCGAGGCAGATCCGATCCTCGGGCCGGAGATGAAGTCCACCGGGGAAGTGATGGGTACCGGTCGGTCGTTCGCGGAGGCCTATGCCAAGGCCCAGCTGGCCTCGGGCGTAACCCTGCCGAGGCGCGGCGTGGCGCTGATCTCCGTGCGTGATCGCGACAAGGCCGCAGCCGTCAAGCTTGGCCACATCCTCGTCGAGCGCGGCTTCGACATCGTGGCGACCGACGGGACCGCGGTGGCGCTGGCCCAGGGCGGCGTGGCCTGCCGACGGGTGAACAAGGTGCGCGAGGGGCGTCCGCATATCGTCGACATGATCAAGAACGAGGAGTTGTCGCTGATCGTGAACACCACGGAAGGCAAGCAGGCCATCCGTGAATCGCATCCGATCCGCTCGGCAGCCGTCCGTCACCGGATCACCTATTACACGACGCTGGCAGCGGCGATTGCCACGACCATGGCGCTGGACCATCTCGACAACGGTGACGTCAACCGCCTGCAGGACCTGCACGAGGAGTTCGTGCCGTGAGGAAAATGCCGATCACGGTGCGCGGTGCCGACCTGCTGCGCGAGGAACTGCGGCGCCTGAAGTCCGAGGAGAGGCCGCGCATCATCCAGGCCATCGCCGAGGCACGCGGACACGGTGATCTCAAGGAGAACGCCGAGTACCACGCTGCCAAGGAAGAGCAGGGGTTCATCGAGGGCCGCATCAAGGAGGTCGAGGCGCGCCTGGCCAACGCCGACATCATCGACGTCACGCGGCTGCCGCACAGCGGGCGGGTGGTATTCGGCGTCACCGTGCGGCTCATCGACGAGGCCGATGGTCGCGAGGTGACCTACCGGATCGTCGGTGAAGACGAAGCCGACATCAGCGCCGGGCTGGTATCGATCACCTCGCCGATCGCCAGGGCCCTGATTGGGCGCGGTGAGGGTGACCAGGCGATCGTGAATGCACCGGGTGGCGAGCGGACCTACGAGGTCGTGAAGGTGGAGTATCTCTAGGCGGGCTGGTCAGCGCCCGCAGCTGTGGGCAGGACCAGCCGCGGGTGCGTCGTCGATGGCCGGTACAGGACGGCGACATGGCCGATACGGCTTACCAGCACTGCCTGGCAGTCCTGCACGAGCTTCTCCACGGCTGCATCCCGCGCCATGCGGTCACCGACCCGCAGGCGAACCTTGACGAGTTCGTGGTGGTCGAGCGCCTGGACGAGTTCGGCGAGCACGGCCGCCGTCACCCCGGCCTGGCCGACGTGTATGCACGGCTTGAGATGGTGCGCCCGGCCGCGCAGGAAGCGTCGCTGCATCTCGCTCAGTTTCACGGCGGCGCATTATAGTGGCAGGACGCGCGGCTGGCGGAGCTGGGATGGCAAAGAAGTCGTCGAGTGGGCGCTGGAAGCAGCGACAGGCGCGCGATCCGTACGTGCGTCGGGCGCAGATGGAGGGCTGGCGTTCACGCGCCGCCTTCAAGCTCATGGAGATCGACGATCGGGAACGCCTGCTGCGTCGAGGCGCGACGGTGCTCGATCTCGGCGCGGCCCCTGGTGGCTGGAGTCAGGTGGCAGTAGCACGGGTTGGCCCAACCGGCCGGGTGGTCGCGGTCGACCTGCTCGAAATGGACCCGATTGCCGGCGTGACCTGCATCCACGGTGATTTCACCGGGGCAGAGGTCCGGGAAGCCATCCGGCGTGAACTCCGCCAGCCCGGGGCGGATATTGTGATATCGGACATGGCACCCAATATCAGTGGCAACTGGAGCGTCGATCAGCCCCGCTCCATGGCTCTCGCCGAGGACGTGCTCGCCGCCTGCGGGGAGTTCCTGCGCCCTGGTGGCAGCCTGCTCATCAAGGTGTTCCAGGGCGAGGGTTTCGAGGAGCTGGTACGGCAGGCGCGGAGTGTTTTTGACGCGGTGCGTATCCGCAAACCGGCCGCATCCAGAGCGGAAAGCCGTGAGATGTATCTGGTGGCGGGGAACCGTCGTTTGGTGTAGCGTCTAACGGCTTACGGGTATTGTAAGTCGGCATTTCGACTGAAGGTTTTTCATGAACGACCTGGCCAAGAACGTCATTCTCTGGATCGTGATCGCCATCGTCCTGCTCACGGTATTCCAGAGCTTTGGCACCGGTGGGCGGCAGCCGTCGGCCGTCGAGTACTCCACGTTCCTCGACTGGGTGAATACGGGGCAGGTCGAGCGCGTTGTGTTCGAGGGTGACACCATCCGTGGCGAGCGTGCGACGGGCGAGGGCTTCGTCACTTTCAGCCCCGAGACCGACAACACCGCGCTCATCGGTGAATTGAAGAAAAACCACGTGCAGATCAGCGCCACCGCGCCCAAGGGGCAGAACATCCTGGTCAGCCTGTTCATCAACTCTTTCCCGGTGCTGCTGCTGATCGGCGTCTGGGTCTATTTCATGCGCCAGATGCAGGGTGGGGCCGGCGGGCGCGGGGCGATGTCCTTTGGCAAGAGCCGGGCCAGATTGCTGGGCGAGGACCAGGTCAACGTCACCTTCAACGACGTCGCCGGTGTCGAAGAGGCCAAGAACGAAGTCTCCGAAATTGTCGACTTCCTGCGCGACCCGGCCAAGTTTCAGCGCCTCGGTGGCAAGATTCCGCGCGGCGTGCTGATGGTTGGCTCTCCGGGAACGGGCAAGACCCTGCTGGCGCGTGCCATCGCCGGCGAGGCGAAGGTGCCGTTCTTCACGATTTCCGGCTCCGACTTCGTCGAAATGTTTGTCGGTGTCGGCGCTTCACGCGTGCGTGACATGTTCGAGCAGGCGAAGAAGCACGCGCCGTGCATCATTTTCATCGACGAGATCGACGCTGTCGGGCGTCACCGCGGCGCCGGGCTCGGCGGCGGCCACGACGAACGTGAGCAGACACTCAACCAGCTGCTGGTGGAGATGGACGGCTTCGAGGGCAATGAGGGCGTGATCGTGATTGCCGCGACCAACCGCCCGGATGTGCTCGATCCCGCCCTGCTGCGCCCGGGACGTTTCGATCGGCAGGTCGTCGTGCCGCTGCCCGATGTGCGTGGCCGCGAGCAGATCCTGCGGGTTCACATGCGCAAGGTGCCGCTGGCCGACGACGTGCGCCCATCGGTGATTGCCCGTGGTACACCGGGGTTTTCCGGCGCCGACCTGGCCAACCTCGTCAACGAGGCGGCGCTGTTCGCCGCACGGGCGAACCGGCGCACCGTGACCATGGACGAGTTCGACAAGGCGAAGGATAAGATCATGATGGGCGCCGAGCGGCGCTCGATGGTCATGAGCGAGGAGGAAAAGCGCCTCACCGCCTACCACGAAGCGGGCCACGCCATCGTCGGGCTGTCGGTGCCGGATCATGACCCGGTGTACAAGGTGTCGATCATTCCGCGCGGCCGCGCGCTCGGCATCACCATGTTCCTGCCCGAGGAGGACCGCTACAGCCTGAGCAAGCGCCGGCTGAACAGCCAGATCTCCAGCTTGTTCGGTGGACGCCTCGCCGAGGAAATCGTGTTCGGAGCCGATGCCGTCACCACCGGCGCGGCCAATGACATCGAACGGGCCACCGACATCGCCCGCAACATGGTCACGAAGTGGGGCCTGTCGGAACGGCTCGGGCCGCTGACGTACTCGGAGGAGGATGGCGAGGTGTTTCTCGGCCGCTCGGTGACCCAGCACAAACAGGTCTCCGATGTCACCATCCACGCCATCGACGAGGAAGTGCGCAAGATCATCGACGACAACTATCGGCGCACGGAGCAGATCCTGCGCGATCACATGGACGTACTGCATGCCATGGCCGCAGCGCTGATCAAGTACGAGACGATCGACGAGCAGCAGCTGAAGGACCTCATGGCCGGGCGCGAGCCGAGTCCACCGGAAGGCTGGGACAGCCAGGGCCCCGCGCCAACGGCGCCGGCCAATACGACATCGTCGACGAAAAAGGGTGATCCCGGGCTCGGGGAGCCCGCTAAGCAGCATTGACTGCGGAGCCGCAGCCGCTGCTGGCGGCACGGTCCCACCTGCGGCCGGCTCACCAGGGCCGGCCGTACTTTTTTGTGTCATGACCACCCTGTCACCGTCCGTCGACTCCGGCCCCCGTGTGCGTGTCATGGGTGTGCTCAATGTGACACCCGATTCCTTTTCTGATGGCGGCTTGTATCTCGATCCCCGGACCGCACTCGACCGGGCCCTGCAGATGGCGGCGGAGGGTGCGGACATCATCGATGTCGGCGGTGAGTCGACCCGCCCGGGGGCAGGCGGGATAACGGTGGCCGAGGAAATCGAGCGGGTTGTGCCCGTCATCGGGATGCTGCGCGCACGCTTCGACGGGGTGATCTCCGTCGATACCAGCAAGCCGGCGGTCATGCGTGCTGCCGTCGCGGCCGGTGCCCGCATGATCAACGACGTCTGTGCCCTGCAACGGGAGGATGCCCTGCCTGTGGCGGCGGGGCTTGGTGTCGACGTCTGCCTGATGCACATGCAGGGTGAACCGCGCAGCATGCAGCTGGCGCCCCGGTACGACGATGTCGTGACCGAGGTGTGCGGATTTCTCCAGGCCCGCGCGGCCGCCTGCGTGGCGGCGGGCCTGCCGGCTGCGCGCCTGAGCGTCGATCCGGGCTTCGGTTTCGGCAAGGATCTGGCGCATAATCTCGCGCTCCTGCGGGGACTGCCGCGACTGGCGGCACTCGGTTATCCGGTGGTGGTCGGCGTATCGCGCAAGTCGATGATCGGCACGCTGACCGGTCGTGCTGCCGGTGATCGCCTCCACGGGAGCGTGGCGCTGGCTGTCTACGCGGCTTTGCACGGCGCGCTGATCGTGCGGGTGCACGACGTGGCGGCGACGGTGGATGCGCTGCGCGTCATCGCGGCGATCCGGAGGGAGCAGGGGGGATGACCAGACAATTTTTCGGAACCGACGGCATCCGCGGCCGGGTCGGGCAGTACCCGATGACGGCCGAATTCGCGCTGCGCCTGGCCAGCGCTGCGGCCCGGGTGCTGGCGCCGGAAGGCGGCCGCGTGGTCATCGGCAAGGACACCCGCGTGTCAGGCTACATGTTCGAGGCTGCACTCGAAGCCGGCTTTGTCGCTGCCGGCATGGATGTCGCACTGCTGGGTCCGCTGCCGACGCCAGGCATCGCCTTCATGACGCAGGCGGAGCGAGCCGATCTGGGCGTCGTCATCAGCGCCTCCCACAACCCGTATGACGACAATGGCATCAAGTTCTTCGACGGCCGGGGCGCCAAGCTGTCCGATGCGCTCGAGGAACGCATCGAGGCGCTCCTGGCCGAGCCGGCCATCACCCGTGAGTCGCACGCCCTGGGGCGCGCCAAACGCCTGGAGAATGCCGGCGAACAGTACGAGCGCTTCTGCATCACCACGATGCCTGCGGGCCTGCGGCTCGATGGCCTCAAGGTCGTCGTCGACTGCTCCCACGGCGCTGGCTACAAAGTCGCGCCGCGAACGCTGACCGAACTCGGTGCGGAGGTGATACCGATCGGCTGCTCGCCGAACGGTCGCAATATCAACGACGGCTGCGGCTCCACGCAGCCCGGGCTGCTGGCCCTGATGGTCAAGGGGGCCGGGGCCCACATCGGCATCGGCTTCGATGGTGATGGCGATCGCGTCGTCATGATCGATCATCTCGGCAACCTGGTCGACGGCGACCAGTTGCTGTACGTGCTGGCCATGGATCGGCTTGCGCGCGGGGTCCTCGTCGGACCGGTGGTCGGCACCCTGATGAGCAACCTCGGCCTGGAACTCGCGTTGCAGGAGCAGGGGGCGACATTCCGGCGCGCGCGGGTCGGAGACCGGTACGTCCTCGAACTGCTGCGCGAGACGGGCGGCGAGCTCGGCGGGGAGACATCGGGGCATATCCTGTGCCTCGACCGGACGACCACCGGTGATGGCCTCGTCACCGCGCTGCAGGTACTGGCCATCGTCAAGCGCAGTGGCCGTGACCTGGTGGATCTCACAGCGGGCATGCGCCGGTTTCCGCAGGTGCTGATCAATGTGCGGAGCTCACGCCGCGTCGACCTCGACCAGGCGGGTGTGAGCGAGGCCGTCGGCAGGGCGGAGAGCCGCCTCGGACGGCGGGGTCGGGTCGTGCTGCGCGCCTCGGGTACCGAGCCGGTGGTCAGGGTCATGGTCGAGGGCGAGGACGATGCCGAGGTGCGCCAGCTCGCCGAGGACATCGCAGCCGCCGTTTCCCGGCTGGCGGCCAGCTGACGCCAGGGCCGCGCGGAGCGGCTATTGCGCATTGATTTCACCCGGGTAGGCCGCTAACCTTCGCGCCCGTCAAACCGTGGTGCGGCAACCCGTCGCATCACGCCACACTGGCGGGAAGTTTCATGAGGCGGCCGCTCGTCGCGGGAAACTGGAAGCTGAACGGCAGCCGCGCGACGGGCGCGGCGCTGGTGCGGGCGATTGCCGGCGGGATCGAGCGCTCCCGGGCGGTCGACGTCATGGTTTGCCCGCCGTTTGTCTATCTCGCCGAGATTGCCGCAGCGCTGCAGGGCACCGGAATCTGGCTGGGTGCGCAGAGCGTGTCGGCGGAGTCGGGCGGTGCTTTCACCGGAGAAGTCGCCGCGGCGATGCTGCGGGACGTCGGTTGCAGCCATGTGATCGTCGGCCACTCGGAACGGCGTGCCCTCTTCGGGGAATCCGACGAGGTGGTGGCGCACAAGTTCATGGCGGTGCGGGCGGCGGCCTTGCAGCCGGTGCTCTGTGTCGGCGAAACCCTGGACGAGCGCCGGCAGGGCAGCACGGAAGACGTCGTCCGGCGCCAGCTCGAAGCGGTCCTGCAGCGGATCTCCATCGAGAAACTCGGCTCGGCGGTGATTGCCTACGAACCCGTCTGGGCCATCGGTACCGGCCAGACGGCGACGCCTGAGCAGGCGCAGGCGGTCCACGCATTCATTCGCGGTCTCGTGGCAGCACGGTCTGCTAGAATGGCGGCCGAATTACGCATCCTCTACGGCGGCAGCGTCAAAGGCTCGAATGCCCGGGCGCTCTTCGCCATGCCTGATATCGATGGCGGGCTGGTTGGCGGGGCATCGCTCGACGCTGCCGACTTCCTCGCGATCTGCAGTGCAGCCTCGGGAAAGACCTGATGACTACGATTCACACACTGGTTCTGGTCCTGCACGTGCTGGTCGGGGCGATGATCGTCGGCCTGGTGCTGGTCCAGCGCGGCAAGGGTGCCGAGGCCGGAGCTGCATTCGGGGCCGGAGCCTCGGCGACCGTCTTTGGCGCCAAGGGTTCGGCGAATTTCCTGTCACGCTCGACGGCGGTGCTGGCGACGGTCTTTTTTGCAACCAGCCTGGGACTGGCCTACCTCGGAGGCCAGCGGCCGGTGGTGCAGAGCCTGATCCAGCAGAACGAAACGACGCCGGCGGTACAGCCGGCACCGCCGACCGGTGCGGCGCCGACGCCGCAGGAATCGCCGGCGCCGGCGGCAGAAGGTGGCGGCGCGGCGCCGGAGCCGGCACCGGCCGGCAGCAAGTGACCGCAGACCCGGGATTGCAAGCCGATGTGGTGGAATTGGTAGACACGCCGTCTTGAGGGGGCGGTGGCGCAAGCCGTGTGAGTTCGAGTCTCACCATCGGCACCACGGGTCAGGGTCGTGAGGAATGGCAGCAGCAGGTCGCGTGCTGCCGCGGCGTGCGGACGTGATGGCAAGGATTGATCGTGCTGCAGAATTATCTGCCCGTGCTGATGTTTCTGGGGATCGCCCTGGCCCTGGGCCTGGTGCTCCTCGGGGCGGGTCTGCTGCTCGGGCGCGGCCAGAAGGATCCGGAAAAGCTGTCCGCTTACGAATGCGGCTTCGACGCCTTCGAGGACACCCGCATGCGGTTCGACGTGCGGTACTACCTCGTAGCCATTCTCTTCATCATCTTCGATCTCGAGATCGCCTTCCTGTTCCCATGGGCCGTAGCGCTCGATGCGCTGGGGCTGGCGGGTCTCGTCGCGATGGCGATCTTCCTGACGGTGCTCGTGGTTGGTTTCATCTACGAGTGGAAGAAAGGGGCCCTTGAATGGGACTGAGCGGCAGCGCGGCGAACGTGGTACAGCAGCGCGGCTTCGTGGTCGCGAAGATCGACGATCTCGTCAATTGGGCGCGGACCGGGTCACTCTGGCCGATGACGTTCGGGCTCGCCTGTTGCGCTGTCGAAATGATGCACGCCGGTGCAGCCCGCTACGACCTTGACCGTTTCGGCATCATCTTCCGCCCGAGCCCGCGCCAGTCCGATGTCATGATCGTGGCCGGTACCCTCACCAACAAGATGGCGCCCGCGCTGCGCAAGGTCTACGACCAGATGCCGGATCCGAAGTGGGTGGTCTCGATGGGCTCCTGTGCGAACGGCGGTGGCTACTACCACTATTCCTACTCCGTTGTCCGCGGCTGCGACCGCGTCATACCGGTGGATGTCTATGTGCCGGGCTGTCCGCCCACGGCCGAGGCGCTCCTGTACGGCCTGATCCAGCTCCAGAACAAGATCCGCCGCACGAGCAGATTCGTCCGCTAGCACGATGACCACCCGCCACGAAGCTCTCGC
>CAUJIY010000169.1 GCA_963205295.1 Pseudomonadota bacterium
CGCCAGGCGACCGGGATCAGGACCAGGGTCTGGTCCATCAGGTCGACGATCAGCTTCAGGATCAGGAAGGTGATCCCGGCCGGGACCCAGACGAGCAGTCCCGCCGCGAGGTATCGCTGGATGGGCTTCATGGGCGAGGCGCGTATGGTCGCCGACGGGGCTGCGCGCGGCAACCGGGCACGTCAGTCGGCCGCGCCGGCACCGCGATGGGCGCTGCCCTTTTTCTTCCCGGCGCCGGCCGTTGCCCCGGCCTGCGCCGGCTTGCCGGCAGGTTTTTCCGCGGCCTTGTCCGCAGGCTTGTCGGCCGCCTTGTCTGCCGGTTTGTCCGCGGCCTTGTCCGCGGCCTTGTCGCCCGCCGGGGCATCGGCCGCGCCACTGTCGGCCAGGCGCTTCTGGCCGTTCTTCTTGAAGTCGGTCTCGTACCAGCCGGTGCCCTTGAGGCGGAACTGGGGCGCGGAGATCAGGCGCTTGGCGCGCAGCGCCCCGCAGCCGGGGCATTTGCGCAGCGGCGCGTCGCTCACCTTCTGCAGCGCATCGAACTGGTGCCCGCATTTCTGGCAGGCATACTCGTAGATCGGCATGGCGCGCTCAGTGCTTGTGGCCGCAGCCCGGCCCATGCGTGTGGGAATGACCGCCGTGCGAGTGTGTGTGGCCGTGGTCGTGGCTGGTGCGCGCTGCCGCCTTGTGCTTGCCCTTGACCTGGAAGGCCGGCGCGGTGACGAGTTTCTCGAGCGCGTTCCTGCCGCACTCGGGACACTTCTTCAGCGGCGCCTCGTCGAGCTTCTGCAGCGCATCGAAGGCATGGCCGCACTGGCCGCAGCGATAGTCGAAAATCGGCATTGTTCCTGACCCCAGTCAGAGCGGCTTCAGCCGCGAATCCCCAGCAGGAGCGGCGCCAGCCGCGACCCCGGATAGCCCAATGGCAGGCACCAGTGTACTGGTTTCAAAGATACGACACCGGAGGACCCGGCCTGCCGGGGATCGCCACGGATGCTGCCCTTGCCGAGGGGCTGTCGCGGCTGGCGCCGCTTCCCACTGCTCCAGATGGACTTTCTTGATCTGTGGGAGCGACGCCCGTCGCGACACTCCATCAGGAGGGCGAGCAAAGACAGTGACTCCCACGGGGAGGTCGTCTGCGGCACGGCTCATGCGGCCGCGGCCTTGCGGGCGGTGAAGGCGAACTGGTCGTCGCTACCGATATCGACCGCAACGGTGTCGCCGGGGCCGAAGCGCCCTTTCAGGATCTCCTGGGCCAGCGGATTCTCGATCCGCGCCTGGATCGCGCGCTTCAGCGGACGGGCGCCGTAGACCGGGTCGTACCCGGCCTCGGCGAGGCGGTCGAGCGCCCGCTCGGACAGCTCGAGGCCGATCTCGCGCCCGGCGAGGCGCCGGCGCAGGTAGCCGAGCTGGATCACGACGATCTGGCGCAGCTGCGCGGCCGAGAGCGGGCGGAACACCACGATGTCATCGACGCGATTGACGAACTCGGGGCGGAAGTGCGCGGCGACATCCTCCATCACCGCAGCCTTCATACGCTCGTAGTTGCCCTCGCCCGCCAGGCCCTGGATGCGCTGCGAGCCGAGGTTCGAGGTCATGACGATGACCGTATTGCGGAAATCCACAGTGCGCCCCTGGCCATCGGTGAGGCGCCCATCGTCGAGCACCTGCAGCAGCACGTTGAAGACGTCGGGGTGTGCCTTCTCGACCTCGTCGAGCAGGATCACCGAGTACGGCTTGCGGCGCACGGCCTCGGTGAGGTAGCCGCCCTCCTCGTAGCCGACGTAGCCCGGCGGCGCGCCGATCATGCGCGCCACCGAGTGCTTTTCCATGAACTCCGACATGTCGAGGCGCACGAGGGCCTCCTCGGTGTCGAACAGGAACACCGCGAGCGCCTTGCAGAGCTCGGTCTTGCCCACGCCCGTGGGCCCGAGAAACATGAACGAGCCATTCGGCCGGTCGGGATCGGCGAGCCCGGCGCGCGAGCGGCGGATCGCGTCGGCGACCGAGCGCACGGCCTCGTCCTGGCCGACCACGCGCTCGCGCAGCACCTCTTCCATGCGCAGCAGCTTGTCGCGCTCGCCCTCGAGCATCTTCGCCACGGGGATGCCGGTCCACTTGGAGACGACCTCGGCCACTTCCTCGTCGGTAACCTGGTTGCGCACCAGCGTGCGCTCCTGCTTCTCGGCGGCGATCGCCGTCTCGAGGCGCTTCTGCAGCTCGGGGACACGCCCATACTGCAGTTCGGACATGCGATTGAGATCGCCGGCACGACGCGCGGCCTCGAAATCGAGCTGGGCGCGGTCGAGTTCTTCCTTGATGTGCGCCGTGCCCTGCAGCGCCGCCTTCTCGGCCTTCCAGACCTCCTCGAGATCGGCGTACTCCTTCTCGAGTACCTGCAGCTGGGCCTCGAGGTCCTGCAGACGCTTCTTCGAAGCCTCGTCGGACTCCTTCCGGAGCGCCTCGCGTTCGATCTTCAGCTGGATGATGCGCCGGTCGAGCCGGTCCATCTCCTCGGGCTTGGAATCGATCTCCATGCGGATGCGCGCAGCGGCCTCGTCGATGAGGTCGATGGCCTTGTCCGGCAGCTGCCGGTCGCTGATGTAGCGGTGCGAGAGCGTCGCGGCGGCGACGATCGCCGGGTCGGTGATGCCGACTTTGTGGTGCACTTCGTAGCGGGGCTTCAGGCCGCGCAGGATGGCGATGGTGTCCTCGACGCTCGGCTCGTCGACCAGCACCTTCTGGAAGCGCCGCTCGAGCGCGGCGTCCTTCTCCACGTACTTGCGGTACTCGTCGAGCGTGGTCGCGCCCACGCAGTGCAGCTCGCCGCGGGCGAGCGCGGGCTTCAGCATGTTGCCGGCGTCCATGGCGCCCTCGGCCTTGCCGGCACCGACCATGGTATGCAGTTCGTCGATGAACAGGATCACCTGGCCTTCCTGCTTCGCCAGGTCGTTCAGCACCGCCTTCAGGCGCTCCTCGAACTCGCCGCGGAACTTGGCACCGGCGATGAGTGCGCCGAGGTCGAGCGCCAGCAGGCGCTTGCCCTTCAGGCCCTCCGGCACCTCGCCGTTGACGATGCGCTGGGCCAGGCCCTCGACGATCGCGGTCTTGCCCACGCCGGGCTCGCCGATCAGCACCGGGTTGTTCTTGGTGCGCCGCTGCAGCACCTGGATGGTGCGGCGGATCTCGTCGTCGCGGCCGATGACCGGGTCGAGCTTGCCGGCGGCGGCCCGCTCGGTGAGGTCGATGGTGTACTTCTCCAGCGCCTGGCGCGTTTCCTCGGCATTGGGGTCGTCGACCTTCG
Source organism: Pseudomonadota bacterium (assembly GCA_963205295.1). Lineage (GTDB taxonomy): Bacteria > Pseudomonadota > Gammaproteobacteria > Steroidobacterales > QUBU01. Next base: position 3,302 of record CAUJIY010000169.1, read on the forward strand.
CTCCGCCGCGCATCTCGCCGATCGACTTGTCGACGGCACCGCGCACCACGCCGGCCTCGCCGAGGATGCGCCCCAGCGTGCCCTTGTCGGCGCAGGCGGCCAGCAGGAACAGTTCGCTCGACAGGTACTGGTCACCGCGCTCCTGGGCAAGCTTGTCGGTGACATTGAGGAGCCGCGCGAGTTCGTTGGACACAGCCACGTCGCCGCCTGCGCCTTCCACGGTCGGCAGCCGGTCGAGGGCCTCACCGAGGCGCGAGCGCAGCAGGTTGACGTTGGCGCCTGCCTTCGTCAGCAGCGGGCGCACCGTGCCACCCTGCTGGTCGAGCAGCACGAGCATCACGTGCAGCGGGTCGATGAACTGGTGGTCGCGGCCGACGGCGAGCGACTGCGCATCGGCGAGTGCCATCTGGAATTTGCTGGTGAGCTTGTCCATCCGCATCGGGCGGGCTCCGGGGCGACTACGGTTCCGTCGCTAACATGGGGCCCCCCGCGGGGGAATTCAACTGCCGCAGGGACCGGACCGGGCGCCGCCCGTGCAGCTGCGCAACGGCTGGCAGGAACGGCGCGGGCCGCGCCCCCCGGCCCGGCCGCCTCAGCGGATGACCACGAGCAGGTCCTTCGCGTCGACCTGCAGGCCGGGACGGGCGAGCACCTCGACGACCTCGCCCGCCTGCTCGGCGCGCACGGCCGCCTCCATCTTCATCGCCTCGAGTGTGACGACGACGTCGCCGCGCGCGACCTGCTGGCCGACCGCGACCGCGACGGTGACGACGCGCCCGGGCATCGGCGCACCGACGTGCCCCGCATTCCCGGCTTCGACCTTGCGCTGGGGCGGGCGGCGGGCGACCTGGCTGCGGTCGGCAACCCGCACCGAGCGCGGCTGGCCGTTGAGCTCGAAGAACACCGTGCGCGTGCCGTCGTCGTGGGTCTCGCTCAACGCGACATAGGTCACGATCAGCGTCTTGCCGCGCTCGAGATCGATGCTGATCTCCTGGCCCGGTTCCATGCCGTAGAAAAAGACGGGAGTCGGCAGGCGCCCCACGTCACCGTAGGCGGCGCGATCCCTGGCATAGTCGACGAACACGCGCGGGTACATCAGGTACGAGGCGAGTTGCTCGTCGGTGACTTCGCGGCCGATCTGCTGCGCGACGTCCAGGCGCGTCGCCTCGAGGTCGACCGCCGGCAGCACCGCACCGGGGCGCACCGTGAGCGGTGCGATGCCGTTCAGCACCTTCGCCTGGAGCGCCGGCGGGAAGCCGCCCGCGGGCTGGCCGAGGTCCCCCCGCATCAACTGCACGACCGACTCGGGAAACGCGATCTGTGTGCCCGGATCCTCGACCTGCGCGCGGCTGAGCCCGCTCGTGATCATCATGAGCGCCATGTCGCCGACGACCTTCGAGGTCGGCGTCACCTTGACGATGTCGCCGAACATCGCGTTGACGTCGGCGTAGGCCTGCGCGACGTCCGGCCAGCGCGCCGCGTCGATGCCCAGCGCGCGCGCCTGCTCGCGCAGGTTCGTGTACTGCCCGCCGGGCATGCCGTGTACGTAGACCTCCGAGGCGCCGGAGCGGATGTCGCTCTCGAAGGCCGCATAGCCCTGGCGCACCTGCTCCCAGTACGACGAGATCCGGCGCAGGTTGTTGGCATCGATCCCGGGGTCGCGCTCTCCGTGGCGCAGCGCCTCGACCATCGAGCCGAGGTTCGGCTGCGAGGTGAGTCCGCTCATGGCGTCGATGGCACCATCGACGGCATCGCAACCGGCCTCGACGGCCGCCAGTACGCTCGCCGCGGCGATGCCGCTCGTGTCGTGGGTGTGGAAGTGCAGCGGCATCCCGGTTTCGGCCTTGAGGGCCGCCACGAGCGCGCGCGCCGCCGCCGGCCGGCACAGGCCCGCCATGTCCTTGATGCCGATGATGTGCGCGCCCGCTGCCTGCAGTTCGCGCGCCAGCTTCACGTAGTAGTCGAGCGTGTACTTTTTCTCGCGCGGATCCGACAGGTTGCCCGTGTAGCAGATCGCCGCCTCGCAGAGCCGTCCGCTCTCGCACACCGCGTCCATCGCCACCCGCATGTTCCCGACCTGGTTGAGCGAGTCGAACACGCGGAACAGGTCTACACCGCAGGCTGCCGCCTGCCTGACGAAGTAACGCACGACGTTGTCGGGGTAGTTCGTGTAGCCGACCGCATTGGCCGCGCGCAGCAGCATCTGCAGCAGCAGGTTCGGCATGCCTTCGCGGAACTGCGCCAGCCGTTCCCAGGGATCTTCCTTCAGGAAGCGCATGGCGACGTCGAAGGTGGCCCCGCCCCAGCACTCCACCGAGAAGAGCTGCGGCAGGAGTTCAGCGTAGTACGGGGCAATGGCCGCCATGTCGATGGTGCGCATGCGTGTGGCGAGGAGCGACTGGTGCGCATCGCGCATCGTCGTGTCGGTCAGCAACACGCGTCGCTCGGCGAGCATCCACAGCACGAATTCTTCGGGGCCGAGTTCGTCGAACTTCTGTTTGGTCCCTGCGGGCGGCGCCGACCCGAGGGCGACTTTCGGCAGCCGCGCCAGCGCGGTGTGCGCCGGTCGCGGGCGGCCCTTCGTCTCCGGGTTACCGTTGACGATGGTCCCGGCGAGCCAGGTGAGCATGCGCGTGGCGCGGTCGCGCTTGCGCTGAAAGCGGAAGAGTTCCGGCGTCGTGTCGATGAACCGCGTGGTGTACTCGCCGCTCGCGAACGCCGGGTGCGTGATCACCTGGTCGAGGAAGCGCAGGTTCGTCACCACGCCGCGGATGCGGAACTCCCACAGCGCACGGTGCATGCGTGCCGAGGTTTCCTCCGGCGTGGGCGCCCAGGCGGTCACTTTGACCAGCAGCGAGTCGTAGGAGCGCGTGATGATCGCCCCGGTGTAGGCCGTGCCGGCATCGAGCCGGATGCCGAAGCCCGCCGGGCTGCGATACGCGGTGAGCCGGCCGTAGTCCGGGATGAAGTTGTTGTCTGGGTCCTCGGTCGTGACGCGGCACTGCAGGGCGTGGGCGAGCACGCGGATCGCCTCCTGCGGCGGCACGCCGCTCTCAGGCGTGCCGATGCGCGCCCCGGCGGCAATGCGGATCTGCGCTTTGACGATGTCGATGCCGGTGGCGCATTCGGTCACGGTGTGCTCGACCTGGATGCGCGGGTTCACCTCGATGAAATAGAACCGGCCGGTGTCGGCGTCCTGCAGGAACTCGACAGTGCCGGCGTTCAGGTACTGCACCGCACGGCCGATCGCGAGGCCGGCCGCGCACAGCTCCGCGCGCTGCGTATCGGTCAGGAACACCGCCGGCGCGCGCTCGACCACCTTCTGGTTGCGCCGCTGCACCGTGCAGTCGCGCTCGTACAGGTGCACGAGGTTGCCGTGGCTGTCGCCGAGGATCTGCACCTCGAGGTGGCGCGCGCGGCGCACCAGCTTTTCGAGGTACACCTCGTCGTTGCCGAATGCGGCCTGCGCCTCGCGCCGCGCCACCGGCAGCAGCTCGGCGAGCTGGGCATCGTTGTCGATGACGCGCATGCCGCGGCCGCCGCCACCCCAGCTCGCCTTGAGCATCACCGGGTAGCCGACCTCGCGCGCGAGCGCCTGTGCGGTCGTGACATCGGCGGGCAGGGGTGGTGTTGCCGGCATCACCGGCACACCGGCCGCCGCCGCCGTGTCGCGCGCCGAAACCTTGTTGCCGAGCGTACGCATGATCGCCGGCGTCGGCCCGATGAAGATCAGGCCGGCGCGGGCGCAGGCCTCGGCGAAGTCTGGGTTCTCGGAGAGGAAGCCGTACCCCGGGTGGATCGCCTCGGCGTGGGCTTCGCGCGCGACCCGCAGCACGTCGTCGATATCGAGGTAGGCCTCCACCGGCCCCTTGCCGTGACCGACGAGGTAGGCTTCGTCCGCCTTGGTCCGGTGCAGCGAGTACCGGTCCTCCTGCGAATAGATCGCGATCGTGCGGATGCCGAGCTCGGTGGCAGCCCGCATGATGCGGATGGCGATCTCGCCGCGGTTTGCGACCAGAATACTGCGGATGCCCTGCTCGCGGATTGCCACCGGACCGTCCCGACCAGACCAAGGATGCCCGCAGGATACCCGGAACGATGTGCCGCGATGAATTTGCCTGCAGTAGACTGGGGCCCGACGTCGCCCAGGAACCATCGCATCCCGCCAGGCACAACATGCAGCCCATCCTCGTCGTCGGCGCCGGTCCGGTCGGTCTGATCACCGCGTTGCGCCTGGCCGCGCAGCGCCTGCCCGTGCTGCTGGTCGAGCGCGAACCCACCCTGCCGCAGGACCTGCGCGCCTCGACCTTCCACCCGCCGACCCTGGAGATGCTCGATGAGCTCGACCTGACCGCCGGCCTGCTGGCGCGGGGCCTGAGGACGCCGACCTGGCAGGTGCGCTGGCACGAAACCGGCGAGAAAGCCGAGTTCGACCTGGCGGTGCTCGCCGGTGACACGCGCTACCCCTTCCGCCTGCAGGTGGAGCAACGGGTCCTGTGCGCGCTCGCCGCGGAACGCGCGCGCGCCGAGCCGCTGGTCGACCTGCGCTTCGGCTGCGAGCTCGTATCGCTGACACAGAACGCCGACCGGGTCGATGCCGTCCTGCGCGACGCGCACGGTGCGACCGTCGCCGTCCGCACGCCGTACCTGCTCGCCTGCGATGGTGCCCGCAGCACGGTGCGCAGCCTGCTCGGGCTCGGCTTCGAGGGGCTGACCTATCCTGAAACGACCATCCTCGCGACCACGACCTTCCCCTTCGAGGAGCACCTGCCGGGGCTGTCGAACGTCAACTACTGCTGGTACGCACAGGGCACATTCAGCCTGCTGAAGCTGCCAGACACCTGGCGCGTGAGCCTGTATGCCGACGAGGGCGAATCAGCCGAGCGGGCAGCCACGCCACAGGCCGTGGCGGCGAAACTGCAGCGCATCGTCGCGACGCCTGCGCCCTACCCCATCGGCGAGGTCCGGCCCTACCGGATCCACCAGCGCATCGTCGACGACTACCGCCGCGGGCGTGTCCTGCTCGCCGGTGACGCCGCTCACCTCAATTCGCCCTCCGGCGGCATGGGCATGAACGGCGGCATCCACGATGCCTGGAACCTGACGGAGAAGCTCCCGCGGGTCCTGCGCGGCGAGGCACCCGCTGCGCTGCTCGACACCTACACCACCGGGCGCCGCGTCGTGGCACTCGACGACATCCTCAGGCAGGCCCACGCCAACCGCCTGCGCATGCAGCAGCGTGACCCGGCTTACCGGCGTGCCGAGCTCGCGCGCCTGCAGGCCATCGCCGCCGATCCCCGGCAGGCACGCGAGCACCTGCTGCAGACCTCGATGATCGGTGGCCTGCGCCGGGCCGCCGCGTGACGCCCGTGCAGCGCGACTACGGCTGGCAGGGACGGCTCGGCCTCGGCACACCGCAGGCCAATCCCACCGTCGAGCCGGAAATGCGCCGGCTGGTCCCGCCGGCCGTGGAGTACTTCACCCTGCGACTGACCAGCGACAGCGCCGATGCGGCCACGCGGCTGCGCCAGTACCTGGAACACCTGCCCGCCCTCGTGCGCCAGTATGTCGATCTGCGTGTGGATGCCTTTCTGTTCGCCTGCACCGGCAGCTCCTACCTCCTGCCGGAAGCCACGGTGCGAGCCTGCCAGGACGCCGCGGCGGCGGTGCTCGGCGCCCGGGTGATCCTCGCCGCCGATGCCATCCGCGACTGGCTGCAGGCACGCGGTGCCGCGCGTCTGGTACTGCTCAGCCCGTATCCGGAGTGGCTCCACCAGCCGGCCCTCGCCTGGTGGCGCAATCAGGGGTTCGCAATCGTCGACAGCGCGCGGGTGGACATCGGCAGCGCGGACACCTACGACATCTACCGCCAGCAGAGCAGTGCGGCACGGCCCCTGCTCGAGCGGGCGCTCGCGGCCAGGCCCGACGCTGTGCTCATCTCCGGCACGGGCCTGCCGACATTGCCGTTGCTGCGCGAGCTTGGTGAGCGGGGCCAGCTCGCCGTATCCTCGAACCTGGCGCTGGCGACGGCGGGCCTCGGCACACTGGGGCTGCCGGTTACGACCAGCGACGGGTGGCATCTGGACACGGCCGACACATGAACAGGCAGGCGATACCCGCACAGGTGACGTCGTTCATCGACGGCCGCTGGCAGCCGGCCACCGGCCTGGCAGTGCCGGTGGTGAGCCCGGTCAGCGAACGACCGATCAGCGTGCTGCACGAAGCCGACGCTGCGCAGGTCGACGCGGCAGTCGCCGCTGCCAGGCGCACCTTCGAGGCCGCGACCTGGTCGGGCGCAGCGGTCGCGGAGCGCAAGCAGGTACTCCTGCGCGTGCGCGACGGCATCCTTGCCCGCAGCGAGGAACTGGCGCAGCTCGAAGTGGCCCACACCGGCGTGCCGATCGCCCAGGCGCGCGGCCGGCACGTCCCGAGGGCAGCGCTCAACTTCGAATTCTTCGCCGAATTCATCAGTCAGGCATCGAGTCCGCTGTTCGACCAGAACCCCGATTACCTCACCTTCGTGCGCCACGAGCCGGCCGGCGTGGCGGCGCTGATCGCGCCCTGGAACGCCCCGCTCGCCCTGGCCACGATGAAGGTGGCCGGCGCGATCGCTTTCGGCAACAGCTGCGTGCTCAAGCCTTCGGAGCTGACCCCGCTCAGCTTCGTGCCGCTGATGCAGATCCTCGCCGATGCCGGAGTGCCCGCGGGCGTGGTCAACCTCGTCAACGGCCGCGGGCCGGTGACCGGCAGCGCCCTCGTCGGGCATCCCGGCGTGGACGTCGTCGCCTTCACCGGCGGCACCGCCACCGGCCGGCTCATCGGCGAGGCCGCCGGCCGCGGCCTGAAGAAAGTCGTTACCGAACTCGGCGGCAAGTCGGCCAACATCGTTTTTGCCGACGCCGATCTCGAACGCGCGCTCGATGCAGCCCTGGTTGCAGTCTTCGCCAACAATGGCCAGCAGTGCCTGGCCGGCTCGCGCCTGTTGCTGCAGCGACCGATCGCCGCGCAGTTCATCGAGCGCTTCGTGGCCCGCGTGCAGTCGCTGCGTATCGGCGATCCTCTCGATGCGGCGACCGAAATCGGCCCGCTCATCTCGGCGGCGCAGCGCGACCGGGTCCTGTCGTTCGCCGCGCAGGCCCGCACCGGGCCCGAGTACGAGGTCCTGTGCGGCGGGCGAGCCGCAGCGTTGTCGCCGGGGTTCTACGTGGAACCGACGGTGGTGCGCGCGAAGTCCAACAGCCTGCCCGTCTGTCGCGAGGAGATCTTCGGGCCGTTCGTGACCATCCTCGAGTTCGACGACGCCGAGGCGGCCTTCGCCATCGCCAACGATTCGCAGTTCGGGCTGGTGTCGTACGTGTGGTCGGCGAGCCTCGCCACCGTCACGGCGGCGCTGCGCGCCCTGCGCGCGGGCGTCGTCTGGATCAATACACCGCTCACCCGTGAGCTGCGCGCACCGTTCGGCGGTTACAAGAACTCAGGCGTCGGCCGCGATGGCGGTTCCTGGAGCCGCGCACTGTTCACGGAGGAGAAGACCGTGACCATTCCGGTCCGCGACTTCCCCATCCTGCGCATGGGCATCAGCGCCGACGCGTGACTGCGCCGGCTGTCGCTCCCTGCGCGTGGATTCCAGCCACCGATACGCCACCCACACCGGAGGAATGCCGATGATCCGCCACACGTTTGCACTGCCGGCCCTCGTCGCCTGCCTGTGGATGCCCGCCAGCCCCGCGGCCGACACCTCATCGCTCTGCGCCAGCGTGGAGCAGGCCGCGAAGGTACGCGAGTTCTACACGGGCCCCGCCGCAGCGGCGCCCTTCCAGGCAGCACCGAAGATCGGCCTGCCCGAGGCGATCGTGCTCAGCGCGCTGCCGGCCGACAAGGCGATCGGCACACCGGGCAGCGCCTTCGTCGAGGTCTGGAAGTCCCTGCAGGACTGGGACCGCGCCCTGACGCTGGTCCTCAAGGGTGGCCACGTGTTCGAGATCTTCGGCAGGGTGCAACCCGGCGCGCCGTCGAAGACCAGCCAGTACTACAACCTCGAGTACCCTGCAGCCGGTCTCGGCGGCCACTTGCGCCCGGACCTCATCGCAGCGATCTACGTCGTTTCCGTGCCGACGCGCGAAGGACCGCTGCGCGGCGTCTCCTTCATCGATGCCAAAGGCGACAACGCCTTCAACGTTTTCCTGCTCGAGAACCAGCAGCCAACCGCGGCCGAAGTCGCCCAGTTCGAGAAGACGCGCGCGCTGGTGGCGCGACTGCCGCGGGTGTGCCCCGCGACACCCTAGTCGGCCGTCGTCGGGTCGATGACGGCCCTCACCTGGGCCACGCTGTTCGCCGGGAAGCCGCCGCGGCGCGCGTGCTCGCGCACGAGTTCGGGGTCGGGTGCGATATAGACGCAATACACCTTGTCGTCGGTGACGTAGCTGTGCACCCACTGGATGCCGGATCCCAGCGCCTTGAGGACACCGCAGGAGGTCTGTGAAATGGCCCTGAGGTCGGCCGCGGTCAACTTGCCCGCGCCGGGAATGGCACGCTCGATGACGAACTTCGGCATGGCTGTTCCCCGTCTGTTCGCAGCCGATGGCTGCCGCCTGGCCTGGATCATACGCGCCGGCGCAAGCTGCCGGTTGCCCTTCGACACCACCTTCTCGCAGACTGTCATCCGGTGATAACGTGTGCACCCGCGGCATATCCATCTGCTGGCTGCGGGCGGCCGCCTGGCTGGCGGCGCGATGCAGCTGCAGGAACACATCCCAAGGAGTTCCCTGTCATGAAGAAGTCATTGGTCCTCGCCACCGCAGGGCTCACCCTGCTCGCCGCCTGCGGCGGCAAGCCGCCGGCAGAATCCGCGCAGCCCCAGGCGCCGGCAGCGCCGGCGGAGGTTGCGCCTGCACCGGTCACGGTGGAGGAGGTCATCGAGAAATCTGCCGTGGTCGAGGCGATCGATCTCGAGCACCGCCTCGTCACCCTGAAGGCCGACGATGGCGAGGTCGCTACGATCGAGGTGAGCGACGAGGTGAAAAACCTGCCGCAGATCAAGACCGGCGACCGCGTCGTGGCGCGCTATTACCAGGCCATCGGTGCGCAGGTCCGGACAGCGACGACGCCCGAAGCACCGACCATCGAGCTGGAGACGGTGCGGGCGCCCGAGGGAGCTTCCCCCGCTGGCGCCGTCGGGCATCGGGTCACCGTCCCAGTGACCATCGCGGCGGTCAGGAACGACGGCAAGCTGGTGTCGTTCTTCGGCGAGGATGGCCTCATGCGGGTCATCGAGGTGCAACGGCCCGAAGGCCAGGAATTCGCGCGTGGCCTGAAGGAAGGCGACAAGGTCGAACTGACCTACACCGAGGCGCTGGCCATCAGCGTCGAGCCGGCACCCGCGCCCCAGGCGCCGTAACGGCTGTCGCTGCCCGACAACAACCAGATCAGGAGAGAACCTTCATGCAAAAACCACAACTGATTCCGGTCATTCTCGGCCTCCTGCTCGCCACCGCCGCCGGTGCCGAGGACTTCGACGGTTCCAGGCGCATGGACTGCACCGCGCTGAAGGGACACGACTGCCTCGCGGACATGAACCAGTGCAGCCGGTTGCAGCCGGAAGGCGACAGCCAGCCCGTGCTCAGCGTCGACGTCACGGCGAAGCAGGTGAAGTCCCCGTTTCGCACCGCGCTGCTGCCGATCGGCAATGTTACGAACAATCGGGAAAACCTCGTACTCCAGGGCACCGACCTGCAGTTCGCCTGGAGCGCGATGATCCACCGGACGACCGGTGCGATGACGATCTCGATCGCTGATCGCAAAGGCGCTTACGTGATCTTCGCGCAGTGCCAGCTCGCCGCTGCATCGGCACCGGCACCGACCACGCCCAATTGAGGCATCGCAGCTGCCGCCGTTAGCGGCCGACGAACCCATCGGGACAGCCATTTTCGGCACCGGTGGCGGCAGCTGCGATCGTTCCCTCAGCCCGCCAGCCACACCAGCGTCGCCTGGCGGCCGCAGTTGCCGTCGCGCCGGTGGGAATAGAAACGCCCCGGATCGCTGGCGGTGCACAGCTCGCCGCCGAAGACGCGCGTGACGCCGCTGGCCGCGAGCCGGGCGCGCGCCACCCGGATCATGTCGAACTGCCAGCGGCCACGCACATTCGGCACAAAGGCCCCGGACGCGCCGGGATCGGCGGCGAGGAAGGCATCGCGCACTTCGGCGCCCACCTCGTAGGCCGGTGCGGCGATCGCCGCACCGATCCAGGCGAGGATGCCGCCAGGCTCGGCGCCGCGCGCTGCCAGCGCCGCAACCGTGGCCTCGACCACCCCCAGCGCGAGCCCGCGCCAGCCGGCGTGGACTGCGGCGACGTGAGTGCCCGCCTGGTCGCAGAGCAGGATGGGCAGGCAGTCGGCTGTGAGCACGGCGCAGACCCGACCCGGCACAGCGGCGATCATCGCGTCGGCCTCGGCGCCACGACCGTCGGCAGCGGCGTCGGCCACGCGCACGCCGTGCACCTGCCGCAGCCAGAGCGGTTCCTCCGGCAACTGCAGGGCTGCGCGCAGCCGCGCCCGGTTTGCAGCCACCGCCGCGGGATCGTCGCCCACGTGGTCGCCGAGGTTGAGGCTCGCCCAGGCGCCCGTGCTCACCCCGCCGGCGCGTGTCGTCGCCGCGGCCCGCACCACGACCGGTGCCGGCCAGTCAGGCGTGATCACCACCAGGCTCATCGCGCCGGTTCCGGCCACGGCAGCGCCTCGAGGCGTGCCGCGGCATCCCCCGAACCGGCGAGTTCGGCAAGCAGCCCACGCAGATCCGCGGGCAGCGGGCAGGTGAACTGCAGCCACGCACCGCTCGCCGGATGCTGGAAACGCAACGCGCAGGCGTGCAGCGCCTGGCGGCGCAAGCCGCGCAGCGCAGCGACCAGCGTGGGGCTCGCTCCGGCCGGCACGCGCGGGCGGCCGCCATACAGCGGGTCGCCGACGATCGGGAAACCGAGGTGTGCGAAGTGCACGCGGATCTGGTGGGTCCGCCCGGTCTCGAGCCGTACCGCGAGCCAGCTATGCGCGGCGAACCGCGCCAGCACCCGGTAGTGGGTCACCGCCTCGCGACCGCCCTCGACCACCGCCCGGCGCAGGCGCTGCGTGGGGTGGCGGCCGAGCGGCGCATCGACCGTACCGCCGGCCGTGACCACGCCATTGACGAGAGCGCGGTACTCGCGCGTGATGCGCCGCTCCTGCAGGTCGCGGGTGAGGTGCGTGTGGGCCGGCAGGGTCTTCGCCACCAGCACCAGGCCGCTGGTGTCCTTGTCGAGCCGGTGCAGCAGGCCGCTGCGCGGCAGGACCGCGAGCCCGGGTGCGTGATGGCGCAAACCATTCTCGAGCGTCGCATCGGGGTTGCCGGCACCCGGATGCACGACGAGGCCCGCGGGTTTCAGGACCACCATGATCTCGTCGTCCTCGTGGACGATCTCGAAGCCGACCGCCTGCGGTTCCACCTCCCGGTGCACAGCGACCCGCGCCGTCAGCGCCACCTGCTGTCCGGCACGCACGCGTGTGCGCGGCTCCGCCGGTTGTCCGTCGAGTCGCACCGCACCCGCCACGATCCAGTCCTTGAGACGCGATCGCGAGTAATCCGGCAGCAGCTCCGCCAGCGCCTGGTCGAGGCGGCGCCCGTCCTGCGCGTCCCCGATGGTAACGGCGTGGTGCACCAGCTGATCGGTCATTACGGCCGCCCGTTCCCCGCCCGGAGGCGGAGGCCTCCAGACCAAGCGAGTATCGGGGAGCGACTCTGGAGGCCCCCGCCGCAAGGGCGGCCACCAGCGCCAGCAGACCTGATCGTATTCATGCGCGTAGTGTACCGGGCGCCCACCCGGCCGCCCCGACCGCTTACGCTATACTCTGCCGCCTCGAACGCTGCCAACCCCGGATCCCCGTTGCTCCGCCGAATCCCATTCCGCCACGCCTGCCTCGTCCTCGCGCTCGTCCTCGCCGGCTGCGCAGGCGACAACGAGCGCGAACTGCAGTCCGGGGCCGAGCAGCTCTACGGCCGCGCCCACGCCTCCATGGAAAGCGGCAACTACCGCAACGCCATCACCTATTACGAGGCGCTCGAGGCCCGCTATCCGTTCAGCAACCAGGCCAAACAGGCGCAGCTCGATCTCATCTACGTCTACTACAAGAACGGCGAGCGCGAGTCGGCCATCGACGCCGCCACCACGTTCGAGCGCGAAAACCCCACGCACCCGCGCGTCGATTACGCGCTGTACATGCGCGGGCTCGCCACCTTCGAGGGCCAGGCGAGCTGGTTCCACCGCATGCTGCGGACGGATCTGTCGCGTCGCCCGCCGGTGCGCGCACGCGAGTCGTTCTCGGCATTTGCGCAGCTGCTGCAGCGCTTTCCGAAAAGCATCTATGCCGCCGATGCCCGCCAGCGCATGGTGTTCCTGCGCAACCGCCTCGCCGAGCACGAAAACCACGTGGCCCGCTACTACCTCGAGCGCGGCGCCTGGCTCGCCGCACTCAACCGCGCCGACGGCGTGCTGCGCACCTACGACGGCGCCCCGGCGGTCGCCGAGTCGCTGCGCATCATGATCGAAGCCTACCGTGCCCTCGGCATGACCGATCTCGCCGACAGCACGCGCGAAGTGCTGGCTGCATCGTTTCCCACTGCGGCGGTGGCCCAGGCGAAGGCCGAGGACGAACCCTGGTACAGGTTCTGGTGAGGGGCAGCTGATCGCGGCTGGCGGCGCGGCCAAAACCGACCCAAATGAAACACAGGGACCCGATGAGACGGCGCCCCCCCCCCCCCAACCACAACCCAA
>CAUJIY010000170.1 GCA_963205295.1 Pseudomonadota bacterium
CGTTCGAGCAGCGTCACCGCTGCCTGGGCCACCGACGGGCGGAACAGGTCCACCAGGCAGGTGACCAGCAGTGCGACCACGGGGGGCGACTCGCTCATCCTGCCGCTATCCTAATGGACCAGCCGCCGAGCGGCGACCGCGCCCCACGCCCATGGATGCCAATCTCTACGCCCTGTTCGAACGCGCCTTCCCGGCGGACCGCACGCAGGTCGCGCTCGCCACGCCCGCCGGCCCCGCGTTCGACTACGCTGCGCTCGGCACCGGCAGTGCGCGCCTCGCCGGCCTGCTCACCGCGCTCGGGCTGCAACCCGGTGACCGCGTCAGCGTGCAGGTGCGCAAGTCCCCGCAGGCGGTGCTGCTCTACCTCGCCTGCCTGCGCGCCGGCTTCGTCTTTCACCCGCTCAACGACGGCTACCGGCGTGACGAACTCGCCTGGCTCGTCACCGACGCCGATCCGGCGCTCGCGGTCTGCGATCCGGATGACGCCGGCCTCTTCGCCAGTCTCGTCCCGGCCGGCTGTCGCGTACTGACGCTCGCCGCCGACGGCACCGGCTCGCTCACGACCGCCGCCGCTACTGCCAAGGCCCGGCCCGTGACCGTGCCGCGGCGCGAATCCGACCTCGCCGCACTCCTCTATACCTCCGGCACCACGGGGCGCGCCAAGGGCGCGATGCTCACGCATGGCAACCTCGCCGCCAACGTACGCGCCCTCGTCTGCGCCTGGGGCTTCGACCCGGCCGACCGGCTGCTGCACGCCCTGCCGATCTATCACGCGCACGGCCTGTTCGTCGCGCTCGGCTGCGCACTGGCCAGCGGCGCGAGCCTGCGGCTGTTGCCGCGTTTCGACGCCGCCGAGGTGCTGGCTGCGCTGCCCGGCTGCACGGTCATGATGGGTGTGCCGACCTATTACACGCGCCTGCTGCAACAGCCGGGACTCGACCGGGCCGCCTGCGCCGGCGTACGCCTGTTCGTGTCCGGCTCCGCGCCGCTCACGCCCGCCACCTTCGCGGCGTTCCGCGAGCGCACCGGCCACGCCATCCTCGAGCGCTACGGCATGACGGAGACGGGCATGAACACCTCCAACCCGCTCGCCGGCGAACGGCGCGCCGGCAGCGTCGGCCCGCCGCTGCCGGGCGTCGAGGTGCGCATCGTCGGCCCCGACGGCGCGCGCCTGCCCACCGGGGCCACCGGGGCGATCGAGTTGCGCGGCGCGAACGTCTTCCCGGGCTACTGGCACCAGCCGGAGCAGACCGCCGCCGCCTTTACCGCCGACGGCTGGTTTCGCAGCGGCGACCTCGGTTTGCTCGACGCCGACGGCTACCTCACCATCAACGGTCGCGGCAAGGACCTGGTGATCTGCGGCGGCCTCAACGTCTACCCGCGCGAGGTCGAGCTTGCGCTCGATGCACTGCCGGGCATCGCCGAATCTGCGGTCATCGGCTCACCGCACCCGGAGTTCGGCGAGGCGGTCGTCGCCGTGATCGTGCCCGCGCCGGGTGCCGTGCCCGACGAGGCTGCAATCATCGGCGCACTCAAGGTGAAGCTGGCTGGTTTCAAGGTGCCGAAGCGGGTCTTCGTGGTCGCGGAATTGCCGCGCAACACCATGGGCAAGGTCGAAAAGGCCGCGCTGCGCGCCCGCTACGCCACGTGTTTCGGCGCCAGCAGCAACGCTTCGTGATGTCACAGCACCGTCTTGCCCGCGGCACCCGCCTCTTCGCGCACCAGTTTCGGCACGAGATAGCCCGGTAGCCTGGCGCTGATGGCCCGCACGAGCTCGCGGGCCCGCGCTTCGGGAACCTCGAAATGGGCCGCGCCCCGGACGCGGTCGAGCAGGTGCAGGTAGTAGGGCAGTGCACCGGCCTCGAACAACGCAGTCGACAGCGTCACCAGCGCCTCCTCGTCGTCGTTGACGCCCGCGAGCAGCACGGATTGATTGAGGATCTGGACCCCGGCGGCCCGGGTGCGCGCGAACGCACCGGCGACGGTGGCGTCGATCTCCCGCGCATGGTTTGCATGTACTACGACCACCGTCGGCCACGGCAGCGAGCGCAGCCAGGCGACGAACCCGGCGTCGACGCGCGACGGCAGCACGACCGGCATGCGGGTGTGCACACGCAGCCGCCGCAGGTGCGGCAGGGCGGCGAGACTCCCGCTCAGGGCCGCGAGACGTGCGTTCGACAGTGCCAGCGGGTCACCGCCGCTCAGGATGATTTCCTCGATGCCCGTATCGGCGCCGATGGCCGCAAGCGCCCCGCTCCAGCGTCCATCGCCGGACAGCTGGGCGTCGTAGGGGAACTCCCGGCGGAAACAGTAGCGGCAGTGCACGGCGCAGGCACCGGTAGTCACCAGCAGGGCACGGCCGCGGTACTTGTGCAGCAGTCCCGGCGCCAGGTTCGCGGCCGCCTCGCCGAGCGGATCGCCGCTGTAACCCGCGACCTCGGCGAGTTCCTCGCCGAGTGGCAGCACCTGGCGCAGCAGCGGGTCGCGCGCGTCGCCCCGGCACATCCGTGCCACGAAGGAGCGCGGGACGCGCAGGCGAAAGCGCGCTGCCGCCGCCAGCGCCGGAGTCAGCAGCGCGGGGTCGAGCGCGAGCGCCTCGAGCAGTTGCCCGGGGTCGGTGATGGCCTGCGCCAGTTCGCGCTGCCAGCCATCCCCGTGATGGCCGGCGAATTCAACCAGCATCCTGGTCTTCTTCCCACGTTTTCCCGCGCCGATTCTGCGACCCGGCGTGCCGGCGCACAATCCCGGCGGATGCCGCACCCGCACCAGCCACGGTATGCCATGATCGGCCCGGCAGCCCGATTGCGACCTGCCAAGGCCCCGAGATGAGCCCGCTCCCGATCTTCACGGTCGGCCATTCGAACCGCACGCTGGCCGACTTTGCCGGCCTGTTGCGCGCGGGCGAGGTACAGCTGGTGGTCGACATCCGCACCGTCCCGCGCTCCCGCCACAACCCGCAGTTCAACGCCGATGTCATCGCTGACGGGTTGCAGCACTACGGGATCGGGTACACGCGCGCCGGGGAACTCGGCGGCCTGCGCAGCAGATCGAAGACCGTGCCCCCGGACGTCAACGCCTTCTGGACCCACGCGAGCTTCCACAACTACGCCGACTACGCCCTGTCGCCCGAATTCCGCGCCGGGCTCGAGCGCCTGCTCGGACTCGCCGACGAGCAACGCGTGGCGATCATGTGCTCCGAGGCCGTGTGGTGGCGCTGCCATCGCCGCATCGTCGCCGACTACCTGCTGGGCGCGGGCCGCGAGGTGCTGCACCTGATGGGCACCGGCCGCATCGAGCCGGCACAGATGACCGAAGGTGCAGTAACGGCACAGAACGGCATCCGTTATCCATTGCGCTGAACGGCGCCGGATGTTGATTTCGGCCGGGCATTCGCGGAGCATGGCCGGGCTTGCTGTCACGAGGCATGCGGAATGCGCGGCACGAACATCCGGCAGGATGACACCGCAGGAAGGACGCGCTGCGAGCGTCGACGGCACTCGTGGCCGGTTGTCCCCGGCATGTTCCCTGCAGCGCTGCTGTGGCTCGCCCTGCTCGCATCGCCGGCCGTTGCCCAGCGCACGATGGGCAGTCCGACGCCCGCCGACGTGAGCCGGGCCCGCCCGACCACTCCCGCTCCCGAACGGGTGACGCTCTCGCGCGTGGTCCCGAACCGCCTGGACGCTGGCGGCAGCTACACCCTGACGGTCGCCGGCAGCGGCTTCGTCACCGGCATGACAGCGAGTTTCGGCCCGCCCGGCATCAACGTGCTGGGACCAGTGGCCGTGCAGAGCGCGCACTCGGCCCAGCTGCGGGTCCAGGTGACACCGGGTGCGACACCCGGATTCCGCACCCTCGAGATTGCCGTACCCACCACCGCCGCAGGCACCGGCATCATGGCGATGCCGGGCGAGCCGCAGCGCGTGCGGCTGCTGCGCGCGGTCGAAGTCGTCGGCGCCGCGGCCGACCCCGTCGGCCCGAGCCCAGCCGGCATGGCGGCACCGTTCGGTGCACCGGACCCAGGCCAGGGCGCGCGGTCTGCACCGTCTGCACGCGGCCAACCCGACGGCCTGGCCGTACGCATGCCGCCGGGAACGACCGCCCGCGTGATCCGCATCGCCCCGGCCACCGGCGAGCCCGGCGGCAGCTACACGCTCGAGCTGCGGGGAGTCGCCCTCGCCCAGGGCATGCGCTTCGGCTTCGGGCCGGACATCGAGATCGTCGGCGCGCCACAACGGCGCGGGACAACCCAGGTCCGCCTCGACGTGCGGATCCGGCCCCAGGCGCAGCCCGGTCCGCGCCCCCTGCAGCTGGCACCCGATGCCCGGGCGCCGTTCGTCGACCAGAGCGTCGCTTTCACCATCACGGCGAAAAAGGCGGCGCCCGCCGTCACCGCGATGCCGGTGCCGAAGATCGCGCCACCGGACCTGGGCCTCGTGGTCAAGAACCACATCACCCTCACGGCCCCTGACTGGAAGACGCAGACCGCAAGCACGCTGCCGCCCAAGGATCCGGTCACCGGCAAGCCGCTCGGGGCACCCCAGCCGGTGTGGACCATCGATGTACCGGCACTGCGCGAGGATCAGCTGTTCACCTGGCAGGAACTGAATCCAGGCGTCGCCGAGTGGTTCGAGGTGCGCTTCTACCGCAAGGACAAGCTGCTCACGACGCGGCGCATCGATCCGGTGTCGATCAAGATCGGCAAAACCCAGGGCCAGTTGCTACCCACCTGGCTGCGCGTCGATGCCGCGCTCATCGCACAGCTGGTCCCGCCGCAGGGACCGTCACCGGAAGTGGTCAAGGCCAACCCGGTCGCCGGCGCACAGCCCGTCGGCCCGGTGCAGGCGGGCAAGATCGGCCAGTCCGCACCGGCGCCGGAGCAACAGGCGGCCGCGCAGGCGGACCTGTACTGGGAGGTCGCGGGATGGCGCCAGTACTCTCCGAGCGGTGTGGCACAGAGCGCCGCCGACACGCCGGACGATGTCCCGGCGATCGAGCCCATCCTCGTGGCCGCGGCGGGCAAACCGCCGGCCGTCTCCGGCCAGATGCCGGCCAAGGCCGTGATGACGGAGCCCTCCGGCAGCGGGATTCCGGTCGAGGTCGAGATCTCGGATCGCTGGCCGCTCGCCACGCCGTTCCGGCCCACCGGGCTCGCCTGCGGCAAGGACGTCAAGGGCAAGTTCAACCTGCTCAACGTCGACAAGAAGGGTTTCGGCAGCCACCAGACCTGGGACCTGCTGCGTCTCACCGGCGAATTCTCGCTGACGAAGAGCCCGTACCTGTCGAAGCCGAAGGTCTCGAAGCCGACCTTCATGGGCAAGGTCGTGGCGACCACGTGGTCGTTTGACAACCTGTTCGTCGACTGGGGCGATGGCACGCAGCAGCCCTTCGCGACGACATCCGTCGGTGATGCCGGCGACTACAAGTCGGGCACGCAGCTCTCGCTCGGCAGCGACGGCTGGACCCACCAGTACCAGGAACCCGGCCAGTACGTGGTGCGGGTCTATCAGCTGGCGAACCAGGCAGTGCAGCAGGGCAACACCGAAGTGCTGTCCGCCTCGATGGGTGAGCAGCAGGGGCTCTACTTCCAGACACTCGCGTTCGACGCCAGCCTGCCCGAGGCCGACGCCCAGCTCGCCGGCGGCAAGGCCGCGGCCGACAGCGCCTACATGCTCTACTGCCAGCATGTCAGCATCGCGCCGCGCACCGACCCCGATGCCAGCGGACCGCTGAAGCTGGTCCGCATCGAGGTTCAGGGCTTCCCTTGGGGCGATCCGCAGCACTCGCCAGCCGATCCCCTCGCCCAGGCCAACAAGCAGCTCGCGCCCAAGGATGGCAGCACCGTTCCGGCTGTCGCGGCCGGCAGCGGCAAGGCCGTCGGCGGCGCACCGCAGGGCGTGGCAGCAGCCACGGCGCTGTTCGGCACCGGTACCGGGAATGGACCGGCATTCAGTGCCTGCGACATCACGCTCACCGCCGGCGCGGCCCTCGGCTATGTCGGCCAGGGCTCGGCGCGGCTGCGCTGGCGGCTCGATGGCAGCGTCTTCCACGAAGAGGTCTACCACGACATCGGACCCTCGCCGCCGCGGCCGGACAAGACGCTGGCGCAGGATCCCGCGAAGTGGGGCCAGGCCCCGCAGGGCGTGCGCAGCAACCTGCTCTCCGGACCGATCCCGCTCGACAAGCCGGCCCAGCACCAGGTCAGCGTGGAAGCCGAGGTCATCTATTCGACCAAGTCTCCGGGGCTTGCCATGGCACTCGCCCAGGCGCTCGGTGCCGGCGGCAAGGCGCCGGATGCCGCCGCAGCCCAGGCGATCCTGCTCGGCAGCCAGGGCGGACCGAAGCTCGGCGTGCTGACACCCTACACCCAGTCCAGCGCCGGCCTGCCGGCCGTGAGCTATGTCCAGGAGTCGCTGGTGCAGGTGGCCGGCATCGTCGAGCCGCTCACGGTGGCTGCCAATACGGCAGGACTGCCGCCGATGGCGCCGGTCGAGGGTGCGCTCGGCAAGGTCGCCGGAGCGCTCGCGCCGAAGAAGGCACCGCCCGAGTTCGTCCAGTCGAAGCCCGCGGCCTACCAGGTCGTCGGCCACGATGCCGAGCTGCCCTGCACCTTCGAGTTCAAGGTGAGCGACGGCAGCTTCCTCGTCGGTGGCCTGCAAAGCGGCGGCAAGGCCAACGTCACCCACCAGGGCGATGTGTTCTCCGGCAGCGGCGTGCTGCAACTGCCGGTTCCGGGGCAGCCCGGCAAACACCTGCCGCTGCCGCTCTCGTTCCAGGACTGGAAGGTCGCGGCCGATGGTTTCACCGTCACGCAGGGCAAGCTCCAGGCAGGACCGCTTCCCGGTGGCGAGCTGACCGCGGCCGGGGTCGCCTACAGCATCGCAAAACTCGCTGGCACCGCGCCGGTCAGCGTCGAAGCCACTCTCGCGGGCCGGCTGGCCCAGGGCAACATACTCGCGGTGTCGGCAAAGGCACCGCCCTCGCTGCCGGCGGCGACCGCGGTCCTGTCACCGCAGGGTGACTGGTATGCGACGGGGCTGTCGCTAGGCGAACTGCTGCTCTACGACTCGGGTTTCACGCTGGCGCCCAAGGCGGTCACGCTCGACCTGAGCACGACCCAGGGCGAGGCTCCCGATGCGGCCTGCGCCGTGACCGGCGCCGGCTGGAGCGGCGTGCACCTCGGTGCCGGAGCCACGCTCACCGCCTACGACTTCGACCTGCCCGGCTCGAGCACGGCAGCTGTCGACGGCTTCGGCATCGACAGCAAGGGCCTGTGCGGCAGCGCGCAGATGGGTCCGTTCGCGGCCAAGCAGCTGCGCGGCGAGTTCCGCTGGGACGGCATCGATGTCGATGCCGGCAACGGGCAATTCAGCGCTGTCTATCAGAACCTGCGGGTCAAGGTGCCCTGGCTCGACGTGGAACTGAAGGGTACCCAGGATCCGTTGCTCAAGGCGGGCGAAGGCACGGGCCAGCAGACCCTGAGCCTCAATCTCGTCGGGGGCCCTGCCAAGCGCCAGCACGGTCCGATCACGCTCACCGCGCAGAACCTGCAGCTGGTCAAGCCCGAGGGCATGGTCACCGCCGTGCGCAGCGACACGCGCTTCGACTTCGCCGGCGAGGACAAGGTCTTCGCCAAGGAGGTCTGGGTCAAGGACCTGCATTTCGGCCTGGATGGCCGCGCATATTTCGCCCCGGGCGTCACGCAGGCGAAGGTCGGTCTCACCGGGCAGAGCGGCGCCATCGGCCCGGCAACGCTCACGCTCGATGACGTCACCGTCACGGCACCGGCCGCCGGCACCGACCGGCTCGTGTTCGACTTCAACGGCAAGGTCACGATCTCCAAGGCGCTCGAGCCGGCGAAGATGACCGTGCGCTACGCCATCGTCGAACCGTCCGAAAACCTCTATGCCTCGGCCGGCCCGCTCGCCGGAAGTGCCGAGCCGTTTTCGGTGACCTTCCCCAAGGCGGAAGGCACCGTCAAGGGCAAGATCAAGGCGACCTACACCGGAGCGCCGGGTCCGAGCGCAGCCGTGCCGGCGCCGTTCAGCTGGATCCCGGCCGCCCACGCCGACGCCGGCCAGCTCCGCTTCAAGGGCACGGTGGACATGAACATGTTCGCGCTGCCGGTGACCGCCGACTTCGCGCTCGGTTACGCGGGCAGCGATGACTTCTGGGCCATCAAGGCCGTCTACGACGGCTTCGGGCCGTCCGGCGCCCCGCTCGTGCCACCGTTCCTCAACATGTTCGCTGTCGGCGGCGGCCTCGGCTACAACGTCTCACTCGAGTCACTGAAGGGCCTTGGCCTCGAATCGCTCGGCTACTCGTCGAGCGGCGGCGTGCCGGTATTCAATGCGGCCTCCGTGGTCGGCACCCCGGACGGCTTCACGCTCGGCGTCCGTGGCGACCTGTCGATCAAGGTGGCGGGCAGCGACCCCGGCACGCGCCTCGACTTCGCCGCCTTCCTGCTCAGCTCGAGCAGCAACTGGAAAGCCGGCAGCCCGCCGTTCGAGGGATTCATCAAGTACCAGGGCGGCAGCTTCCACGGCGAACTGTGGGGCGGCATGGAGTTCTTCGGTGGTGCGGCAGGCGTCAAGGCACCCAAGGGAGCCGCGCAGCTGCATTTCGGTGGCGGCGACTGGTATGCCTACCTCGGCAGGGACAGCGGCCCGCGCGTCGAGGGCCATGCGCTGTTCATCAAGGGCAATTCGTATCTCATGCTCGACTCTTCCGCCATGAAGCTGGGAGGTGGCGCCGACATGTTCGAGTCGCTCGGCGATTGCGGGGATGTCTGTGCCTACGTCGAGGGCAAGGCAGAAGCCGGCCTCGCACTCGGCACGAGCCCGCTGAAGCTCGCCGGTACCAGCACGGTGTCC
>CAUJIY010000171.1 GCA_963205295.1 Pseudomonadota bacterium
ATCCTGGCCTTCCAGGCCCGCGACCACCTGCGGCGGCCGTGGATCTACCTGGGAGAGGTGGTGCGGAAGTAAGGTCGCGGCTTGCGCCGCTCCTGCAGCTCCAGAAGGTACATCTGGAGCTGCAGGAGCGGCGCAAGCCGCGACCTTACTTCCGCACCACCTCTCCCAGGTAGATCCACGGCCGCCGCAGGTGGTCGCGGGCCTGGAAGGCCAGGATCTCGTCGTCGCGCTTCATGGTGAGCGCGATGGCGTCGAGTCCTTCGAGCAGCATCTCGCGGTCGGCAGGCGCGATCGCAAACGCGTGCGTGCCACCATCGGGTGCCGTCAGGCGGCAGGCGCCGAGATCGACCGTCACCAGGCGTGCGGCCGGGTCTGCACTCACCTGGTGCGCCAGATCGGCGACCACGTCCTCGGCGAGCACCACCGGCAGGATGCCGTTGCGCACGCAATTGCCCTGAAAAATGGCGCCGAAGCTCGGCGCGACGATGGCGCGGATGCCCCATTCGGCGAGCGCCCACACGGCGTGCTCGCGCGAGGAGCCGCAGCCGAAGTTGGCCCCGGAGAGCAGGATGCGCGCGCGCCGGTAGGGCTCCTGGTTGAGGACGAAGCCGGGGTCCTCGTCGCGGCTGCCCAGCGTGCGGTAGCGCCAGCCGGCGAACAGCCCGTCGGCGAGCCCGGTCTTCGACACCGTTTTCATCTCGCGGCTGGGGATGATCGCGTCGGTGTCGACGTTGATGCGCAGGAGCGGGGCGGCGATGGCGGTGAGCGTGGTGAACTTCTCCATGGCGCTAACCCCGGCTGGCCAGTGTGCGCGGATCGGCGAGCCGGCCGGCGATCGCCGATGCTGCCACCGTTACGGGGCTGGCGAGGTGCGTGCGCGTGCGCGGTCCCTGCCGGTTCTCGAAGTTGCGGTTGGTGCTCGACACCACGCGTTCCTCCAGGCCGAAGCTCTCGCCGCCGGCGAAGAAGCACATCGAGCAGCCGGCTTCGCGCCACTCGAAGCCGGCGGCGAGGAACACCTCGTGCAGGCCCTCGCGTTCGGCGGCGAGGCGCACCTGGGTGGAGCCGGGCACGCAGATCGCGCGCACGCCTGGCGCGACCTGCCGTCCACGCAGCAGGGCTGCGGCGGCGCGCAGGTCGGAGAGGCGGCTGTTGGTGCAGGAGCCGATGAACGCGGCCTGGATCGGCAGCCCGGCGAGCGGCGTGCCGGGCGTGAGCGCCATGTAGGCGAGCGCGCGCTGCATCGACTGGCGCCGGCCGGCGTCGGACTCGGTGGCCGGATCGGGCACGATCCCGTCGATGCCGGCCGCATGCTGCGGGCTCGTGCCCCAGGTGACCTGTGGGGCGAGCGTGTCGCAGTCGACCAGCAGTTCGCGGTCGAAGCGCGCATCGGCATCGCTCGCGAGCGTGCGCCAGTGGGCGATGGCCTGGTCGAGCGCAGCACCCTGCGGGGCATAGGGGCGGCCGCGTACGTAGTCGAACACGGCCTCGTCCGGCGCGATGATGACCGTCCAGGCCCCGAACTCGACACCCATGTTGCAGAGGGTGAGGCGCGCCTCCACCGGCAGGCTGCGCACGGCTGCGCCCGCGAACTCGATCACGTAGCCGACGCCGCCGGCGGCGGTGTGCGTGGCGATGAGTTTCAGGATCATGTCCTTGGCGGTGACGCCCGGTGCGAGCGTGCCCTCGAAGCGCACCCGCATCGACTGCGGCCGGCGCACGACCAGCGTCTTGGTGGCGAGCGCGTGCTCGGCCTCGGTAGTACCGATGCCCCAGGCGAGGGCGCCGATGCCGCCGAGGGTGCAGGTGTGGCTGTCGGGGCACACCAGCGTGACGCCGGGCAGGGCGATGCCCTGCTCGGGCGAGACCACGTGGACGATGCCCTGGCGGTCGTCGCCGAGGTCGAAGAGGTTGATGCCTGCGGCGCGTGCCGCGGCGCGCGTCTCGGTGATGAACGCGGTGCCGCCCGGCACGCGGGTGGCGTCGCCGCGACCCGGGAAGGTGTCCACGATGTGGTCCATGGTGCAGAACACCTGCTCGGGGTTGCGCACCCGGCGGTGGGCGGCGGCCAGTTCCTTCAGCGCCACGCTGCCGGTGCGCTCGTGCAGGAACACGCGGTCGATGTACAGGAGGCTGGTGCCGTCGCCGAGGTCGGCGACCTGGTGCTCGGCCCAGAGCTTGTCGATGATCGTGCGTCCCATGGTGCCGGTGGCTCCTGCTGCACCACGGCCGGTGCCGGCGCGCCGTGGAGGCGCGCATCATAGCAGGCGGCTCGGGGCCGACTATAATCGCCGGCATGCTCTCCCACATCGACGACAGGAATCAGCCGACCATGGTCGACGTGAGCGGCAAGCCGGTCACCCGGCGCACCGCACACGCGCGTGCGAAGGTGCTGCTTCCCGAGGTGGTGCGCCACGGACTCGCAGGCGGCGAGTTGCAGTCGCCCAAGGGCCCCGTGTTCCAGACGGCGATCATCGCCGGCACCATGGCGGCGAAGAAGACCGCCGAGCTGATCCCGTTCTGTCATCCGCTCGGCCTCGACAGCTGCCGCATCACGATCGCGATGGACGATGCCGGCCATGCCGTGATCGACTGCGTGACCCGGGTCGAGCACCGCACCGGCGTGGAGATGGAGGCGCTGACCGGGGCGGCGGTGGCGGCGCTGACGATCTACGATATGTGCAAGGCGCTGTCGCACGACATGGTCGTCACCGAAGTCCGGCTCATCGCCAAGACCGGCGGCAAGGGCGACATCGGGCCGCCCCCGGGCGCGCATGCCTGAAACCGGCGTGCCGGTGCTGCGCGGCCTGGTGCTCGCCGGCGGCGCGAGCAGCCGGCTCGGGCGCGACAAGGCGGGCGTTGCGTACGACGGGTCCACCCTGCTCGAGCGCGCGGTGGCACTGCTCGGCGGGTTGACGGCCGCGGTCCACGTCTCGGTGCGCGACGGGCAGCGCGATGAACCGCTGCGGGCCCGGTTCGCGCTCGTGGTCGATGAACTCGACGGCTGCGGGCCTGCGGCCGGGCTCGTGGCCGCACACCGGCTGCTCCCGGATTCAGCCTGGCTCGTGCTCGCCTGCGACATGCCGCAGGTGACGCGCAGCCTGCTCGGGCGCCTCGTCGCCAGCCGTGATCCGGGCCGCGACGCCACGGCGTTTCGTTCCGCTGCCGACGGCCTGCCGGAGCCGTTGTGTGCCATCTACGAACCCGCTACCCTTGCGCGGTTCCGCGCCCTGGTGGAAGCGGGCGGCGACCCGAGTCCGCGCCGCTGGCTCGGGTCGCAGGACATACGGCTGCTCGACGCGCCGCCGGCACGGGCGCTCGACAGCATCAATACACCGGAAGAACTGTCGCGGCTCGGTCGCTGAGGCCACGGGCAGCGATGTGGCAGGCGTCAACAGAAGGTTCGCAATCGATGGCGAGGAAACCAGCATCGCGTCGCCCCACGCGGGCCCAGGCCGAGGCAGCGGTCCGGGTGCTGCTCGCCTGGACGGGCGATGACGCGAACCGTCCCGGGTTGCGGCGCACGCCGGGGCGCGTGGTCGGTGCCTTCGAGGACTGGTTTTCGGGCTATGCGGTCGATCCCTACGCGTTGCTCGGCGGCTCTTTCCAGGCGGTAAACCACTACGACCGCATCGTCACGCTGCGCGACATCGACTTCGAATCGCATTGCGAGCATCACATGGCGCCGATCATCGGCCGCATCCACCTCGCGTACCTGCCGAACCGCCGCCTCGCCGGCATCAGCAAGCTGGTCCGGGTGGTCGAGGCCTACACCCGTCGCCTGCAGGTGCAGGAACGGCTGACGGCCGAAATCGCGCGTTGCGTGAACGACGTGCTCGAGCCGCGTGGCGTCGCCGTGGTGGTCGAGGCGCAGCACCAGTGCATGACGACCCGCGGCGTGCAGCGCGCCAACGTGCGCATGAGCACGAGCGAGATGCTCGGCGCCTTCCAGGACGACGACCGCATCCGCGCCGAGTTCCTCGCGGCCATCCGCGGCTGAAGACGGAGCAGGCCATGGCACCGCGCATCGTTCGTACCATCGATGATGCCAGGGCCCTCATCGGCCAGGAGATCGGCGTTTCCGGGTGGGTCCTGGTCAGCCAGCCGCGCATCGACCAGTTCGCCGCGGCCACCGACGACCATCAGTGGATCCACACCGACACGGCCCGCGCCGCGCGCGAGATGCCGGGCGGCCAGACCATTGCGCACGGTTACCTGCTGCTGTCGCTGATGCCGGCCCTCATGGAGGAAGTCGTGCGGATGCCGACCCTCGAGCGCGCCATCAACTACGGTCTCAACAAGGTGCGCTTCAAGAACCCCGTTCCCGCTGGCAGCCGTGTGCGCCTGAAGTGCGTGCTACTGCAGGCACAGAAGCGCGCCGGTGCGCTGCAGGTGGTGCTCGAGAACACGCTCGAGATCGAGGGCCAGGCGAAGCCCGCCTGCATCGCCGAGGTGATCGCCCTCTACTTCCTCGCCGCCGGGTAGCCGCTGCATGGCGCGCGGGCCGCGGTAACCGGGGCAGATGCGCGTGAGCGGCAACGCCGAATTTTCCCCGGCCACGATCCTGCTCGCCGGACTGCGCGCGGGTAGGCTCTCCAGCGCCGACCTCGTCGCGCAGGCGCTCGCGCGCTGCGACGAGGTCAACCCGGTCTGCAATGCGGTGGTGGCGACGGATCCCGCCGCCGCGCTCGCGCGGGCCCGCGAACTCGACGCGCGCGCTGCCGCCGGTGGCGGGCTTGGGCCGCTGCACGGCCTGCCGGTCACCGTGAAGGACTGCTTCGAGGTCGCCGGCCTGCCCGCGGCCAATGGCGTGCCGGCGTGGCGCGATCATCGCCCGGCGGCCCACGCCGCAGCGGTGCAACGGCTCGTCGACGCCGGTGCCGTGGTGATCGGCAAGACCAACGTGCCGGCGTACTCGCTCGACCTGCAGACCGACAACGCGCTCTACGGCCGCAGCTGCAATCCCTGGGACCCGACTCGCACCCCGGGCGGCTCGAGCGGTGGGGCGGCCGTGGCTCTCGCCACCGGCATCGCCGCGGCCGAGATCGGCAGCGATCTCGCCGGCTCGCTGCGCATCCCGGCGCACTTCACCGGTGTGTGCTCGCTCAAGCCGAGCTTCGGCCTGGTGCCGGTCGGCGGGGTGATGGCGCCGGCCCCGGGGATGCTGCGTACGCCGGACCTGGTCACGGTCGGACCGATGGCACGCACCGTGGCCGACCTCGAACTGCTCTTCGGGGTGCTCGCGGGGCCGGCACCGGGTGCGGCCCGGGCCTGGCGGCTGGCGCTGCCGCCACCGCGGGCTCCGGCCGCGAAGCTGCGCGTGGCGGCCTGGCTCGACGATGCGCTCTGCCCGGTCGATCCCGGCGTGGCCGGTGTGCTCACCGCCGCCTGTGACGCCGTGACCGGTGCCGGTGTGGCGGTCGATCGCGGGGCGCGGCCGGCGCTCGATGCGGACGCTTATTTCCGCAACTTCCTCGAGCTCATGTACGCGGAGATGAGCG
>CAUJIY010000172.1 GCA_963205295.1 Pseudomonadota bacterium
CCGCCT
The DNA here is from genome assembly GCA_963205295.1 of Pseudomonadota bacterium. Lineage (GTDB taxonomy): Bacteria > Pseudomonadota > Gammaproteobacteria > Steroidobacterales > QUBU01. The sequence goes on from CAUJIY010000172.1 coordinate 7, forward strand.
TTTCCGCGGGGGGTTGCGGCCGCCCCCCCGGGGGGGACCGCGCGGGGGCCCCCGCCCCCCCCGCCCGGGGCCCGGTCCTGGGTGGGGTGGGCGGGGCGCCAGCCGCGACAATTCACACGCGGATGTCGATCACCGATCCCAGCGCGGAGTTCGCCCGTCGCAGCGCTGCGGCATTGGCCTCGGCGGCGCGTTGCTGCTCGGCGCTGCGCACGGCGGCGCCAGTGAGGTCCGCGCCGGCACCATCGACGACGGAATGCGCCACGGTCTGTGCCTCACGGCGCAACCCGTCGAGGCTGCGGCGCAGCCCATACAGACTGGTGGCGAGCGTACCGATTCCGCTGGTCATGAAACCCCATCCGCGACGCACCAACGACGGGGACAGCCTAGCGCGGCGGCCGCCTGCCGCGCGACCGGTTCAGGACATAAGCGCGGGCACGCCCGCCATTATTGGCTGGCAGCGTGCCGCCGCGGCGAGGCGCGCTCCGGTCCCGGTCGCGCTACCATGCGTCCGACCGATGTTCGAGCATCCAGGACAACAGCGCGCAACAGGAGGCTGACCCGGTGGCCAGGCCGGTCACGAGCTTTCGCGGTGTGGTGTATTCGACCGGGCAGGGGCGCACCTGCCCGGCCTGCGGACGCGCGCTGGCGCAATGCGGCTGCAGCAGGGAAACGCCACCGCCTGCGGCGCGCGCGGGCGACGGGGTGGTGCGGGTCGGTCGCCAGACGCAGGGACGCCAGGGCAAGGGTGTCACGGTGATCACCGGCGTGCCGCTCGCCGGTGACGAACTCGCCGCGCTCGCGGCGACGCTCAAGAAGCGCTGTGGCAGCGGCGGCACGGTGCGCGACGGCACGATCGAGATCCAGGGCGATCACCGCGACCTGCTGGTCACGGTCCTTGCCGCCCGCGGTTGGACGGTGAAGCGCTCCGGGGGGTAGCATCGCGCCATGACCCATTTCTTCCTGCGGGCCGCGATCGCCTCGCTCGGGCTGTGGCTGGCGAGCACACTGGTCGACGGGCTGCGCTTCGAGAGCGGCGGCTGGCTCATTCTCGCCGCCGTGCTGCTCGGGCTCGTCAATGCCGTGGTGCGTCCGCTGGTGGTGCTGCTGACGCTGCCGCTCACCGTCGTCACGCTCGGGCTGTTCCTGCTGGTCGTCAACGGCATCATGCTGGCGCTGGTCGCCGGCCTGCTGCCAGGCTTCTCGATCGATGGCTTCTGGGATGCCGTCTGGGGCGCGCTCGTCACCGGCGTCGTCAGCTGGATCGGTTCGGCGCTCGTCGGGCCGCGCGGCAACATCGAGGTCACCATCCATCGTGAGTGAAGAAGAACCGCAAGGAGCATCGCCATGACCGATACGACCCTCGTCATCGCCAACAAGAACTATTCGTCGTGGTCGTTGCGGGCCTGGTTGTTCCTGCGCCACGTCGGCCTGCGTTTCCACGAGGTGCGTATCGGACTCGGCGAGCCCGCGACGCGCGAGCGCATCGCCCGCTACTCGCCGTCCGGGCGTGTGCCGGTGCTGGTCGAGGGCGCGTTGACCGTGTGGGATTCGCTCGCGATCTGCGAGTACGTCAACGAAGCGCATGCCGGTGGCAGCGGCTGGCCGGCTGACCGTGCCGCGCGCGCGGAGGCGCGGGCGGTGTCCGCCGAGATGCACTCCGGCTTCCAGGGCCTGCGCAGCGAGCTGCCGATGAACATCCGCGCACGCCGTCGCGTGACACCGTCGGCGGCGGCGCAGGCCGACATCGCGCGCGTGCTCGCGATCTGGGAACACTGTCGTGCGCGCCACGCGGCGGAAGGCCCGTGGCTGTTCGGGCGCTTTTCCATCGCCGATGCCATGTACGCTCCGGTGGTGTTCCGTTTCCAGACCTACGGCATCACGCTGCCTGCGCGCGCCGCCGAATACACGAAGACCATGCTCGCCGATCCCAGCGTGCAGAAATGGGTGGCCGAAGCGCGCGCCGAGATCGAGGTGGTGGCCGGGGACGAGATCGGGGAGCCGGCATAGGGGCGGCGGAGTCACGGGGCATGGCGCGGCTGGACCTGCTGCCATGTCACGGGATTATGCCCGCCGGGACGCCTGCAGCCGCGATTCTGCGCACCGCTCCCTTGCGGCCTGTGCCCACCGCCGGAAACAATCCCCGCCACCATTTCCAGTCATCGGAGCACCCTTGAACAGCAACTCGCTCCTTGCCCTGACGGGTCAGTCCTGGAAGCTCGTCGCCGGCGTCGTGCTGCTCCTGGCGGGCAGCATCGCCCCGCTGTTTGAGGCGAGCGGCATGTCGTGGACCGTGGGCACGGTGGTCGCCTGCGTGGGTTACGCCTTCACCCTGCTCGCGGTGCGTTGCCCCGGTTGCGGCAGCCGCTGGTTCTGGCAGGCGGCGCTCGACGCCGGGCTGTACGCGCCGATCTTCAAAGGGTCGGCGTGCCCGGCGTGCAAGCGGGATTATCGCGACGGCGGGTGAGCGCGGGCTGCCACGGGCCGTTGTCGGGCCGCGTGGCGGGGCGGAGAATGGCGCGGAGACATCCTGTTCCTGACGGTGACGGAGGGCAGCGGTGATCGCGAGTGCGAGGTGGGTCTGCAGTCGGGGCGGCGCAGGACAGCGATCGCGGGCAGTGCTCGCCGCGGTCGGCAGCGGGCTGCTCGCGGCCGGGCTGGCGGTGACGCCGGCCACGGGCGGCGTGATCTTCAGGGAAGCCGAGACCATCGAGGGCACGGCGTCCGGGAATGGATCGCGGCAGATCCGCCAGGTGCTTGCCGAGGACGAGGCCTGCAAGGTCGTCCTCGAGGATGGCGGTGACACGCTGCTGCCGATCGGCGCCTATGTCCTCGCCACGACCGTGGACGCCTTCCTCGTCGACCCGGCCGAACGGACCATCGCCCCGCTCGATCCGACGACCATGGTCCCGGCGGCGACGACCGCCGAGCCGACGACCCGCGCGCCGGTCACCGACGTGGCGCTCGACCTGCTGTTCGATGCCCCCGGCCCCGTGCTGCTCGGCTTGCCGACGCGCCATCTCGTCTGGCGCCTGCGCTATCGCGACGGCGCATCGGCGCAGGCCACGCTGCGCGAGGAGCGCCATGAACTCTGGGTGACGCCATGGGTGCCCGGGGAGGCGCTGCCCACGGCCTGGCTCAAGCTGCGGATTGCCGAGGACGCCGGTCTCGGACCGGAGCGTGCCGACCTGCGCGACGCGGTCGAGCAGATGTACACGCAGGGCTTCGTGCTGCAACAGGTGATCGAGCGTGTGGCGCCTGCGGGCAGCGGCGAGGCCGCGGGTCCGCGCGTGCTGCGCGAGGTGATGTCCTTCAGCCGCGAGCCGGTTCCGGCCATCGCCTTCGAGCAGCCGCAGGGTTATTCGGCGACCGAGTTCCTCGCGCCGCCCGCCGATGATCCGCCCACGATGTCCGCGCCGCGCCCTGACGGGACCTGAGCGGCGCCATGGCCAAAGCTGCGGCACCGCGCGTCTACGACGGTGCCTGCCATTGCGGCGCGCTCGAATTCAGCTACGAAACCGCCCTGTCGCCGCGTCGCTGGCCGGTGCTCGCCTGCCAGTGCGCCTTCTGCCGCGGCCACGGCGCGGCGACGACCGCCGATCCCGCGGGCATCGTCCGCTTCCACTACGCCTATCCCGACCGGCTGCGCCGCTACCGCTTCGCGCTGCGCACCGCCGATTACCTCGTGTGCCGCGAATGCGGCATGTATGTCGGTGCCGTCATGATGACAGGTACCGGCGGCGTGGCCACCGTCAACGTCAATCTGCTGCGCGAGCGCCCGCGCGGACTCGCGGCGCCCGAGGCGGCCACAGGCTACCGCAGCGAGTCGCTCGAGGAGCGCCGCACGCAGCGGCGTGCGCAGTGGACGCCGGTGTTCGGGCCGGTATGAATGTGGTTTGTGCGTCGGGCCTGGACTCGCAGCGTCGCACGGTGTCTTCTCGCGCCCCCGCAACCTGACCGGCGATCTACGCAGGAAAGGCGTCGAATGCCGGGAGATCGGCCAGGGCGTGATCCCAGCCCGCCCTGCTGGCGACGAAGGCGTGCCCGTCCGGCCTGTTGTCCACGGTCGTGCTCAACGCCCCGGCCGGCACGACCAGCAGGCCTCCCAGCGTGTAGGGCATGGCGGATCCGCAGACCCTGCAGAACGATTTGGTGTGCCGCGTCCCGGGCAGGTTGAAGCGGGTGATCTCGCCCGGGCCAGACAGCCACTCGAGCCTTGCCGTTGCCGAGAACAGGTTGGCGCTGTGTGCGGAACCGGAGTCCTTGCGGCAGTACTCGCAGTGGCAGAGATAGAAGCGGTCGAACATGCCGTCGATCCGGAAACTGACGGTGCCGCAAAGACACGAGCCGAGGTGGTGGGTGTTCACGAGTGATCTCCCGAACGGGGCAGGGCAATAGCGGCTGACCGCTGGGCGCCGGGGTGACGCAGGAGCCGCGGCGTACCCGATGGATGGCTGGCCCTGCGCAGCGCAGCCACGCTCAGTCGAGCAGGTGCGACACCAGCCCGTCGGCGAGTTTCGGCTCGAACCAGGTCGACTTCGGTGGCATGACCTGGCCGGCGTCGGCCACCGCCATGAGGGCGTCCATGCTGGTGGGGTAGAGCGCGAAGGCGAGCGCCATCTCGCCGCTGTCGACGCGCTTCTCGAGTTCGCCGAGGCCGCGCATGCCACCGACGAAGTCGATGCGCTTGTCGGTGCGCGGGTCGCGGATGCCGAGCAGCGGGTCGAGCACCTGCGCCTGCAGCAGGCTGACGTCGAGTCGTGCGACAGGATCGGCGGGAACGAGCGCAGGGTGGATCGCGAGGCGATGCCAGTGCCCGGCGAGATACAGGCCGAACTCGCCGGGCCGGGCGGGCTTCGCCTGACCGGCGACGGGTTCGACCGTGAAGCAGTCCGCGAGCCGCGCCAGCAGTCCGGCGGGATCGTGTCCGGCGAGGTCGCGCACCACGCGGTTGTAGTCGAGGATCTGCATCTCGTCGTGCGGGAAGGCGACGCAGAGGAAGGATTCCCACGGCGCGTCGTGGTCCGCATTCGTTCCATGCCTGCGCCGCGCCGCGGCCACGCGCGAGGCAGCGGCGGAGCGGTGATGGCCGTCGGCGATGTAGAGCGTCGGCATGCGCTCGAACTGGTCGGTGAGGGCGGCGATCGTCGGGACGTCGGCGATGCGCCACAGCGTGTGGCCGATGCCGTCGTCGGCGACCGCGTCGGCCACCGGTGTGGCGGTGGTCGCGAGGGCGAGGAGGGCAGCGACGGCCGGCGAGCTGCGGTAGGCGAGCAGCACCGGCCCGGTCTGCGCATCGAGCGCGCTGATCTGGCGCACGCGGTCGTCTTCCTTGTCCGGGCGCGTGAACTCGTGCCGGCGGATGCGGTTGGCGTCGTAGGCGGCCACGCTGCCCGCGCAGACGAGGCCGGTCTGCACGTGCGTGCCCATGCGCAGCCGGTAGACGTAGTAGCAGGGCGTCGCATCGCGCACGAGCACGCCGCTGTCGATCATGTGCCGGAAATTGTCGGCACCGCGGGCGTAGACCGCCGGGTCGTACGGGTCGATGCCCTCCGGCAGGTCGATCTCGGGCTTGGAGATGTGCAGGAACGAGGCCGGGCGGCCACGGGAACGCCCGCGCGCCTCGGCGGAACTCAGCACGTCGTAGGGCGGGGCGATGACATCGCCCGCGCGACCGCTCGCCGGGCGCAGGCCACGCAGGGGCTTGATCAGCGTCGCCATGTCAGGCGTGCTGCAGGATCTCGAGCGCGACGCGTTCGCCGGATTCCATCGCCCCTTCCATCCCGCGGTTGGACACCGCGGTGTGCTCGCCGCAGAAGTGCACGCGCCCGTGGGTCTGGCCGACCACGCGGGCGAAGGCACTGACCTGGCCCGGCTCCCACACCGCCCAGTCGCCGAGCGCGAACGGGTCGTTCTTCCAGGAGTGCCAGGCGAGCACCTCGAGCTGGCCCTGCGCGGCGGGACGCAGCCGTTCGAATTCGCGCACCACGGCGGCGCGGGCCTCGGCCTCGGGAAGCTTGTCGAGCTGCGCCGCGTGGGGGCCGCGAATCCAGGCCGACAGGCTGCTGACCTGCTTCGGATCTGCGCCCTTGCGCTCGGCGACCACCATGCTGATCGGGCCGTCCGTCGCGAAGTTCGCCGCGCCGCCGTCCTGTTCCCAGAACGGCTTCTTCGCGACCAGATGGGCGAGGCTGATGGTCTGCACGCCGAGTTCGCGCACGGCCCTGGCCTGCGCGGCTGGCAGCGCCGGCTCGATGGCGATGTTGCGCAGCACCGCAGTCGGCAGGGAACAGACCACGTAGTCGGCGCGATAGCGGCGCCCGTCTTCGCAGCGCACGTCGACGCCCCTGCCGTCGGCGTGGATGGCGGCGACCTTGCGCCCGAGCTCGACCGGGTTCTTCAGCGCCTTGGCCATGGCCTCGGGAATCGCCTGGTTGCCACCGACGGCGGTGTACATCATGGCCTTGCCGCGGGCGAGTTCCTGCTGGACCTGCACGAACTTGAGCGCGCAGAGCACCATCAGCGCCGACACGTCGCGGGCCGAGTTGCCCCAGCCGGCACTGATGTCGTAGGCGATGTGGATCATCTCGTCCGACCAGCCGCTGCTCTTCAGGAAGTCGTGCAGCGGTACGTCGAGGGCAGCGTGCGCCGGGTCGAGCCAGGAGTCGTTGGTGGCGAGCGGGTTCTTCGGGCCGATCGTCGCGCCGAGGAACGCCCAGGGCGGCAGCTTCTTCAGCGGCTCGGGGAAGGGATTGCGCGGATGCGTTGGCCAGGCCCGGGGTGCGATGCGCTCGGTGCCGAGGTACAGGTCGCGCTCGAAGAAGAACGGCACCAGCGGGGTGAGGTCGATCAGGCCGACGCCGTAGGTGGTGCAGGCGGTCATCAGCCGGGCGTAGCCCGGCGCGAAGGAGGTGCCCCCCGATTCCGGGCTGCCGGGCACGTTGCGGTGCGAGAGCACGCGCCCGCCGACGCGATTGCGGCCCTCGATGACCCGCACATCGAGACCCGCTTCCTGCAGGATGAGCGCGGTGTGCAGGCCCGACAGGCCGGCACCGAGGACCAGCACGCGGCTGCGGTTTGCGGCGCGCAGGCGGCGTGGCAGTGCGGCCAGCGCGGTCGTGGCGGCGGCGGCGCCGAGCAGCGTGCGGCGGTCGAGGGTGCGGCGGGAGGCGGTCATCGGCAGTCCTTCGGGTTCGCGTGTCGGGGATGCGTCGCCAGCCTCGGGGGGGTGCGACGCGGCTGGCAGTATAGCGCCCGGTGCACCCGCCCGTGCCCATTTGCCGCTCGCCCGGTCCTTGCTTATGATCGGCGGCACGTTGCCGACCGGGCGTGGCGCGCATCGCGCTGCCCAGGCACCTACGCCAACAACGATTGCAGGGGAATCCACCATGATCAGCCGTTCAACCCGATTCTGGTCCGTGTTCGCCAGTGCCGCCTCGCTCACGCTGCTCGCCGGCTGCTCCAAGCCCGCCGAGCCGCCGCAGCAGCCGGCCGCCGAAGCCACTGCGCAGCAGGCGCCTGATGCGGTGTCGCAGGCGAGCCCCGACACGGGACCGCCGCCGGAATGGGCCGGCAAGGAGCTGCCGGTGCGCAAGATCCCGAACGTGCCGGAGAACGCCGAGGCCTACTACGCGCGTGACAACCTGCACGTCATCGCCCAGACCCAGGACGCCGCCTCGCAGGACCCGGGTGAAGGGCGCGCGGGTGGGGCTCTGACCTACACCTTCACCGACATGGGTGAGGAGATCACCCGCATCAACGACCACGGCCAGGATGCCTGCTCGTGGTTCTTCCCCGACGACCAGCGCCTGGTGTGGACCTCCACGCGCGACCACATGGACATGCCGCTCGGCAACTGGTCCGACGACACCGATTATCCGCAGGGTGCCGAGCTCTACATCTCCGACCTCAAGGGCGGGAACATCAAGCGCCTGACCAACAACCAGAACTACGAGGCCGAGGTCACGGTCAGCAACGACGGCCAGTGGGTCATCTTCGGCCGCCAGATCGACGGCAAGATGGACATCTGGAAGATGCGCGTCGACGGTACCGGTGAGCAGCAGCTCACCTTCACCGACGACTGGCAGGAGGGCGCGCCCTACCCGATGGCCGATGGCGAGCACATCATCTTCCGCGCCTGGAAGCGCAGCGACGTCGCCGCCAACAAGAAGCTGAAGGAAGAGACCGGTGAACGGCGCCAGACGCCGATGACCATTTTCACCATGAAGATGGACGGCAGCGACGTGCAGCCGCGCACCTTCACCAACGACATGAACTGGGCCCCGTACCCGGCACCCGACGGCCGGCACTTCTTCTATGTGCGTATCTACGAGAACAACAACTGGGAGGTCGTGATGAACGATCTCGCCGGCGGCGAACCCGTGCGCATCACCTGGAACAAGACCTTCGATGGCTTCCCGGCGACCTCGTGGGACGGCAAGAAGCTGCTGTTCGGCCGCAGCACCGGCGAGAAGTTCATGTCGGGTATCTACACCCACGTCATGGACATCTCCTCGCTCGGCGTGGGGCCGGAGAACTACAAGGGCAGCATCCCGGCGAAGGCCGAGCCGCCGGCGGGCTGGGTGCCGGACCCGGCACTCGCGGCGTTCAACCAGCGTCCGGGCGCGAAGCCGTGAGCGCTGTCGTGAAGCGTGTGGCCCTCGGTGGCATGGCCGGCCTGCTCGTGGCCGGTCACGCCAGCGCCGCCCCGGAGTACGTGTCGGCGGCTCCCGGTGAGCTGCCGAGCTACATGGTGCCGATCGGCCCGGACGCGGCCGAGGCGTACTGGTCGCCCGACTCGCGCTACCTGATCGCCCAGACCAAGGACCCGGATGCGGTACCGAGTTCGCGCGGCGGGCCGGGCAACCTCACCTGGATCTTCTCGGCGGATGGCCGCGAGATCTGGCGCGTCAACGACCGCGGGCAGGACGCCTGCTCGTTCTTCTTCCCGGATGGCCAGCGCGTGGTGTGGACCTCCACACGCGACAACCTCGACCTGCCGGTCGGCGACTGGTCGGATTCCGACAACTACCCGCAGGGCGGCGAGCTCTACGTCTCCGACCTGCACGGGCGCAACGCCCGGCGCATGACCGACAACAAGTACTACGAGGCCGAAGTTTCGATCTCGCCCGACGGCCAGTGGATCACCTTCGGCCGCCAGATCGACGGCAATATGGATATCTGGGTGATCGCGGCCGACGGCTCGCGCGAATGGCAGGTGACGAAGACCGCCGAGTGGCAGGAAGGCGCGCCATTCTTCATGCCCGACAGCGACCACATCATCTTCCGCGCCTGGCGCCGCGCGGACTACAAGAAGATCAAGCCGACGCCGATGACGATCTTCAGCATCCGCCGCGACGGTTCTGACTGGCGCCGCCATACCGACGACGAGGGCATGAACTGGCACCCGACACCGGCACCCGACGGCCGCCACTACGTCTACGTCAAGGCCCTGACGCCGACCAACTGGGAGATCTACCTCGGTGACCTCGCCGGCGGCGAGCACCGCCGCCTGACCTTCAACGAGAAGCTCGACATCCTCGCCCAGGTCTCGCCCGACGGGAAGAAGATGAACTGGGGCCGGGCGACCGGCGCCGGCTTCATGGGCAACATCCGCACCTTCGTGATGGATGTCACCTCGCTCGATGTCGGCCCGGAGCGGCGCGTCCCCTGGGATCCGCAGTGGGGCAAGGCGATGCCGGTAGCGCGGTAGGGCCTGTTCACCCCAGCGCCATGCTTCGACGGCCAGCGTGGATCTGGTGATTTCCATGAGGACCCGTGCCCATGATCGCGGCGCGAATCGGCCCGGTTGGGCCGGGGTGGCGTCTCGGTAGACCTCTGCGGTGATCGTCACCGAAAGGCAGCTGTCATGGCCTTCCGGAGACCATACGGGAAGCGGTCGCCTTGTGCGTGAATGTGGTGTGAGACAGCGATCGTGCGGTTGCTCCTGGGCCAGATTATGACAAAAGGTAGCCCTTGGCCGCGCCAGGTGGCCGGCGATGCGCAAGACAGACGCCCTGGACCGGCGAGGCCGGATCTGGGATTCCCGGTTTCATGGGTGTAGCATCAAGATAAAGAAGAACTGGAGCCGAATTGGAGCCGTCGCACTGTGCGATCCGCAGCAATCTCATCGGTCCTGCGTGGTGCCTGGAAGTCGCGACTCGCCGCGGCCGCGTTGATCGCCGTGCTCGGGGTGCCGGTGGCTCCGGCTGCAACATTGGGCAGCGCCACCGCCCGGGTGGGAACGTGCAGCTATTGCGGCCATCAGATCCTGATCCCGATCACCGAAACGCAGTTCGAGACGCCCGCTGCGAACCTGTCGCAGGAATTCGCTTTTCCGAACCAGCCGCCTTTCTACACGGGCCATGCGCGAGCGGTCGCCGGCATCGACATGCCCGCAGGCGCGCTCTACGGATCGGTCTCGACCTTCGTGCGTCAGTCGACGCCCGGACAATCGAATTCGCCGGGGGCTATCGTCCAGTTGGAGTTCGAGGATACTTTCGAGGTGCTCTCGGACACTCTCCCGAACGGGACGCTCGTCGACGTGACGTTCGACCTCCTGGTCCGTTTCCGCGGATCGGCGGGAGCGGCGGGATTCGGTCCTTGCTGCGTCGTCTGGAACAACTATCAGTTCTCGATTAAGGGCGAGTCGACCACAGAACCCGCTTTCTTGCCGCACTTCCAGCCGGCGGGGTGGGCAGGCGTGCTGGCCGGCGGGATCGACGGAGAGCCCGTGGAGCTCGGCCTCGGATCCTACTCCGCGCAGGCGATCGTCGGCGACGGCTTCTACCTCCGCCTCGCGTTCGGGATCGATACGGGGGCAATCGCGACCGCCGAGTGGGACCGCGACGCAAAGCGCTACGTGCCAGGGCAATCCGAGACCCAGGGTACCGCGTCCCTGTTTCTCGGGACCACCGTGAACCCCGCGGCCATGAGCTTCACGGCGGCCGCAAGGGAGGCCGGTGCGGCCGCGTACCTGCGCTCGGTGGCAGCGGGGTTAGTGCTGCCGGGCGCCGAGGTCTTTGATCCGGAGAACCTCGACGCGCACCTGCTGCCGCTCGTGGCCGTGCCGCTACCCGGGACAGCTGCGTTTTTCACGGTCGGCCTCGCCATCCTGGGCGCACGGGCCCGACGGAGGAGCGTCGCGTAACACAAGGCCGTCCGCCGAATATAAAACGTTCTACGGCGTGGGGGTGGTAACCGGGTTTCGGCGGGTGGCAGCTTCGGCCGGCGAACGCATCACGCGCCTGTCCGGCAAGGGCGGAACCGTGCCTCTGGAGAAGTTAACGAGCAGTCGTACGCCACCCGTTCCGGGCGGCGTGGCTACCAGGTCCGCACGCGCCCGGTATCGAGGTGCACGAAGTCGTCGCTGGGGTAGTAGCCGACACCGCCCTGCGCGAGCATGACCGCGGCCTGGCGCAGGTGGCGCGTGCTGGTGTCGGTCAGGCGTACATCGATCGCCTGGCCGTCGAGATGCAGGCTGCGGCGTGCAACCCCCGTGGAGCGCTCGCGCAGCATGGCATTGGTGGCGGGTGAGCGAAATCCCGAAATGACTTCGTAGCGGCCGCTGCTGCCGGTGCGTGCCTGCACCGCAGCCAGGATGTCGAGCAGGCGCGGGTCGATCGGGTGCACGTCGCCGCTCCTGAAATCGCGCAGCAGGTAATCGATGCGCGCCAGCGCTTCCGGCAGGTACGCGCCGCGCTCGGCGTACACGATATCGAGCTTTTCGCTAGTATGCGTGTGATAGAAGCGCAGCTCGCGCCCGGGTGCGCGGGCCAGGGCCCGGAGCGGGGCGAAAGCGAGTGGTGCCAGCAGGCCCATCGTTGCGAGCAGACGGCGCCGGCTGCGGATTTCCTCCACGCGAACCTCCCGGGAGCTTGCTCTCTTGGTCGGAGCCTATATTTGACAGAAGGCAGGATTCTCCCAGAGCCCATCGGCCCGGGCAATGACCGGCTGCACAAATTTTCACCAGATACCCGGGGGCGCCTGTGCCGCTGGGTGGGTGTCGTCGTGCTGGCCGCGCTGGCTGTCCCGGCAGCGGCCATGGATGAGGCTGCCGGCATCATCCGCGACCGGCTGGCCACCCTGCGCGACACGGGCCGGCTCGAGATCGAGGGGGTCATCCTCGGCCGCGAGGACATCCTGACGGAGTTCTATGCCCGGCGCGCCTGGGCTCCCGCCTGGACCGATCCGGCCCGGATCGCCGAGCTGACGGGGCTGCTCGCCGGGGCCGGCGACCACGGCCTGGAGCCGGAGGACTTCTTCCTGTCCCGCATCACGGCGGATGGCGCGGCTGCGGCCGATCCGGGGCGGACGGCGGACCGCGACCTGCTGCTCACCGAGGCGCTGATCCGCTACGGCTACCAGCGCCGCTTCGGCAAAGTCGACCCCACGGAACTGGAGCCGGCCTGGAATTTCCGTCGCGGGTTCGCCGACGACGAGGACCCGGTGATGCTGCTGGCCGCCGCCATTGAAGCGCCGTCGCTCGCGGCACGGCTCGCCGAGGAGATTCCCGGCGGGCCCTGGTACCGGCAGCTGCAGCAGGCCCTGGTGCGCTACCGGGCGATTGCCGCGGCCGGCGGCTGGCCGCAGATCGGGCCTGGGCCCGTGCTGCGGGTCGGCGACCGCGATGCGCGGGTCGCGCAGCTGCGCGAGCGGCTGCGCCTGGAGGGCGATGCCGCCGCCGGCGGACCGGCCGCCGAGGCGGATCTGTTCGACGAGCCGCTGGCGCCAGCCGTGCGCGGTTTCCAGGCCCGCCATGCGCTCGCCGCCGACGCGGAGGTGGGCCCGGCGACGCTACGCGAACTGAATGTGCCGGTCAGCGGGCGCATCGACCAGTTGCGCCTGTCGCTCGAGCGGGTGCGCTGGGTCGCCGGTGACGCGCCGGCGACCTACGTGGTGGTGAACGTGGCGGGTTTCCGGGTCGGCTACGTGCGCGAGCACCGCCTGGCGTGGCAGAGCCGCGTGGTGGTGGGCCGTGCAGCGCGCCAGACACCGATCTTCCGCGGCCTCATGACGTATATCGAACTGAATCCGACCTGGACCGTGCCGCCGACGATCCTGCGCGAGGACATCCTGCCGAAGCTGCGGCACGATCCGGACTACCTGCGCCGCGAGCGGATCACCGTGCTCGATCGGGCCGGTCGCGCGGTCGATCCGGCGTCGGTGGACTGGTCGGCTTACCGGCGCGGCGTGCCCTACACCCTGCGCCAGGAGCCGGGCCCGGCGAATGCGCTCGGCCGCATCAAGCTCATGTTTCCCAACCCGCACGCCGTCTACCTGCACGATACCCCGGCCCGCGGGTTGTTCGACCGGCCCGAGCGCACCTTCAGCTCCGGTTGCATCCGCGTCGAGGACCCGTTGGCCCTCGCCGAGCGGGTGCTCGACGACCCGCGCTGGGACCGGGCTGCGCTTGAGGCGGCTATCGCTACCGGCACCACGCGCCGGGTCAGCCTGCCGGTACCGGTACCGGTCCTGCTGGTCTACCTGACGGGCACCGCCGAGGCGGATGGCACCGTGCGCTTCTTCCGCGACGTGTACGGCCGCGACCCATCGCTGCTGGCCGCCCTCGATGGACCCGTGCGGCTGGTCCTGCCCGCGCGTGCGGCGGCCGCGAAACCGGGACCCCGTTCTTTGTGATCCACCGGCCGGGCCGGCACAATACGCGGACCCGGGACTGCCGGGGCGCCCTGGCGTCCCGCGCCGGGCCGGGCCACAGGGAGAACCGGTGATGGTGAGCAGGACGATTCGGATCATGAGCTGGCTGGCGGTGGGCATGCTCGCCGGCTGCGGCATCTTCGACAAGGCGCCGGGCACCTCGGTGGTGCAGTTCTACAACCACAGCGGGCGCACCATCCTCGTCGAGGACAACGAGCTGCGGCAGGACCGGGAGGGGACATTCAAGTACCCGACCGACAGCGGCCGCCCGCTGATCGTGTTCTGGGACGGCTGCGTGCACACCTACATCGCCCCGAACCGCAAACCGGGCGAGTTCCGCGGCATCGACTGGATGCTGCGTGGCGCCTACCGGGCACAGCTCGAGTCCGACGGGAAGCTGTACCTCGTCCCGCCCGATGCGGAACTGCCGGCCGACCCGGCCGCCATCACCCAGCCCGATGGTTTCCCGCTGCAGCCGCGCGAAGGCTCCTCCTGCGTCCGCTGAGCCGGCGCACGCCCTGACACTGCCGTTATAATGCCGGCCCGCCCCCCGGGCACGGCTGCGGCGCCGTGCCTGAACCAGGAACAACGGGCCCCGCCGTCGCGCGGGCGCCTGCACCGGGCGTGACCGCCGCACGCACCGGCCGCACGGGGCCACCTGGAGAACGCGATGAAGCGAGTGGGTCTGCTTGTGCTCCTGGCGCTTGGCGCTGGCGGCTGCGTCAGCGGCGACAGTGCCTCGAGTGGTGCCGTGCGCGTGCTGAACGCCGTGCCCGATGCACCCCGCATGTCGATGTATGTCGACAATCGCCTGAAGGCGGCCAACATCGACTACCGCAACGGCTCGGCCTGGTTCGCCTTCGCCGCGGGCGGCCACGCCATCCGCATCGTCGAGCTGTTGCCCCCCGATGCCGACGCCGACCCCGATGAGAGCGCGATCTTCGATGCATCGCTGAATTTCGCGGTCAACGACGAGATCACGCTGGTTGCGGTCGGCTCGGCCGCCGCGCAGACGGAGGAGATCCTGCAGATCCCGACCCGTACCCGCGGGGTGCCGACCGGCAAGACGCGGCTGCAGGTCGTGCATACCGCGGCCGCCGTGCCCGCCGTGGACGTCTACGTCATCGCCCCGGATGCACTGGTGTCGGCCAGTACCCCGTTCGCGACAGGTGTGGCGTACAAGGCCTGGACGCCGCAGGCCGAGGTTACCGGTGGCAATGCCCGTATCGTCGTGACGGTCGCCGGTAATCCCACCGCAGTGCTGCTCGACTCCGATCAGATGTACCTCACGCTGGAGGGCACGCTGCTCATCGCCGTGGTGACCAATCCCGGGCTGGACGCTGCCGAGCGGCCGGTCCAACTGGCGGTGCTGACCGGGACCGGCGTTGGCGCTGTACTCGACACCGGCACCCGCAGCAGCCTGCGCCTCGTCAACGCGTCGCCGGGCGCGTATACGCTGGATGCCTTCGTGAACCAGACGAGCGTCGACGACAGCGCACGCCAGGCCTGCGATCCGCCGACACCCGGCGGCACTACGCTGGTGGTGCGCTGTGCGCTCGCCTACCAGGCCATCGGGCCGTTCGATGTGCTCGAGCCAGCCAACTACGAGATCAAGCTGCAGAAGAGCGATGCGGCGGGTGTCACCGCACGCAGCTTCCCCGTGGGACTCGCGGCCGGGCTCGAGCTGACGGCGCTCGCCATGGGGCTGGTGAGCGACACGGCGACGACGACCGAGGTGACGCTGCAGTCGTACGCGAGTACGCGGCGCGTGGCGACGGCCGGTCAGCTGCGCCTGATCGACGTGTCGCTCGCCGGCGATGCCGCGGTCGCGGGCGACCCGACCACGGACCGCCTGGAGTACTACATCACGCCCGCCTGCGCTGCGCTCGACGCCGAGGACCCGGACTTCACCGGCGTGCGCCGGGGCTCGGACACGGGCTACCTGTTCTACGAGGCCGGCAATTACCAGGTGACGCTCGCGAAGGCAGACACCGCCACGCCGGATGCCGTCCCGACGGTGTTGCTGACGAAACGCGTGACGCTGGCCGCGAGCGGCATCTACACGCTGGCGATCACCGACAGCGTCGGTGGCGTACAGCCGCTGCAGTTCCTGTCGCTCGACGACGACCCGGCGCTGGCCGACTGTCCGGCGCCGTAACGCGCCACCGAAGCTCTGTAGGAGCGACGCCAGTCGCGACCCTTTCCCGGTCGGGGCTTGCGCCCCTCCTACAGCAGCAGGGCCCGCCCCGGGTTTCTGTAGGAGCGACGCCAGTCGCGACCCTTTCCCGGTCGGGGCTTGCGCCCCCTCCTACAGCAGCAGGGCCCGCCCCGGGTTTCTGTGGGAGCGACGCCAGTCGCGACCCTTTCCCGGTCGGGGCTTACGCCCCTCCTACAGCAGCGGGGTCCGCCCTGGGTTTCTGTAGAAGCGACGCCAGTCGCGACTCTTCCCGGTCGGGGCTTGCGCCCCTCCTACAGCAGCAGGGCCCGCCCCGGGTTTCTGTGGGAGCGACGCCAGTCGCGACTCTCCCCCGTCGGGGCTTGCGCCCCTCCCACAGCAGCCGGGTCCGCCCCGGGTTTCTGTAGGAGCGACGCCAGTCGCGACTCTTCCCGGTCGGGGCTTGCGCCCCTCCCACAGCAGAAGGGGCAGCTCCGACGGTTCTGTGGGAGCAGCGCGAGCCGCGACCGGACTGCCGTTCAGTACCGCCGCACCGACGGATCCACATCCCGCGCCCAGGCGTCGATGCCGCCGGTGAGGTTGTGCACGTTGCGATAGCCCTTGCGCCGCAGGTACTCGGCGGCCTGCTGGCTGCGACTGCCCTTGTGGCAGCAGAACACGATGAGCGTATCGCGTGACAGGCTGTCGAGGTGCCGGTCGGTTTCCTCGTCCCAGCCCCGGGCCCCGGGGATGCAGGCGATCTCCCGCTCGTCGGGACCGCGCACGTCGATGAGTTCGAATTTCTCGCCGGCGTCGCGTCGCGCCTTGAGTTCGGTCACGCCCATCTGCCCCACCGGCGGCGGGGCATTCGGATTGTCGAAGACGAAATGCGTGCCCTGCATCGACTCGTCGAGGCCAATGCGCAGGCCGTCGGCGCGGCTCGCGGTCCAGGGATCCATGTAGAGATCGATGTCGCCGGCGGTCGTGTAGAGTTCCGCGCCGGTGAGCGGCGCGAGGTTCAGGGTGTGCTGCCAGCCGGCATCGATGCGCAGGTGAATGGCCATGCCCTCGCGCTGGTCGCGGGCGCTGCGCATGATCGTCGCGGCGGTGTCGCCCACCGCGATGCGCGGAGTCGTGTCCTGTGGCGCGTCGATGCCGAGCGCCTGTGCGAGTTCGCCGGAAGCGAACATTTCGAGCACGATGTCGCTGCCGCCGATGAGTTCGCCGGCGACGTAGAGCTGCGGGATCGTCGGCCAGTTGCCGTAGACCTTGATGCCTTCGCGGATCTCCGGGTGGTCGAGCACGTTGATGTGCAGGTAGTCGGCGAGCAGCATGTCGAGGGCCGCCACGGTCTTGGCCGAGAAGCCGCACTGCGGCTGCTGGCGGTGGCCCTTCATGAACAGCACCACGCGGTTGTTGCGCAGCACGTCGTCGATGATCTCGCGGGTCTGGGTATCCAGGCTCATGATCGGTCTCGCTGGGGGTGGAGGGCGCGCCACCGGCACGCCAGTGGTGGTCACTGCACGCTGAAGCTTTCGCCGCAGCCGCACTGGCCCGTGGCGTTGGGGTTGTCGAAGGCGAACTTCTCGTTGAGCCCGTCGCGCACGTAGTCGATGCGGGCGCCGTCGAGCAGCGGCAGGTGCTCGGCGGCGACGACGATCGGCACGCCGTCGGCGTCGAGCACGACGTCGCCCTCACGCACCGCATCGGCGAACTCGACGGTGTAGCCGAGGCCCGAGCAGCCGGTGCGCCGCACGCCGAGGCGCAGGCCGACGGCCTGTCGCTCACGGGCGAGGTAGTCGCGCACACGGCTCGCGGCTTTCGGGGTCAGGCTGATGCTCATGGCTGTCTATCCTGGTTTCGTCTCAAAACCATCTGCCAGATGGGGGTCGTCACGTAAATTGTCAATGATTTTCGGCTCCGATACCATCTTTCCCATGGGCAAGACGCGGGTCACGAGCGAGAGACGGGTCGCGGAACTCGCGCTGCAGGTCGGCAGGGCAGTCTACGGCGAGAGTTCGGCGGCAGGACTGACGCCGGCGCAGTGGATGGCCCTGCGCTTCTTCGCCCGCGCCAACCGCTTCTCGCGCACCATCTCGGCCTTCGCGGATTTCCACGCCACCACCCGCGGTACCGCTTCACAGACGGTGAAAAGCCTCGTCGCGCGCGGCTTTCTCACCCGCACCCGTTCGGCGCGCGACGGGCGCAGCGCCACCTTCGACCTCACCGCCAGGGGGCGGCGCACGCTCGCGGCCGACCCGTTCGAGGCCGTGGTACGTGCTGCCCTGCACCTGAGCCCGGCGCAGCGCGATCGCACGGCCAGCGGCCTGCGCGGCATCCTGCGTGAGCTGGCGGTGGAGCGCGACCGGCCCGCGCCGGCGCTGTGCAACCTGTGCGGACACCTGTCGGCGAACGGCGCGCAGGGCTTCACCTGCCGCCTGATGCGTGAGCCGCTGAGCGCCGCCGAGCTCGAGCAGCTCTGCGTGCACTGCCTGCAGTGCAGGGCGACCTGAGCCGCTGGCCGGCTGGCGCCGGGCGTCAGGCGGAGAACGAGGAACCGCAGCCGCAGGTCGTCGCGGCGTTGGGGTTGCGGATCACGAAACGGGCGCCCTCGAGGTCTTCCTTGTAATCTATCTCGGCGCCGGCCAGGTACTGGAAGCTCATGGGGTCGATCAGCAGCGTCACGCCCTGGTTCTCGACGTGGGTGTCGCCGTCCTCGGATTTCTCGTCGAACGTGAAGCCGTACTGGAAACCCGAGCAGCCGCCGCCGGAGATGAACACGCGCAGCTTGAGGTTCGGGTTGCCCTCGTCCTGGATCAGCTGCGAGACCTTGAGGGCCGCGGCGTTGGTGAAGACGAGGCCGGGAGGGCCCATGGTGCTGTCGATGGCGGAAGTGGTCATGGGCGATAGTTTCGGCGGCGGCCGCGGCGCCTGTCAAGGAAGTTTCGTTCCGACACTATACCGGGGGCGGCGATGACCGCTCCGGAGCCAGCCGGCGCGCCGCCGGGCCTCGGGGAGGCCCTGCTGGCCTGGGGTGCCGCCACCGCCGCCGTGCACCCGCTCGGGGCCGGGCTCATCAACCAGACCTTCGCGGTGACGGACCCGGTACGCGGGCGCTTCGTGCTGCAGCGGCTGCACCCGGTGTTCCGCGCCGAGGTCAACGAGGACATCGACGCCGTGACGCGGCACCTCGAAGCGCGCGGCGAGGTCACGCCGCGGCTGCTGCCGACGCTGGCCGGCGAACTCTGGAGCGAGGCCGGGGGCGGGGTCTGGCGCGCGCTGAGCTGGGTCGACGGCGTCGGCCTGGACCGGCTCGAACACCCGACACAGGCAGCCGAAGCTGGCGCGGCGCTGGCCCGCTTCCATCGCGCCGTGAGCGACCTCGGCCACGAGTTCCGCAGTGTGCGCTCCGGTGTGCACGACACCGCCCGTCACCTCGCCAACCTGCGCCAGGCGCTGGTGACACACCGCCAGCACCGATGCTTCGCGGCAGTCGAGCCGCTGGCCCGCGTGATCCTGTCCGCGGCCGAGCAGCTGCCACCGTTGCCGGTCGTGCCCGAGCGTATCGTGCACGGTGATCCGAAACTCAACAACATCCTGTTCACGCACGACCACGTCCGCGCGATCTGCCTGATCGACCTCGACACGCTGTCGCGCATGGCCCTGCCGCTCGAACTCGGCGATGCGCTGCGCTCCTGGTGCAACCCGGCGGGGGAGGACCGCAGCCGCGCCTGGTTCTCGCTCGAACTGTTCGCGGCCGGTGTCGCCGGCTATGCGCGCGGCGCGGGCGGCTGGATCACTCCGCCCGAATGGCGCTCGATCGTCACCGCCACGCAGACCATCTACATCGAACTCGCTGCGCGTTTCTGCGCCGATGCCCTCAACGAAAGCTACTTCGGCTGGAATCCGCATGAGTTCCCGACCCGCAGCGAGCACAACCAGGTGCGCGCCGCGAGCCAGCTGCAGGCGGCCCGTTCGCTCGCCGAGCAGCGCGAAGCGGCCGAGGCAGCCGTGGTTGCCGCCTTCGCCGGCTGAAGCGACATGTCCGGCGGCGTCGAGTAATCTAGCGGCTCGGCCAGGCTGTCAGCGGACGGGGTCGCGCACGATGGACGCGAAGGCCAGTCTCGACGACAAGTACACCCGCACCTCGGGCACGATCTACCTGTCGGGCCTGCAGGCGCTGGTGCGCCTGCTGCTGGTGCAGCGCCAGCGCGACGTCGCCGCCGGGCTGAACACCGCCGGGTTCGTCTCGGGCTACCGCGGTTCGCCACTCGGCGGGCTCGACCAGCAGCTGTGGCGTGCTGCATCCCACCTCGAAGCGCACCACGTGCGCTTCCAGCCCGGTGTGAACGAGGATCTCGCGGCCACGGCGATCTGGGGCAGTCAGCAGGCGAACCTGTTCCCGGGAGCGCGCTACGACGGGGTCTTCGGCCTCTGGTACGGTAAGGGCCCGGGCGTGGACCGCAGCGGCGACGTGCTCCGCCACGCCAACGCCTCGGGGACCTCACGCCACGGTGGCGTGCTCGCCGTCGCCGGCGACGACCACGCGGCGCGTTCCTCCACCCTGCCGCACCAGAGCGAGCACGTCTTCACGGCGGTGATGATGCCGGTGCTGCACCCGGCCGGCGTGCAGGACCTGCTCGACTTCGGCATTCTCGGCTGGGCGATGTCGCGCTACAGCGGTTGCTGGGTGGCGCTGAAGGCCACCGCGGAGCTGCTCGATTCCTCGGCCACCGTCGATGCCGACCCGGCGCGGGTGCAGCTGGTGCAGCCGGACGGTTTCGCCATGCCGCCTGACGGCCTGGCCACGCGCTGGCCGGACTGGCCGCTGCAGCAGGAGGCGCGGCTGCAGCGCCACAAGGTCTACGCGGCGCTCGCCTTCGCTGCGGCCAACGGCATCGACCGCGTCGTGATCGACAGCCCGAAGCCGCGCATCGGCATCGTCACCACCGGCAAGAGCTACCTCGACGTGCGCCAGGCGCTCGACGACCTCGGCATCGACGCGCGCGTGGCTGCGGAGATCGGCCTGCGCGTCTACAAGGTCGGGATGCCCTGGCCGCTCGAGGGCAACGGCGTGCGCGCTTTCGCCCGCGGGCTCGAGGAGGTGCTGGTGGTCGAGGAGAAGCGCGCGGTGATCGAGCTGCAGCTCAAGGCGCAGCTGTTCAACTGGGACAGCACCGAGCGCCCGCGCGTCGTCGGCAAGTTCGACGAGACCGGTGCGTGGCTGCTGCCGGCTGCCGGCGAGCTCACCGCGGGACTGGTCGCGCAGGTGATCGCGGCGCGGCTGCAACCGTTCTTCCGCAGCGAGGCGGTCAGCCGGCGGGTGGCGACGGTGGCGCGCGCCGAGCAGCCGGCGGCGGCCGATCCAGCCGCGCTCGGCCGGCTGCCGTATTTCTGCTCGGGATGCCCGCACAACACCTCCACGCGCGTGCCCGCGGGCAGTCGCGCCATGGCCGGCATTGGCTGCCACTACATGGCGCTGTGGATGGACCGCAGCACGGCGACCTTCACGCAGATGGGCGGGGAGGGCGCGGCCTGGATCGGCCAGGCGCCGTTCACCGCCACGCCGCACGTGTTCCAGAACATGGGCGATGGCACGTATTTCCACTCGGGGCTGCTCGCGATCCGCGCCGCCGTGGCCGCCGGGGTCAATATCACCTACAAGCTGCTGTTCAACGACGCGGTCGCGATGACCGGTGGCCAGCCCGTCGATGGCGATCTCACCGTGGCGCAGGCGGCCCAGCAGCTCGCCGGCGAAGGCGTGGCGCGCATCGTCGTGGTGGGCGACCACGACTACGACCGCGACGAACGCCGCGGTTTTCCCGCCGGAGTCGGCTTCCACCACCGTCACGAACTCGACCGGCTGCAGCGCGAGCTGCGCGAGGTGCCGGGCGTGACGGTGCTGATCTACCAGCAGATGTGCGCGGCCGAGAAGCGCCGCCGGCGCAAGCGCGGGCGGCTCCCCGACCCGGCCAAGCGCGTGTTCATCAACGAACTCGTCTGCGAGGGCTGCGGCGACTGCAGCACGCGCTCGAACTGCCTGTCCGTGGTGCCGGTGGAAACCGAGTTCGGCCGCAAGCGCGCCATCAACCAGGACAGCTGCAACAAGGACTGGTCCTGCCTCGACGGCTTCTGCCCGAGCTTCGTCACCGTGCATGGCGGCGAACTCGCCCGGCCCGAACCGGTCGCGGCCGACACCTCAGCCCTGCCAGCGCCGCGGCTGCCCGAACTCACCGGTGCCTGGGGCCTGGTCATCGCCGGCATCGGCGGCACCGGGGTGGTGACGCTGAGCGCCGTGCTCGGCACGGCGGCGCACCTCGAGGGCCGCTTCGCCACCACCATCGACCAGACCGGGCTCGCGCAGAAGTTCGGCGCCGTACTCAGCTACGTGCGCATCGGGGCGAGTGCCGACGTGGTGCACGCGCCGCGC
The DNA here is from genome assembly GCA_963205295.1 of Pseudomonadota bacterium. Taxonomy (GTDB): domain Bacteria; phylum Pseudomonadota; class Gammaproteobacteria; order Steroidobacterales; genus QUBU01. The sequence goes on from CAUJIY010000172.1 coordinate 22,245, forward strand.
ATCCCCGCCGGCGATGCCGACCTGCTGCTCGCCGGCGACCTGCTGGTCGGCGGCGGCAGCGAAGCGCTCGGCAAGCTGTCGATTGCCCGCAGCAGCGCCGTGGTCAACACCGACGTGGACATGCCCGCCGCCTTCATCCGCGCACCCGACCTGCAGCTGCCGGAGTGCGCCCTGCGCGAAGGCATCGAGAATGCCGTGCGCCCCGGGTCGGCGTGGTTCCTGCAGGCCGCACACCTTGCGCAGGCGCTCGCCGGCGATACGATCACGACCAACTTCCTGCTGCTCGGCTACGCCTGGCAGCGCGGCCTGGTGCCGATCGGCGAGGCGGCCATCCTCGGGGCCATCGACCTCAACGGCGTGGCTCCGGCGCGCAATCGCGCCGCCTTCGCCTGGGGGCGGCTCGCCGCGCACGATCTGCACGCGGCGCAGGCTGCCGCCGGCCTCGAGGTGGTGCCGGTCGCCCAGGGCCTGAAAGCGCTCGTTGCCCGGCGTGCCGGTTTTCTCGCCGCCTACCAGGACGACGACTACGCCCACCGCTACGAGAGCCTCGTGCGCCTGGTCGAGGAACGCGAGCTGCAGCGCGCCGGCGCCGGCCACCAGGAACTCGCACTGGCGGTGGCGCGCAGCTACTTCCGCCTGCTCGCCTACAAGGACGAGTACGAGGTCGCGCGCCTGCTCACCGAGCCGGCGTTCCTCGCCGGGCTGCGGGAGCGGTTGCCGGGCAGCTCACGGCTGCACTTCCACCTGGCGCCACCGCTCGTCGCGCGCCCGGATCCGCTGACCGGGCGGCCGGCGAAGCGCGAGTTCGGTTCCTGGCTGCTGCCGGTGCTGCGCGTACTGGCGCGCCTGCGCTTCCTGCGCGGCACGCCGTTCGATCCCTTCGGCTACAGTGCCGACCGGCGCCTGGATCGCGACCTCGTCGCCACTTACGAGCGGCTGGTCGAAGAGCTGCTCGGCGACCTGGCTCTGGCCAACCACGCGCTGGCGGTGCGCATCGCGGCGTTACCCGAGGAGGTGCGCGGCTACGGGCCGGTCAAGGCGGCTGCTGCCGCGCGTTTCAGCGCTGCCGTGCCGGCGCTGCTGCAGCAGTATCACCAGCTCTCGGCTTCGATCACGCCGGCGCGGTAGCGGCGGAGGTTGGCGGCGAGGAAGCCGAGCGCGAGCACGCCGGCGCCCATGCTCACGATGGCGATCGAGTAGCGCAGCGCTGCGGGATCGCCGAAGCCATAGTCTGTGACCAGCGCGACTGCCGTCGGACCGAGCGTGAGGCCGAGCGAATTGAGGACGAAGTAGTACACCGCCGTCACCTGGCCGCGCATCTGGTTGGGCGCCACCATCATGAGTGCCGCGGCTCCCGTGGCGGTGATGACCGCACCGGACAGGGTCGAAGGAATCAGCACGAGGATGGCCAGTTCGGGCGTCGGCATCAGCGGCATCAGCACCGAGGTCGGCAGGAACACGAACACCGCCGCAAACAGGCAGGTGCGCATCAGGCCGTCCTTGTAGCCGCGCTGGTAGAGCGCGTCGGCGATCCAGCCACCGAGATTGACACCGATCGGCCCGGCGATGAGCGTGACCAGCCCGTAGGCGTAGCCGGCCTGGGGAATGGTCCACTCCCAGGTGCGCACGAACATGGTCGGGATCCAGAAGAAGTAGGCGTAGCCGATGATCGTCACCACCGACATGCCGAGGAAGTGCGTGATGTACAGCGCCCGGCGCTGGCCGAGGAAGCGCAGCGTCTCGGCCACCGTGATGTCGTCGGTGCGCCGCCCGTCCGCGGCGGTGATGCTCAGCTTGTCGCGTCGCACCGGTTCGCGCACGGTGAACATGAGCGCGGCGACGACGAGCCCCGGCAGTCCGACCAGCAGGAACACCAGCTGCCAGGGGCGCAGCTCACCCACCAGGGGCAGGGAGATCGCCGGCATCGCGGTCGCCAGGCCGATCGCCCAGGCGCCGACGATGTTGGCGATGCCGACACCGAGCGACACGCCCATGTTGTAGAAGCTGATGGCACGCCCGCGCCGCGCCCGCGGAAAGTAGTCGCTGATGAGCGAGAGGGCCCCGGGGTTGAGCGTGGCCTCGCCGACGCCGACCCCGACCCGGGCGAGGAACAGCTGCCAGTAGTTGCGTGCCAGGCCGCAGGCAGCCGTCATGAAGCACCAGAGCGTGATGCCCGTGGCGATGATCGCGCGGCGGCTGCGCCGGTCGGCCAGCCGGCCGATCGGGATGCCGAGGAAGGTGTAGAACAGCGCGAAGGCGAGGCCGCCGATGAGGCTTACCTGCGTGTCGGTCAGCGCCATGTCCGTACGGATCGGCTGCACCAGCAGCGCGAAGATCTGCCGGTCGAGAAACGAGACGATGTAGCCGAGCGTCAGGACGATGACCACGTACCAGGCGTAGGCGGGTGCCGGGTAGCCGTCATTGGTCTGCGGGGCAGGTGCGGCGGGCTGGCTCATCGGTCCTCGCTTCAGCCAGCCGGGACGGCGGGCGGCGCTATCCTAGCAGCCGCTGGCCGCGCGATGTGCGGGGCCGACCGCGGCGAGCGCTGGTCAGTGGCAGCGTGCACAGCTGTCGAGCTGGACAAGGCGCTGCTCGCGGGTGATCGCCGGGGCGGGCGGCCAGCTGCGCTGGTGGCAGTCGCCGCAGGCTGCGCGCTGCTCCAGGACGCGCGCGTGCGACACCTCGAAGTGCCAGTAGCCGGCGCGTGGCGTGGCCAGCAGGGCAGGCAGGTCGCCGCTTTCGCGGCGGATCGCCACCGGCGGTGTTGCCGGCCCGGCTGCCGGTGAAGCGGTGGTGGTGGCGAGTGCCTGCGGCCCGAGTGCGAGGGCGACCGCGCTGCGCGCGGCCACCCTGCCGGTCAGCACCGCCGGCCCGAGGAAGGTGCCCGTGCCGCCGTGGCTGCCGTTGATCCCGGCGACGCCGGTGACCTCGCCCGCAGCGAACAGCCCGCGCAGCACCTGCCCGGCACCGCCGAGGACACGGCCCTCGGGGTCGATCGCCAGGCCGCCCATGCTCGCCTGGGTCGTCGGGTAGAGCTGCATGGCGTAGAACGGCGGTTCGCGGATCGCTCGCGGCGGTGCTTCGGTCATGCCGGGGCCGATGCGGCCGAAGTCGGTGTCCATGCCGGTTTCGACGAAGCGGTTGAAGCGCTGTACCGTCTCGGCGAGGGCGCCGGTCGGCAGGCCGGCTGCCGCAGCCAGGTCCTCGATTGTGCCGGCTGTCTTCACCAGCGTGGCGTTGGCGAGGATCTCGGTCTTCACCCGGGCCGGCGTCAGCCACGTGGCGCCGCGTACGCGCAGGCTGCGGGTACCGGCAGCGTCGAAGACGAGCCAGTGCGTGGCTGGCGCGAGGGCCAGCACGGCGCGGTCGATGACTTTCACCGGGGCTGCTTCGTTGGTGAAGCGCCGGCCGGTCGCATCCACCCAGATCGCCGCCGGATCGTCGACCAGCAGGCCGCGCTCGCCGCCGGAATCGTGCGGGTCGGGCAGGCCGTTGACGGCGATGGCCTGGCGATCGAGCCGCGCCAGCGCGGCTCCGAACGGTTCGGCCAGTGTCAGGCCGCTGCCGCGGGCGAATGGACCGGCGCCGACCAGCAGGCGGCCGGGCGCCGGCAGGTCCTGGCGCCAGTAGCGGCGCACCAGTTCGAGGTTGGCCTCGAAGCCACCGGTGGCGAGGATGATGGCCGGAGCCCGGTACAGGCGCTCACCCGCACTGCGCAGGCGCCGCGTGCGCACCCCCGCCATCTGGCCCTCGAGCCGCAGGATGCTGGTCACCTCGGTGTTCCACAGGAAGCTGATGCGCTCGCGTTGCAGGGCCGCGCGCAGCAGCGGGACGACGAGGCCGGCGCCTCGCACCTGGTGCAGGCGCGGCACGCTGTCCTCCGGCGTGTCGGCGAGTGTCGCGAAGCGCACACCCATGCCGGCCAGCCAGTCGTGGACCTCCGTGCGGGAGGCTTCCGCGTAGCGGCGTGTCCACCCGGGATCCGGATCCTCGCCCCAGGCGAGGAAGTCGCGAAACGCGATGTCGGGCGAATCGCTGTGGCCGCGGGCACGCTGCAGCGGCGTGTCGACCAGGGCGATTGCGCCGGCACCGATGGCGTGGCCGCCGCCGACTGAATTCACCTCGACGACGAGCACGCGCGCCCCGTGGCTCTCCGCCTCCAGTGCGGCGGCCAGTCCGGCGATGCCGGCGCCGACGACGATGACGTCGGCATCGTTCGCCGGTGTCGATGGCGTCCCGCAGCCGGCGAGCGCCAGGGCTGCGGCTGCGCCGAGCAGCCTGCACGTCATGGTCCTGCGCACGCGAACGATCCGCCGGTGACCCCTCCGGGCGCCAGTATACTAGCGCCCACACCATGACGATCTCGCGGCGGACATTCATCGTCAGCGGCCTGGCCGCGGGCGGCGCGCTGGGCGTGTGGGCCGTCGCCCGCCGGCTCGACGACGGCGATGCCGCCGGCGCTTTCGCCGCCACCACGCCCGGCGCGGTCGCACTGAACGCCTGGGTGAAGATCGTGCCCGATGGCACCGTGGTCTGCGGCGTGCACCGCGCCGAGATGGGACAGGGCGTGACCACCGCGCTGCCGATGCTGCTCGCCGAGGAGCTCGACGCCGAGTGGAGCCGCGTGCGCTTCGAGTTCACGCTGCCCGATCGCGACTACTTCAACTTCGGCCTCCTGCTGCGCGGCCGGCCGTTCGGTGACACCGCAGCTCGCCCGCTCGCGCAGTTCGGCGAGCGCGCCGCGCGCGGTGCGCTGCACGCACTCGGCCTGTCGATGACCGTCGGCAGCACCAGCATCGTCGATGCCTGGGACACGCTGCGCCCGGCGGGCGCGGCGGCCCGGGCGCTGCTGCTCGCGGCAGCCGCGCGGCGCTGGCAGGTGCCGGTGGCACAGCTGGCAACGCAGGCCGGCGCCGTGTTCGACGCAGCCACCGGCCGCCGCGCCACCTATTCCGAACTGGCAGCGGCGGCCGCGCAGGAGCGCGTACCCGAGGACCTGGTGCTCCGCGATCCGGCCACCTTCCGCCTCGTCGGCACGTCACCGCCGCGGCTCGACGTGCCCGCCAAGGTGACGGGCGCTGCGCAGTTCGGCATCGACGTGCGCCGTCCCGACATGCTCTACGCCACCGTGCGCCACAGCCCGCTCGCCGGGACGCGGCTCGCCGGGGTCGACAACCTCGCCGAGGTGTCCGGCATGGCCGGTGTGGCCGGCGTCGTGCGCCTCGGCAGCAGCGCTGTCGCGGTGGTGGCCGGTGACACCTGGACGGCGCTGCGCGGCGCGCAGCGATTGTCGCTCGAGCCCGAGCCGACGGACTGGCAGGCTCCCGACAGCGACGCCATGTTCAGCGCCTGGCGCGCCGCGCTCGACGATGCGGACGCGGCCGTGGTGCGCGCGGAGGGTGATGCGCCTGCGGCGCTCGGTGCGGCCGCGACGGTCCTCGAGGCGCACTACGAGCAGCCCTATCTCGCGCATCTGTGCATGGAGCCGATGAACTGCACGGCGCTGGTCGAACCCGGCGGCGTCACGCTGTGGGTGCCGACACAGGCGGAGAGCATCGCGCGCGCGGCGGCGGCCCGCGCCGCCGACGTGTCGGCCGCGCGCGTGACGGTGCACCGTACCTTCCTCGGCGGCGGCTTCGGGCGGCGCGCGGAGATGGACTTCGTCACCCACGCGGTGCGGGTCGCCGGCGCCTTTCCCGGCCGACCGGTCAAGCTCAGCTACGGGCGCGAGGAAGACGTGCGCGCCGACATGTACCGGCCCGCCACGGTGGCGCGCGTGCGCGCCGCACTCGGTGCGGGTGGGCGCATCGCTGCGCTCGACTACACGCTCGTCTCGCAATCCACGCTGGCGGGCTACGTCGCGCGCACGCCCGCGCCACTCGGCGGGAACGCTGGTGGCGACGCGGCGGCGCTGGAAGGGGCGGCGGACCTGCCCTACACCGGCGTGCCGAACCTGCGCTGCGCCTGGGTCGCGCAGCAGTCACCGGTTCCGGTTGGCTTCTGGCGCAGCACCGGCAGCTCGCAGAACTGCTTCGTGATCGAGGCCTTCATGGACGAACTGGCTGCTGCAGCTGGTGCAGACCCGCTGGCGTTTCGCCTGGCTCACCTCGCGGATCGGCCGCGCCACCAGGCCGTGCTGCGCGAGGCCGCGGCGCGCGCGGGCTGGTCGACGCCGCTGCCGCCAGGCCACGGGCGCGGGGTGGCGCTCACCGCGAGCCATGGCAGCATCGTCGCCCAGGTCGTCGAGGTGGAGGCCGCAGCCGGCGGCGCCATCCGCGTCGTGCGCGTGGTGTGCGTCATCGATCCCGGCGTGGTCGTGCATCCGGATACCGTCGTCGCCCAGGTCGAGGGCGGTGTGCTCGACGGTCTCGCTGCCGCCCTGTACGGGCGCATCACCCTGCGCGGTGGTGCGGTCGAGCAGGGCAACTTCGACGACTGCCGGCTGCTGACGCTGGCCGCAGCTCCGGCGGTCGAGGTCGTGCTGCTGCCCGGCGGCGGGCGCCCCGGCGGGGTCGGCGAGGCCGCGGTGCCGGGTGCGGCACCCGCGCTGGTCAACGCGACCTTCGCGGCCACCGGACGGCGCCTGCGCCGCCTGCCGCTCGACGCCTGATTTCGCCCCGTCAGTCCGGTGGCGGGTCGTCACCGCCGGGCGGCGGCCTGCTGTCGTCATCCAGCAGGACACGCCAGGCGGGAGTCTCCAGGTCGTCGAACTGGCCGCTGCGCACCGCCCAGAAGAAGGCGAGTACCGCAGCGCCGAGCAGGCCGAGGCCGAGCGGGATGAGCACGAAGATGATGCTCACGGCAGCGCCGCTCCCACCGGTTGCGCAGCGGGCGTGGACGCCGTGGCCGCAGCCGGTGCGAGGCGACCGAGGCGCAGGGCGTTGAAGGTGACGAGCAGCGAACTCGCCGACATGCCGAGCGCGGCCACCCACGGTGCGAGCATGCCGGTGGCCGCAAGCGGCACGGCCACCACGTTGTAGGCCACGGCCCACCACAGGTTCTGGCGCACGATGTGCATGGTGCGCCGCGCGTGGCGGACCGCCGGTGGCAGCATCTCGAGGCCTGCGCCGAGCAGCAGGCAGTCGGCGGCATGGTGCGCGAGCGAGGCGCCGCTGCCGACGGCGATGGCCACATCGGCACCGGCGAGGACCGGGGAGTCGTTGATGCCGTCGCCCACCATGCCGACGATACGCCCGTCGCGCTGCATCGTGCGGACCAGGTCGAGCTTGGCCGCCGGTTGCAGCGCGGCGTGCCAGGTCGTGACGCCGAGGGTATCGGCGACCGCACCGACCGGCCCGGGCTGGTCGCCACTGGCGATAGCGAGGCGCAGGCCCGCGCCGCGCAGCGCCGCGAGTGCGGCCGCCGTGCCGGGGCGCACCTGCTCGGCGATGTCGAAGCGGGCGAGGAGTCCCGTCGCGTCGCCGAGCCACACCGACTGTCCGCCCGCGCTGTCGGCCAGCGCGGCCTGCTCCGGTGCCGTAGCGAGCGCGCCGGCGAACGCGCGGGTGCCGAGCCGCAGCCGGCGCCCGGCGACGCAGCCCTCGATGCCGGAGCCCGGTACCGCCACGACGTCGCTCACCGCGAGGGCCGCGGCGGCCGGCGGGAAGGCGCGCGCCAGTGGATGCTCGGAGCGCGACTCCAGCGCCGCAGCCAGTGCCAGCAGCGCCGCCGCTTCGCCGCCGCCAAGTGGCTCGACATGCGTGATGCCGGCCGTGTGTTCGGTGAGCGTGCCGGTCTTGTCGAACACCAGGTCGGTGGCGCGGCTCAACGACTCGAGGGCGCCGGCCCGCCGCAGCAGCACGCCGCGGCGCGCGAGTGCGCTCATGCCGACCGTGAATGCAGCGGGCGTGGCGAGCGCAAGCGCGCAGGGGCAGGTCACCACCAGCACCGCGAGCACCACCTCGAAGGCACGCTCCGGTTCGTAGAGCCACCAGGCGGCCCCGACCAGCGCGGCAAGCAGCAGCACGCCGGTGATGAACCAGGTCGCGACGCGGTCGGTGACCTCGACCAGGCGCGGGCGCCCGGCGCGCGCCGTGGTGACGAGCCGGCCGATCTGCGCCAGCACGGTACCGGCGCCGACGCGTTCGACCCGCACGGTCGCCGCCTCCAGCAGGTTGATGCTGCCCGCGATCACCGCATCGCCAGCGCGCTTGTGTACCGGACGCGACTCACCGGTGAGGAGCGACTCGTCGAAGCGCGCCGTGGTGTTGTCGAGATGACCGTCGACAGGCACCGTCTGTCCCGGTGCCACCAGCACCCGGTCGCCGGGTTCGAGTTCGGTGACGCCGAGCAGTTCGGGGCCGGCGGTGCCGAGCCGCGTGGCGACCCGCGGCAGGTGACGGGCGAGTGCGCCCGAGAGTCCGAGCGCGCGGTGCCGGCCCGACATCTCGAGGAAGCGGGCGCAGGAGAGGAAGAAGACGAACATCACCGCCGAATCGAAGTAGACCTCGCCGCTGCCCTGGAACGTGTGCCAGACGCTGGCTGCATAGGCGGCGGCGATCGCCAGCGACACTGGCAGGTCCATGCCCGGGCGCCCGCCGCGCATTCCGCGCCAGGCACCGGCGAAGAACGGCACGCCGGAGTAGAACACCACGGGAGTCGCCACGAGCATGCTGACCAGGCGCAGGAACTCGCGGATCTCCGCGCTCATGTCCTGCAGCGCGCCGGCGTACATCGCCGTGGCGTAGGTCATGACCTCGGACATGCCGAGGCCGGCGATGATCAGCCGGCGCAGCCCGGCGCGCCGCTCGGCGAGACCGGCGCGATCGCCGGCCTCGACGGTGCCGGCGAGCGGTTCGTAGCCGAGGGCGGCGATGCGGGCCAGCAGCTCGCCGAGCCGGGTGACACGCGGATCGAAGCGCAGCCGCATGCGCGTGGTCAGCGGGTCGACCGCGATCTCACGCACGCCGGCGACCGGACCCATGGCGCGCTCGATGAGCCACGAGCAGGCAGCGCAGCGCACGCCCTGGACCAGGAGGTCCGCTTCGCGGGTGCCGTCGGGCAGGCTGGTGACGAACTCGCGCTGCAGCTGTTCGCGGTCGTAGGCGGCCCAGCGCGCCGTGCCGGAGCTGCCGGTGGCGGGCGCGGCGGCTGCGGTGCGGAAGCGGTAGAAGTCGGTGAGGCCATCGTCGCGGATGCGCGTGGCGACGGCCTCGCACGCCGCGCTGCACAGTGGGCGGCGCCCGCCGGCGATCTCGAGCGTGCGCGTCACCGGCTCGCGGATGGCGGCGCCACAGTGCAGGCAGGTGGCCGTCATCTCAGCGGTCCGCAGCCAGCTCGAGGGTGTCCTGTCCCGGCTCCAGCACGCCGGTCAGGCGCCATTCGTCGGCGCCGCTGCCGGCGCCGAGCTGCACGTACAGGCGCGTGTCGGTGCGCGGGATGCGCCCGGCATACTGCGCGCCGCGGCGCTCGAGCGTGGCGGCGCGGTCGTGGGTGGCGAGGGTCGGGTGCACCAGTGCCAGCTGCAGCGACGGCGGTGCGGCGCCGTCGAGCGTGACGACGAGATCCTGGCCGTCGGCGTGGCGCGTACCGAGGGCGAGATGGGCGCGCAGGCCGAGCGCGGCCGCGTGCCGGTCGCGGGCCTGGTCGCGCTCGACGGCCATGGCGACCGGCACGAACTCGTCGACGACCAGGGCCGGTGGCGCGCCGGCGAGCCAGGCGGTGATCGCGCTGGCGAGCAGGGTGGCGACGAGCGGCGCCAGCACGAACCAGACCCAGAAGTGGCGATACCAGGGCTTGTCCACGATGCCGTGCCCGTCAGTCGACCGGGCCCATGAAGCGCGCCTCGTGTTCGGCATACACGGTGTTGCCGGTGGCGGACGCGACGCGGAAGATCACATCGCTGCGGCCGCGCGGGGCCGCCGTGCGCTCGACGCTGATGCGCGTGACGACGTCGAGCAGCGAGTTCGGCGCGAGTTCGATCGTCGCCGGCGCCGTGCGCACGCGCGCACCGGGCAGGCCCTCGACCGTGATCTGCACGGCACGCCGCTCGCCGTCCTTGTTGAGGATCTTCAGCTGGTACACGTTCTCGACCCGCCCGTCGGCGAGTTCACGGTACAGCGCATTGCGATCGCGCAGGACGTCGAGCCGCACCGGCGCGCGCCAGGCGAGCGAGGCGAGGAAGGTGCCGGCCAGCACCACGAGCAGCGTGCCGTACACTACGACGCGGGGGCGCACGAGGTGCTGCGCCTTGCCCTGCACGGCGTTCTGCGTCGTATAGCGGATCAGGCCGCGCGGGTAGCCGACGCGGTCCATCACGCTGTCGCAGGCGTCGATGCAGGCCGCACAGGTGATGCACTCGTACTGCAGGCCCTTCCTGATGTCGATGCCGGTCGGGCAGGCCTGCACGCACAGGCGGCAGTCGATGCAGTCGCCGAGCCCGTGCTGGCCGGCCGGGGTGCCGCGGGCGCGCCCGCCGCGCGGTTCGCCGCGCGCCGGGTCGTAGGAGACGATGAGGGTGTCGCGGTCGAACATCACGCCCTGGAAGCGCGCGTACGGGCACATGTAGATGCAGACCTGCTCGCGCAGGATGCCGGCGTTGCCCCAGGTAGCGAAGCCGTAGAAGCCGATCCAGAACGTCTCCCAGCCGCCGAGGTTGAACGTGAGCAGGGCGCTGCCGAGCTCGCGGATCGGCGTGAAATAGCCGACGAAGGTGAAGCCCGTCCAGCCCGCGAACAGGATCCAGAGCAGGTGCTTGCTGCCGCGGCGCAGGAGTTTCGCGGCGCTCCACGGCGCCTTGTCGAGCTTGATGCGCTGGCTGAAATTGCCCTCGGTGAGCCGCTCCAGCCACACGAACGCCTGCGTCCACACCGTCTGCGGGCAGGCGTAGCCGCACCACACGCGCCCGGCGATGGCCGTGGCGAAGAACAGCAGCAGCGCCGCCATGATCAGCAGCCAGGCGAGGAACACGAAGTCCTGCGGCCAGAGCGTCAGACCGAAGATGAAGAACTTGCGCCCCGGCAGGTCGAACAGCACCGCCTGGCGGCCTTCCCAGGGCACCCAGGCGAGCAGGTAGTAGATGCCGAGCAGCCCGATGACCGCGGCGTTACGCAGGTTCTCGAAGAGCCCCTCGACCTCGCGCGCATGGATCTTGGCGCGCTTGGCGTACAGCGCCTCGGTTTTGCTTTCGATGTCGTTCACCGCCGGTCATCCCCGTCGCCTGGCGGCAGATGCGAAGTGCGGATGAGATAGACGGACACCGCACTGGAGATCGCGGCGACGGCCCAGAAGAAGAAAAACGTCAGGCCGTAGTCGGTCATGCGGGTGGATTCGACGTCCGGGACCGAGGCGTCGTGCAACAGGCTGGGATCGACGAAGGCGAAGAACAGCATGGTGGCGAACGCCGCGGCGAGGAACGACGGCCAGGCCACCGCGGCGATCACCTGCGCGCGCGAACTCCACGCGGGCGGCAGCGGGCCCTCGGGCTCCTCGTCGGGATCATCCGTCGGGTGCGGTGGCAGCTCCCCGTTCACGTGCCGCTAGCTCCCGCCTTCCGCGGCCAGACTCAGCACATAGGCGGCCAGCACGTGGATGCGGTCCGGTGTCAGCAGTTCCTCGTGCGCCGGCATGTGGTTGGCGCGGCCGTCGAGGATCACGCTGCGGATGTCGGCATCCGTGCGCCCGTGCAGCCAGTCGTTGTCGGTGAGGTTCGGGGCGCCGAGCGCCTGGTTGCCGTGTGCATCCATGCCGTGGCAGGCGATGCAGAACGTCTGGAACTTCTGCTGCCCGGCCGTCTCCGGCGCGGTGAGCGTCTGGGCAGTGCTGGCCGTCCCTGCCGGAGCCGCGGCCTGCAGCCGGGGCAGCGCGCGCAGGTAAGCGATGACCTCGTCGATGCCGCCCTCGCCGAGTGCGGCGCCGAGCGCCGGCATCACGCCGTTGCGCCCATAGGTGATGGTCTGGACGATGGTTTCGGGCGAGCCGCCATACAGCCACGCCCCGTCGGTGAGGTTCGGGTAGCCGCGGGCGCCACCGCCATCGGAGCCGTGGCAGCCGGCGCAGTTGTTGAGGAACAGATTGCGCCCGACGCGCAGCGCGTCGGGATCGGTGGCGAGTTCCGCCACGGGCCGCGCGGCGAAGGCGGCAAAGACGTCGCCGTAGCGCTCTTCGGCGGCGGCGCGCTCGGCCTCGTACTGGCTCACCTGGTTCCAGCCCATGACGCCGGCGAAATTGCCGAGCCCGGGATAGATCACCAGGTAGACGATCATGAAGATGCCGGTGATCCAGAACAGCGTGAGCCACCAGCGCGGCAGGGGGTTGTTGAATTCCTCGAGGTCGCCGTCCCAGCTGTGCCCGGTGGTGTCCTCCACCGGACCCGGCTGCTTGCGCTTCGTGGTCATCGCCTGCAGCAGCCACAGGCAGCCGCCGAGCGTGCCGAGCGTCAGCAACCAGATGTAGGCGTTCCAGAATCCGCTCATCGCGCTCTCACTCCCTGTGCTGTCAGGATCCCGGACGCGGGCCGGGTGGTGGCCGGTCGTCGGGTTCCAGCGGACGGCGCGCCGCCTCGTCGAACATCGCGCGGCGCTTGCCGCTGTAGGCCCAGGCGCAGATGCCGAGGAACAGCACCAGCAGCAGCGCCGTGAACAGGCCGCGCAGCACGCCCGGATCCACTAGCGGCCCCTGACGGCCGTGCCGAGGCCCTGCAGGTACGCGACCAGCACGTCCATCTCGGTCTTGCCCTCGACCCGCGCACTCGCACCGGCAATGTCCTCGTCCGTGTACGGCACGCCGATCGCGCGTAGCCGCTGCATCTTCAGCGGTGTCAGGCTGGCGTCGACCTGCGCTGCGGTGAGCCAGGGGAAGCCCGGCATGTTGGACTCCGGCACCAGGTCGCGCGGGTTGACGAGATGTGCGCGGTGCCACTCGTCGGAATAGCGCTTGCCGACGCGGGCGAGGTCCGGTCCGGTGCGCTTGGAGCCGAACTGGAACGGCCGGTCGTACACCGCTTCGCCGGCGAGCGAGTAATGGCCGTAGCGCTCGGTCTCGGCCCGGAAGGGACGGATCATCTGCGAGTGGCAGACGTAGCAGCCCTCGCGCACGTAGATGTCGCGGCCCTCGAGCTGCTCGGCGGTGTAGGGCAGCACCCCGGGGGTCGGTTCGACCGACTCGCGCGACATCATCAGCGGGACGATCTCGGCGAGACCGCCGATGCTGATGGCCACGGCGGTGAGCACGCCCAGCAGGCCCGCGGATTTCTCGATGGTCTCGTGCTTCATGCGTACGCGCCCCTCAGGCCGGGTCGAGGACCGGCTGGGCGACGCGCTCGCTCGTCGCCACGGTCTTCCAGGTGTTCCAGGCCATGATCACCGCACCGGCGAGGAACATCAGCCCGCCGACCAGGCGCACCGCGTAGTACGGATACGTGGCCTTGAGGCTCTCGATGAAGGTGTAGGTGAGCGTGCCGTCGTCGTTCACCGCGCGCCACATCAGGCCCTGCATCACGCCGGCGATCCACATGGAGGCGACGTACAGCACGATGCCGAGGGTGGCGAGCCAGAAGTGCAGCTCGATCGCCCGCTGGCTGTACATGCCGGGGCGGCCGTAGGCGCGCGGCAGCAGGCCGTAGATGCAGCCGAAGGTCACCATGGCCACCCAGCCGAGCGCCCCGGAGTGCACGTGGCCGATGGTCCAGTCGGTGTAGTGCGAGAGCGCGTTGACGGTCTTGATCGACATCATCGGTCCCTCGAAGGTCGACATGCCGTAGAAGGACAGCGAGACGATGAGGAACTTCAGCACGGGATCGGTGCGCAGTTTGTCCCACGCGCCCGACATGGTCATGATGCCGTTGATCATGCCGCCCCAGGACGGAGCGAACAGCACCAGCGAGAACACCATGCCGATCGACTGCGCCCAGTCCGGCAGGCTGGTGTAGTGCAGGTGGTGCGGGCCGGCCCACATGTAGGTGGAGATCAGCGCCCAGAAGTGCACCACCGACAGCCGGTAGGAGTAGACCGGCCGCCCGGCCTGCTTCGGCACGAAGTAGTACATGATGCCGAGGAAGCCGGCCGTCAGGAAGAAGCCGACCGCGTTGTGCCCATACCACCACTGCACCATCGCATCGACGATGCCGGCGTAGATCGGGTAGGAGAGCCCGAGCGTCACCGGGATGGCGAGCGAGTTGACGATGTGCAGGACCGCGATGGTGATGATGTAGGAGGCGAAGAACCAGTTGGCGACGTAGATGTGCTTGACCCGGCGCTTGGCCATCGTGCCGAAGAAGACCACACCGTAGGCGATCCACACGGCCGCGATGAGCACGTCGATCGGCCAGGCGAGCTCGGCGTATTCCTTGCCCTGCGTGTAGCCGAGCGGCAGCGTGATGGCGGCCAGCACGATCACCACGTTCCAGCCCCAGAAGGTGAACGAGGCGAGCGTCGGCGCGTACAGCGGCACGTGGCAGGTGCGCTGCACCACGTAGTACGAGGCGGCGAACAGCGCCGAGCCGCCGAAGGCGAAGATCACCGCATTCGTGTGCAGGGGTCGCAACCGGCTGTAGGTCGTCCACGGCAGGTCGAAATTCAGCTCCGGAAACATGAGCTGCGCGGCGATGATGACGCCGACCAGCATGCCGACGACGCCCCACACCACGGTCATGACGGCAAACTGCCGGACCACGACGTCGTTGTACGTGCGTGCTGTGTCCATCCGGGACTCCGCAGGGGAAGGTTTCAGAAAAAGCCACGCCGGCTAAGCGACCACGCCCCGAACGGGCGCGCGGCGCTTGCCGGCCGAGACCTATTCTAACCCGGGCGACGGGCGGAAGGCAGGCGGCGGGGGTGTGGGTGCGGCTGCGGGGCGCTGCCACAGGGTGGAGAGCCGCGACAGCCGGACCTGTCGAAGCCGCACCAGCCGCGACGACCAATCTGCCGCCCTCACGCGCCGACCAGCTCGCACGACAGCCAGCCGTCCTCCGCGGTTGCAGATCCGGATGGTCCATGGAACCATGGGTGCGCCCCTTGCCGAGGTCGCCGATCATGCCGAAGAAGAAAAGGAAGGCCGCAGCCAGGCCAGCCGCCACGGACACCTCCGCCGGGCAGAACTACGCCGGCATCTGGGACAACCGCATCGGCTTCGGGCGCAAGCCCGCCGTGATTGCCATCGACCTGTTGCAGGGCTACACCCTGCCCGGCGCACCGCTGTTCGCCCCCGGCGTGGTCAAGTGCGTCAGGGAAGTGCCGGCGCTGCTGCGTGCGGCAAGACGCCGCAAGGTGCCGGTGATCCATACGCGCGTGCTGTACAACCCGGCGAACTTCGAGGACGGGGGCGTGTGGATCCGCAAGGCGCCCGTGCTCAAGGCGCTGGTGCCGGGCAGCCCGTACGCGGAATTCTGCCCCGAGGCCAGGCCCGGCAAGGGCGAGACCGTGATCGTCAAGAACTACGCGAGTGCCTTTTTCGGTACCTCGCTCGCCGCCACCCTGACGGCACAGGGGGTTGACACCGTGATCATCGCCGGCTGCACCACCTCGGGCTGCATCCGGGCCTCGGCCGTGGACGCCGTGCAGCACGGCTTCCGGCCGATCGTGGTGCGCGAGTGCGTCGGCGACCGGCACGACGACCCGCACAATGCCAACCTGTTCGACATCAACGCCAAGTACGGCGACGTGGTGAGCAAAGCCGAGGCGATCGCTTACCTCGAGTCGCTCTGAGCCGGCACCCGCACGGTCGCCAATTCCGGGGAGATGCGCAACGTGGCCAGGAAGCCTGCACCGAAACGCACCGTGGCCGCGAAGCGTCGCAGCGGCCTGACGCAGAGCCCGCACTACGACTACGTGCCGATCATCGACCGGCCGAAGTTCCGCCTGCCGAAGGGGGCGCGGGTGGCGGTGATTCCGTACATCAACATCGAGCACTTCCCGCACGACATCCCGGGTACGGCGATCATCCCCGGCACGCAGCGCTTCAATCCGGATCCGCTCAACTACGGCTGGCGTGACTACGGCAACCGCGTCGGCTTGTGGCGCATGATCGAACTCATGGACAAGCTCGGCATGCGCGGCACGGTGTGCCTCAATTCGGAGATCATCCGCGAGTATCCGCGCATCATCGAGGAGACGCTCCGGCGACGCTGGGCCTTCATAGGCCACGGCATCAACAACGCTCCAGCGAATTTTCTCTCCGGCATCGACGAGAAGAAGGAGCGCGAGATCATTGGTGGCGTGCTCGGGGTCATGGAAAAGGCGCTCGGTCGCAAGACCAGGGGGTGGCTGTCGCCGTTCCTGACGCACACCAACAACACGCCGGACATCCTGGCCGAACTCGGGGTCGAGTACCTGTGCGACTACACGGCCGACGACCACCCATTTCCGTTCAACGTCCGGAAGGGCAGCCTCATTTCGGTGCCGTATACCGTCGAGGTCAACGACATTCCGGCGTTCCAGAACGTCGGCGTGAGTTCACGGGACTTTGGCGATATGATCGTCGACCAGTTCGACGTGCTTTACGATGAAGGTGCCGACAATGCCCGC